>NZ_JBHWKR010000004.1:168293-219912 GCF_042730855.1 Kribbella sp. NPDC059898
CGGCTTCCGAGCCATCCTCCGCCCCTAAGCCCCACCCGGCGCTGTCCCCCTGAGCCGCGCCCCGCGCCGTCCTCCGCTCCTGAGCCGCGCCCCGCGCCGTCCTCTCCTCCGTCCTCCGCGCCTGAAGTGCGTCCCCCGCGCGGGTCTCCGCCCGCGAAAGGCGCGCCCTGCGCGCGTCCGCGCCGTTCTCCCCGCCCCGAAGGGCGCGTCACGCGCGGTCCTCCGCGTCGTCAGGTGCCGTGCTTCGCGGTTGGGGTGGATCGCTGGGCCATCACAACTGCGCCGCTCGGCGCGCTCGTGCGCTGCGGCGGGTCTCCACGGCTGGATTGTGATGGCGTGGCGATCCGCCATCCAACTGTTCCTCCGAGGTTTACCTGGTGGACCGGCGACCCGCCTGTGCTTTTCATTGGTCCGGACCAATGTTGGTCTTGACGAGAGGAGCGGATGTGCGGGTGGTTGTGGTGGGTGGTGGCGTGCTGGGCACGTTTCATGCCTGGCAGGCGGTACGGCGTGGGTACGAGGTGCTGCACCTCGAGCGTGAGCTTGAGGCGCGCGGCGCGAGCGTGCGGAACTTCGGGCTGGTGTGGGTCAGCGGTCGCGCCGACGGTGCCGAGGTGGAGCTGGCGCAGCGGGCCCGTGACCTGTGGGCCGAGGTGCCGGGGATCGGCGTGCGGACCGCAGGCTCGCTGACGGTCTGCCGGAGTGAGGCCGAGCTCGCGGTCGCCAAGGAGGCGGCGGCCCGCCCGGACGCGGCGGCGCGCGGGTTCCAGGTACTCGACGCGGAGCAGACCCGGGAACGCAACCCCGCGCTGAAGGGCGATCTGCACGGCGCGCTGTGGTGCGCCCGGGACGCGATCGTCGAACCCCGCGAGGTCCTGCCGGCGCTGCGGGCCGAGCTGGAGAAGTCCGGCCGGTACCGCTTCCTCGGAGGACGCGAAGTACGCAACGTCCGGACCGGTGAGGTCGTCGACGACCACGGCGACGTCCACGCGGGCGACCTGGTGTTCCTGTGTACGGGCGCCTGGCACAGCGGGCTGATCCGCGAGCTGACCGACGACCTGCCGGTACGCCGGGTGCGCCTACAGATGATGCAGACGGCGCCGCTCGACGACACGCTCACCACCGCGGTCGCGGACGGTGACAGCTTCCGGTACTACCCGGCCTTCGCCGGTCCCGCGCTCGGGGAACTGCCGCCGCAGGCGAAGGTGGCCGACGAGCACAAGATGCAGCTGCTGATGGTGCAGCGGACGCACGGTGGGCTGACGATTGGTGACACCCACGAGTACGACGAGCCATTCGGGTTCGACGTACAGACCGATCCGTACGACTACCTGCGCGGGGTGGTCGAAAGCATTCTCGGACGGGAACTGCCCGTGATCACCCAACGATGGGCCGGCGTGTATTCGCAGGCCACCAGCAATGAGGTGGTGGTGCGGCGGGAGGTTGCTTCGGGCGTGTATCTCGTGACCGGGCCCGGCGGACGCGGGATGACCATGGCGCCGGCGATCGCCGAGGCGAGCTTCGAGGCGATCGAGGGCGCACGCTCGCCGCGACCCGGATCCCCTGCAGGCGTTGACGACCTGGCTGGACGGGCGTCCGACGAAGGGGCGGGGCGATGATTCAGCTGGCGGTGCTCGACATGGCGGGGACGACCGTTGCCGACGACGGGCTGGTCGAGCAGGCGTTCACCGCGGCGATCGGGGCCCAGGGCATCGAACCGGGGACCCCGCGGTACGACGAGATGATCGCGCACGTCCGCGCCACGATGGGCGAGTCCAAGATCACCGTGTTCCGCGCGCTGCTCGGCGCCGAGGACGCGGCGCAGCGGGCCAACGCGGCGTTCGAGGCGGCGTACGGCGAACTCGTCGACGGCGGACTGGCACCGGTCGACGGGGCCGCCGACGCGATCCAGGAACTCCGGGACGCCGGGATCAAGGTCTGCCTGACCACCGGCTTCTCCGAGACCACTCAACACCGGATCCTGACCGCTCTCGGCTGGCGGCAGCTGGCCGACCTCACTCTCTGCCCGGCGCAGGCGGGCCGTGGCAGACCGTACCCGGACATGGTGCTGAAGGCACTCCTCGAACTGCGCGCCGACGGCGTCCAGAACGTGGCCGTGGCCGGGGACACCGCCTACGACATGACGACCGGGATCCGGGCCGGTGCCGGGATCGTGGCCGGCGTCCTGACCGGTGCCCACGGCAACGAACAACTGACCGCCGCGGGCGCTACGAACGTACTCGAGTCGGTCCGGGACCTGCCCGGCCTGCTCCTCGATCGAAGGCTGGAGAAGTGAAGGCACTCAAGACCCTGCTCGCGACCACCCTCGTACTGACCGTTGCCGCCGCCTGTGGCGGGACCGGTGCGGCCTCGACCACCGGCGACGGTGCGAAGAAGACTGTCACCGTCTACACCGCCGACGGGCTCGCCGACTGGTACAAGACCCGGTTCGACGCGTTCACCCAGAAGACCGGGATCAAGGTCCAGACCGTCGAGGCCGGCTCCGGTGAGGTGGTGTCGCGGCTGCAGAAGGAGAAGTCCAACCCGCAGGCCGACGTCGTCGTCACGCTGCCGCCGTTCATCCAGAAGGCGGACAAGGACGGGCTGCTGCAGAAGTACGCCGTACCGGGCGCGGACCACGTGAAGGGCGTCAAGGGCGACGACTACGTGACGGTCGTCGACAACTACCTGTGTTTCATCGCGAACGCCCAGGCCGGTACGCCGAAGACGTTCGACGACCTGCTCGACCCGAGGTTCAAGGGCAAACTGCAGTACTCGACGCCGGGGCAGGCGGGTGACGGTACGGCCGTACTGCTGCTGCTCCAGCATCTGCTGGGCAAGGACGGCGCGCTCTCGTACCTGAAGAAGCTGGAGGCGAACAACGTCGGGCCGTCCGCGTCGACCGGCAAGCTGCAGCCGAAGGTGAGCAAGGGTGAGCTGCTGGTGGCCAACGGCGACGTGCAGATGAACGCGGCGTCGATCGCCAACGACAAGTCGGCGTTCAGCATCTTCTTCCCGGCGGTCCAGGGCAAGCGGACGACGCTGGCGCTGCCGTACGTGATGGGGCTCGGTGCCGGTGCGCCGAACGCCGACGGTGGAAAGCAGTTGATGGACTACCTGCTGTCGACGGATGCGCAGCAGACGATCTCGAAGGACGCGTACGGGTTGCCGGCGCGGGACGACGTACAGCCGGCCGACGCGAACTTCACGGCGGTCCAGAAGGCGACCGACGGTGTCGAGGTGTGGCAGCCGGACTGGGCCGCCGTACTGACGGATCTGGACGCGGACGTCGCGGCGTACACGAAGGCTGTGGGATGACCGTTCAGCTCGAGGACGTGACGGTGCAGTACGGCCGCACGGTCGCGCTGGAAGGACTGGACCTGAGCGTCGCGGCCGGTGAGACGGTCGCGTTGCTAGGGCCGTCCGGGTCCGGGAAGTCGACCGCGCTGAAGGCGGTGGCCGGGTTCGTCCGGCCGTCCCGCGGGCGGATCCGGCTCGGCGGCCGGGACGTCACCGATCTCCCGCCGGCGCGGCGGGGGATCGGGGTGGTGGTGCAGAACTACGCGCTGTTCCCGCATTTGCGGGTTGCGGACAACGTGGCCTTCGGGTTGAAGGCGGCGCACAAGCCGAAGGCGGAGGTGACCGCGCGGGTTACGGAAATGCTCGACATGGTCGGAATGGCGGAATTCCGGACCCGTTTTCCGCGGGAGTTGTCGGGTGGGCAGCAGCAGCGGGTGGCTATTGCGCGGGCGCTTGCGATCAAGCCGCCCGTGTTGTTGCTCGACGAGCCGTTGGCGGCGTTGGACGCGCAGTTGCGTGCGGACATGCTGGGTGAGCTGCAGAAGCTGCGGCGGGAGGTGCCGGACATCGCGATCGTGTACGTGACGCATGATCAGTCGGAGGCGCTCGCGCTCGCGGATCGGATCGCTGTCATGCGGGACGCGCGGCTGGTCGATGTCGCACCGGCCGCCGAGCTGTACGCCGCCCCGCCGTCGGCGTTCACCGCGTCGTTCCTGGGCGGGGCGAACCTGCTGCCCGTCGAGGTTTCCGAAGGCGCCGTCAGGGTGGCAGGCCACGAGATCCCAGGATTGAAGGCAGAGCCGGGCAAGAGCTTGTTGTGTGTGCGGCCGCATGCAATTCGGCTGGGGGCGGATGCGGGGCTGGGTGGGCGGGTGGTGGGGGTGCAGTGGCGGGGGGACTCCAAGCGGGTTACCTGTGCTGTGGAGGGGTTGGGGGATGTGGTGGTGCGGGTGGATGTTGCGGCCGATCGGTGGGTGCCGGAGTTGGGGGCTTCGGTGGTGATGGGGTTGCCGGTGGAGGCTTGCAGTTTGGTGGTGGGGGACTGATGGCTGTTGAGGCGTTGGGTACCGCGCTGGTGGTGGATCGGGGGCGACGGCGGGACGGGAAGTGGTTGTGGGTCCTGCCGCCGTTGCTGGTGATCGCCGTACTGGTGGTCTATCCGTTGGTGCTGGTGGCGGTGGAGTCGTTGCCGGCCTGGGGCACGGTGGTCGGGTCGGCGGAGTTCCGCGACGCGCTGGTGCGGACCGTGCAGATCGCGGTCGGTTCGACGATCGGATGCCTGATCGTGGGCACGTTCCTGGCCGTCGTGATCAGCTTCGTACCGTTCCCCGGAGCGCGGGTGGTTGCCGGTCTGGTGGACACGATGCTGGCGCTGCCGTCGTTCCTCGTCGCGCTGTCGTTCACCTTCATCTACGGGAGTACGGGCATCCTCCGCGCGGGCGGGTTCCTCACCTCACCGTGGGCGGTGGTGCTGGCCGAAGTCACGTTCTACACCCCCTTCGTCATGAGACCGTTGCTAGCAGCAATGAGTCGCCTCCCACGCGCGCAGCTCGACGTCGCCGCCAGCCTCGGCGCGGGCCCCTGGCGGGTACTGCGGCAGGTGGTGCTCCCCGAGGTACGACCGGCACTGGTGGCCGGCGGCAGCCTGACCTTGCTGCTCACGTTGAACGAGTTCGGCATCGTCCTGTTCCTCGGGGCGAAGAACACCACCACGCTCCCGATGCTCGTCCACACCAAAGGCATCGTGATGTTCGACTACCCGGGCGCGTGCGTGATCGCCGTCGTCCAGATCGCGCTCTCGCTCGGCCTGTACGCCGTACTGCGCGCAGCGCTTGGAGGAGGCCGCCGTGCTCGTCTGGACTAAGTCGGGGAAGGCCGTCGTCTGGACCGCCTTCGCGGTCGTCTTCGGCGTACTCGTGCTGGCACCGTTCCTGGTCGTGATCGCCGCCGCGTTCGCCGGTTCGTGGAACGGCGTACTCCCGTCGGACCCGACCACCAGCCACCTTCAACAGGCCCTGTCCGGTGACGAGCTCGCGTCGCTCTCGGTCAGCCTGCAGACAGCGTTCATGGGCGGGCTGCTCGCGGTCGTGTTCGGCACCTGGGGCGCGCTCTCGGCCGCGAACACCCGGTTCGCCCGGCTCGCGGACGCCATGCACCATCTGCCGATCGCCGTACCGTCCGTGGTCGTCGGGCTCGGTCTGCTGGTCGCGTTCTCCCGGCAGCCGATCCTGCTGAACGGCACCAAGTGGATCGTGGTGATCGCCCACCTCGTGCTGATGGTTGCCTTCAGCTACGGAACGGTCGCGGCCGCCCTGCAGCGCGTCGATCCGTCGTGCGCCGATGTCGCCGCCTCGCTCGGTGCTTCGCCGGCGCGGGTGTTGTGGCGGGTCCGGTTGCCGATGCTGCTGCCCGCGATCGCCTCGGCGGCGGGGTTGTCGGTCGCGCTGTCGATGGGCGAGGTCGGCGCGACGATCATGGTCTACCCGGCGTCGTGGCGGACGTTGCCGGTGAGCATCTTCGCGTTGACCGACCGCGGTCAGGCGTTCGTCGCCGCGGCCGAGGCGGTGGTGTTGCTCGTGGCAACCGTCGTCCTTGTCCTCATCCTCGATCGGCTGCGGGGTCGGGCTGCGGAACGCTGAGCAGCCCGGCCAGGCGGTCGAGTTCGGGATCCCAGCCCATCCGGTGGTTCGCGGCGTCCTCGGCGGTCGCGAACCCGGTGTGGCTGAGCCGCATCCGGGTACCCTCCGGTACCTCGGTCAGCTCGACCTCGACCCGGGTCGGCGCGTCGTCGGTCCCGTCCCACTTCCAGCTGAACACCAGCCGGTTCGGCGGTTCGACCTCCAGGTACGTACCGCGCGCCACATGCGGGCCCATCTCCACGACGTACGCCCCGCCCTCGCGCACGTCCGCGTCGACCTTCAACGCGAGCTGTAGGTTCGGGCAGTACCACCGCGCCAGCAGCTCGGACCGCGTCCACGCGTCGTACACTCGTGCGATCGTTGCCGGAAGCACCCTTTCGATCCGGATCTCAGTGTCCATCGCCGTCCTCCCGTAAGAGCTCTTCCAACCGGTCAACGGTGTCGTTCCAGTACGACGTGAGGTCGCCGAGCCACTGTTCCACCTCGGAGACCGCCTCCCGCCGGAGCGAGCACACCACGGTCCGGCCGGCCCGCTCCCGCCGTACCAGCCCGGCATCGACCAGCACCCGGACGTGCTTGGTCATCGCCGGCGGCGTGAGCCGGTGCGGCCCGGCGAGTTCCCCCATCGTCGCCGGGCCGCGACTCAGCCGGCCCACGATCGCCAGCCTGGTCGGATCCGCGAGCGCCCCGAACGTCCGTGGCAGTCCAGTCAGCACACCCAATACTTCACCAATTGGTGAAGTGTCTTGTCAAGGGCGAACCTCGAAGACTAGGTTGAACGGCGTCTGCGCGACGGTCCGGAACCGGGTGAACCCGGCTGCCTTGGTCACGTCCCGAATCCGCGCCGGGCCGGCCTGCGTACCGAGTGCGAGGCCGACCGGCTGGGACAGCGAGGCCGGTGTGCAGAGCAGCGTGGAGAAGCCGTAGTACGCCCGGCCGACCGGGTTGAGGTTGTCCTCGACATGGTCCCCGGCCATCGGCTCGACCAGCATCCACGTCCCGTCCGGCGCCAGTGCGTCGCGGACGTGCCGGGCGGTCCCGACCGGATCGCCCATGTCGTGCAGGGCGTCGAACGTCGTCACCAGGCCGAACCCGCTCCCGCTGAACCGGTCCGCCGGCGCCACCTCGAACGACGTCCGGTCGCCGACCCCGGCGTCGGCCGCGCGCTGCCGGGCGGTCTCGATCGACGCCTGGTGGTAGTCGGAGCCGGTGAAGGCCGACCGCGGGAACGCCCCGGCCATCAGGATCGTGGACGCGCCGTGCCCGCAGCCGATGTCGGCGACCGTCGTACCGCGCTCCAGCTCGCCCACGACACCCTCCAGCGCGGGCAGCCAGCTGGTCAGCAGATTCGCGTTGTACGACGGCCGGAAGAACCGCTCGCATCCGATGTGGACATCGGACGTGTGCTCGTGCCATCCGATCCCGGCGCCGCTGCGGGCGGCCTCGATCGTCTCGGTGGCGTGGTTGACGGTGCCGAGCGCGATCTGGAAGAAGCCGGGCAGGTACGCCGGGCTGCTCGGATCGGTCAGTGCCACGGTCTGCTCCGGCGGCAACGTGTAGCGGCCGGAGGTCGCGTCGTACTCGACGAGCCCGCCGGCGGCCTGGGCGTTCAGCCACTCCCGCGTGTAGTGCTCGTCGGTGCTGGTCCGCTCGGCGAGCTCGGCCGGTGTCGCCGCGCCGTGGTCGGCGAGTGCCTGGTAGTAGCCGAGCCGGTCGCCCATCACCACGAGCGCCGCGTTCAGCGTCGCGCCCACCTCGTCGACAGCCTTGTAGACCAGGCCCATCAGCTTGTCGGCGTCAATCGCAACAGTCATCGCTCTGTCCCCCTTCGTGGGAATCGGTACGCCGAACGTAGGCAGCCGAGCCCGGCCGTCGCGTCAGGTGGGGCACCTGGTGGCACACTGCGAACATGCTGATCGGGCGGGATGCCGAACGCCGGGCGATCGAGCAACTGATCGCGGGGGCGCGGGTCGGAGCCGCGGGCGTACTGCTCGTGACCGGCGAGCCGGGCATCGGCAAGACCACCCTGCTGGACGAGGCCGCCGTACTGGCCGACGGACTGCAGGTCCTGCGCGCCCGCGGCACCGAGGCCGAGAGCGAACTGCCCTTCGCCGGACTGCTGCAGCTGTTGCGGCCCGCGCTGACCGACCTGGACCGGATCCCCGGCCCGCAGCGGACGGCGCTCGCCGCGGCGCTGGCACTCGGACCGGGCACGGCGGGCGCGGCCGACCGCTTCGCCGTCGGCGCCGCCACCCTCAGCCTGATCTGCCGGTACGCCGAGAACACGCCGGTCGTGCTGCTCGTCGACGACGCGCATCTCCTGGACCGGCCGTCCGCGGAGGCCGTGTTGTTCGCCGCGCGACGGTTGGTGGCCGACCCGATCGCGATGGTGATCGCGGTGCGCAGTCAGCAACTGCAGCCGTTCCAGGCCGACCTGCCGACGCTCCGGCTGGACGGGATCCCGCTCGAGGCCGCGCAGCAGATCATCCGGCACCTCCCCGCGGAACTGGTCGAGCAGTTGCACCACACCGTGGCGGGCAATCCGCTGGCGTTGCTGGAGCTCGCCGATGATCCTGATCGGCTGCTCCGGATACCTCCCGGCGTACCGCTCCCGGTCCCGGCGATGCTCGCGGAAGCCTTTGCCAGCAGGGCGAACGGGCTCAGCCGCGACGCGCGGACCGCCCTGCTGATCGCGGCGGTGGACGACCCGGAGCTCGGGGTCGTGTCCCGTGGGTGCGCCGAGGCCGGTGTCGACGTGGCTGCGCTGGCGGAAGCCGAGGCGGCCGGGTTGATCGCGATCCGCGACAGCCAGGTGCAGTGGCGGCACCCGCTGGTTCGGTCGGCGATCTACACCAGTGCCGACCCGACGGAACGTCGTACGGCGCATCAGGCGGTTGCCCGGGCGGCGCCCGACCCGGACCGGCGCGCGTGGCACCTGTCGGAGGCCGTCCTCGGCGCCGACGACGAGGTGGCGGCCGGGTTGGTCGTTGCGGCCGAGCATGCGGCGGCCCGGGGTGCGTATGCGGTCGCGGCGACGGCGTACGAGCGTGCCGGCCGGCTGAGCCGGGGATCGCCGGACGCCGCGGTCCGACTGGTCGCGGCCGGTGAAGCCGCGTGGTCGGCCGGGCAGGCGGAGCGGGCCGAGGTGTTGCTCGACGACGCGTTGCTGCTGCGGCCGCCGGCGCCGGTCGCGATCCACGTCCAGGCGATTCGCGGCGACATCGAGATGAAGTGCGGGTCGCCGCGGCGGGCGCGCGACATCCTGGTCGCGGCCGCGGCCGAGTCCACCGAACCGGACGTCGCCGTCGGACTGCTCGCCGATGCGGTCGCGGCCTGTCTGCAGTTGTGCGACACCGCCGCCGGACTCGACGCAGCCGGCCGGCTCGACAGTTTGCTGCCGGTGCTGGAGCGGCCGGGCGCGCGGATCGTCGGGATGCTGGCGAGCGGCGTCGCGAAGGTCCTCGCCGGCGGCAGCGGCGGAACGGACCAGATCCGCGACGCCCTCGCTCTGACGCCTGACGACGAGGCCGGCAGGGATCGGCGTCGGCAGTACTGGACGGTGATGGGGGCGTTGTTCCTCCGGGAGACCGGGACCGGGCGGGCGTTGCTGCAGCAGGCGATGCACGAACGGCGTGAACAGGTCGCGCTGGCGGCCCTGCCCGGGCTGCTGTTCCTGCTCGCCCGCGACGACGCGACGACCGATCGGTGGGCCGACGCCGAGGCGTCGTACGACGAGGCGATCCGGCTGGCACGGGAGACCGGTGAGACGACCGAAGAGGCGATGAACCTGGCCGGACTGGCCTGGCTGATGTCCCACCAGGGCAGGGCGCGGTCCCAGGAGCTTGCGCTGCGATGCCTGCGGATCTGCGCACAGCACGAGATCCACATCGGTACGACGTGGTCGCTGTTCGCGCTCGGCGACCTGGAGCTCGCCCGGGGCGACCCGGCCGCGGCGTTGCCGCAGTACGAGCGGCTGGTCGACAGACTGGCCGAGTACGGCATCAAGGATCCGGACCTGTCGCCGGCGCCGGAGCTGGTCGAGGTGTATCTGCGGTTGGGGCGTCCGGACGATGCACGGCGGGTGGCCCTCGAGCACTCCGTACTCGCGGAGGCGAAAGGGCAACCGTGGTCGCTGGCGCGCGCAGCCAGGGCGCTCGGGGAGGCCGGCGAGAGCGAGCAGGAATTCCTTGCCGCGCTCAGCCGGCACGAGCAGACGCCGGACGCCTTCGAGCTGGCCCGGACCCGGCTCGCGTACGGCGCCTGGCTCCGGCGGGTGCGGCGGCGGGTCGACGCACGGACCCAGCTCCGGCTCGCGGTGCAGGGGTTCGACCTGCTCGGTGCGCTCGGCTGGGCCGACCAGGCGGCGGCCGAACTCAAGGCGACCGGCGAGACCGCACGGCGCCGGGTGCCGAGCACCGCGGACGACCTGACGCCGCAGGAGCGCCAGATCGCCGTACTGCTGGTGGACGGGAACAGCATCCGGGAGGCCGCGGCCCGGCTCTTCCTGAGCCCGAAGACCGTCGAGTACCACCTGCGCAAGATCTACGCGAAGCTCGGCATCCACTCCCGCGGCGAGCTGGCCGAACACCTGGCCTCGGGCCGAACGTAGGCTGGCCGCATGCGCCAGCCGTTCACCGAGGTCAGTGGCATCGCCCGGCACTGGGGGTTCGAGGACCTTGCTTCCACCGGGCCCGTGCAGCGGTTCACGATGTTCACCGGTGTGCCGGTGCAGCTCGTCACCGGGTACGCCGAGACGCGTGAGCTGCTCGCCCATCCGGACGTGGTGCGGTCGTCGATGGAGGGTCCGCACCGGGACACGGTGATGGACGACCTGATCGCGAGCACCGAGCTGCACATGCTGAACCTGAACCCGCCGGACCACACCCGGCTGCGGAAGCTGGTCGCGGCCGCGTTCACCCGGCGCCGGATCGAGGCGCTCGAGCCGCGGATCCGCGAGATCGCCACCGGCCTGCTCGACGAGATGGCCGGCGCGGACGCTGGACCCGTGGACCTGGTGAACGCGTACAGCTATCCGCTGCCGATCACCGTGATCTGCGAGCTGATCGGCATCCCCGCGGTCCGCCGGGACGACTTCCGCCGCTGGTCGTCGGTGTTCGTGAACGCGGCCGTGCACACCCCGGAGGAGTACGTCGAGGCGATCACGCTGATGCGCGAGTTCGTGCACGACCTGATCGCGCAGAAGCGGCAGGCGCCGACCGGCGACCTGCTGTCCGGGCTGATCGCCGTCCAGGAGGACGGTGACCGGCTGAGCCAGGACGAGCTCACGTCGATGGTGTTCCTGCTGCTCGCGGCCGGCCACGAGACCACGGTCAGCCTGATCAGTAACGGAGTACACGCTCTGCTCCGGCATCCGGACCAGCTCGAGCTGCTGAAGTCCGAGCCCGAGCGGCTGCCCGCCGCCGTCGAGGAGCTGCTCCGGTACGACGGCCCGCTGCAGGCCGCGATCCCGTACGTCGCCCGCGCGCCGATCGACGTCTCCGGGCGGCGGATCGAGGCCGGCGAGGTGATCGTGTTCGCACTGCTGCCGGCGAACCGGGACGTGCGGAAGGTGGAGCGCGCCGACGAGCTGGACATCACCCGCTCGGACTCGGCGCACCTCGCGTTCGGGCACGGGATCCACCACTGCCTCGGCGCTCCGCTGGCCCGGCTGGAGGGGCGGATCGCGCTCGGGATGCTGTTCGAACGGTTCCCGCGGCTGCGGCTCGCCGTACCGGCGCAGGACCCGCCGCGGCACCCGAGCTTCCTGATGAACGCGATCCGCGAACTGCCCGTGCTGCTCTGAACATCGGGTGAAATGACATCGATGGGATTGCGGCGATCTTGACCGGCAATGGCATCCTTTCGGGGTGACGGAGTTGATGGAGGTCGCGCGGCACCTGCTGAGCATCGCGATGCAGTCGCACTGGCTGCTGCTCATCCTGTTCGTCGCCGCCGCGGTCGACGCGGTGTTCCCGGTGGTGCCCAGCGAGGGCATGGTGATCACCGCCGGCATGGCCGCGGCCGCCGGCCACCAGAACCTGCCGCTCGTGATGGCGGTCGCGATGGCCGGCTCGGTGATCGGCGAGTCCTTCTGCTACTTCCTCGGCCGCGGCTCCGGTCCGGCGCTGCACCGCTGGATGAAGCGCCAGGAGCGCCGCCAGCAGCTCTACGACAAGGTCTCCGGCGCGCTGCACAAACGTGGCGGGCTGATCCTGATGACGGTCCGCTACATCCCCGGCGCCCGGATGGTCGCGACGCTGACCGCGGGCGCGACCCGGTACTCGTTCAAGAAGTTCCTGATCTTCACGTTCTTCGGCGTGACGATCGCGTACACGTACGTCGCGATGCTCGGCTACCTCGGCGGCGACGCGTTCGCGCACGACCAGCTGAAGGGGCTCGCGTTCAGCCTGAGCCTGGCCGCGGTGATCGGTCTCGTCGTCGAGACGTCCCGCCGGATCGCGAACCGGCGGCGCGCCGCGAAGGTCACGGGCGCCTAACGATCCCCGCGCGGGTTTGCGCGCGGACGCGTGTCCCGGGCCAACCTTTTCGCCGATCCGTGCGTCAGTAGACAAGTGGTGAGGCCTGGGGTGAACCTCGCGGCCGTTGCGGTTGTCGTCGCGGCGGTCGTCGTCGGGTGTGCCGACGTACCGCCGGACGGCGCTCCGAAGCCCAGCAAACACACGGTCCCCATGACCGGGGTGACGCCGACGACGAAGCCCACAACTCCTTCGATCACGCCGTCGACGGGGAGGCTCCCGGCTGCGGCGCCGGTGCTGCGGTCGTTCCCGGCGCGGCTGCCGAACGGGAAGCCGCCGCTGTTCGTGGTGGTCTCCTTCGACGGTGCGGGCGACCTCGGGCTCTGGGCGCACTGGCGCGCCGTCGCCAAGCAGGTCAACGCGCGCATGACCTTCTTCCTGTCCGGGCCGTACCTCTACCCGGAGGACCACCGCACCGACTACAAACCGCCGTACAAGAAGCCTGGCGCGTCCGACATCGGCTGGGGTGACACCGCGAACATCCTCGGCCGGACGACGGTACTGCGGGACGCGATCGCCGAGGGCCACGAGATCGGCACGCACGCGAACGGGCACTTCTGCGGCACGAACGGCATCGGCCGCTGGACCACGGCGCAGTGGACCGCCGAGCTGAACGCGTTCGACCGGATGGTCCGGACTGGGCCGACGCTGGCCGCGGGCAAGGCCGTCGAGCCGCCGTTCGACCCGTCGACGGTGAAGGGCATGCGGACGCCGTGCCTGGAGGGCAACCGCGCCGCGTACCGGGCCGCGATGGTCCGCCGCGGCATGCTGTACGACGCCTCCACGCCCGGCTACCTCGCGTGGCCGAAGAAGGAGAACGGCGTCTGGAACTTCCCGCTCGAGTCGGTGCCGCTCGCCGGGACGAAGAAGATCACGCTGACGATGGACTACAACCTCTGGTACTCGCAGACCAAGGCGAAGCGGGCGCCGATCGCCCAGGCGCCGGCGATGAAGGCGCAGGTGCTCGCGACGTACCGGCAGACGCTGGCCAAGTCCCGCGCCGGCGACAACCCGCCGCTGTTCCTCGGCAACCACTTCAACCACTGGAACAACAGCGTGTACTCCGACGCGCTCACCCAGTTCGTGCTGGAGACGTGCAAGCAGCCCGACGTCCGTTGCGTGTCGAACATGGAGCTGGCCAGCTGGCTCGCGAAGAACGGCGTACCAGCGCGGTCATAGCTCCAGGTAGCCGAACCCGCTCTGCCAGGTGCCGCCGTCCTTGATCCGCCCGACCACGAGCCGCTGCAGCGTGGTGTCCTGCGGCAGCTCGTCGAGGTGGTCGGTGCCGTGCGTACGGAACGTGAAGAAGATCGCGCTGTCCTGGCTGTCGACCGGCGTCCCGTACTGCGTGAACCGGCGGCCGAACTTCACCATGTTCGAGTCCTGCGGCAGGTGGTCCAGCAGGTACGGGTCGATCAGCCACGACCAGAGCGTCGCGATCCGGACCGGGTGCTCCGGGAAGTACCGCGGGAAGAACTCGCGCGCCTGCCGCAGGCTGTCGTCGACCAGCTCCGGCGTCAGCGGGCCGGTCTCCGGGATGTGTACGCCGATCACCCACTCGCCGGTCGCGACGCCCGGAACCGGGTCCTTCTCGGTGACCTCGTAGATCATGTACTGCAGCCGGCCGAGCGAGTAGATCTGCCCGTTCCAGAAGTGCCGCAGCCACCAGTGCGTCTCCAGGCCGTAGTCACCGTGGGTACGCCGGTTGACCTTGAGCTGCTGCCCGAGATCCGCGAGCGAGGCCCAGCTGACCTCGTCCGGGATACCGCGCCCGGCGTGGAACCGGCGGATGTCCGGCACGGTGTCGAGGTACGCCTGCACCGAGTTCCGCGGGTCCTCGGGGAACATCGGCTCAGGCTCCTGCCCGAGCTTGCCAACCGCGCCGCGCAGCTGGCCGACGAGCTCCTTCACCGCCACCGGATCCGGCGTGAACACCTCGGCCGCCTCCCGATCAAGCCCCGAAAACCCCAGCAGCCGGTACTCCTCAGCAGTCGTCACCGCTCAACGGTAACCGATGTAGGAGGGAGAGGGGGAGGAGGGGAAAAGAAGAACAGCAAGGAGAACGGAAGGAAAGAACAGCGAAAAGAAAAATAGAGTGGGAGTTGGGTGCCTGGTTGGGTTCGGCGGTCCGGTGCCGGTCGCCGTGTCAGAAGAGCAGATCAGAGTGGTTGGCGCGCAGGTCTACTTGATATGCATGCCGGCCGCTTCGACTGCTTTGTGGAGCTGACCGATGGCACAGAATGGTTCGCCGGCCAACTCCCAGACGGCAATCCCGCGGACCTCGGCGGGAGCAACCAGGACGCCGACAGTTTCACCGTGCGAGGTGGCCAGTTCGGGCCAGGGGCGGTTGAGTTCGGACATTGCGTCCGACTGAAGTTGGTATGCCGCGAATGCGCAGGCCTGCTCGACGCCGCGGCCTTCGACAGCAAGGGGAAACTCATGTTCACCCGCGACCAGAATGAGGTCGTCACCAGGTTCCCCGGTCCAGGCAGGATCGACCTGGAACTTGACCTCCGCAAGGCCGGTGCCGGCGAAGTCGGCGTTCAGCCGATCGGCCACGAATGCCTGCGCGGCGGCGGCACCGTTCTCGGTCGAGGTATCCATACAAGCTCCCAGTTCGTGAGTCAGACTAGCTTGCACCTGATGAAGAACTGTTGCACGACCGCCCCCTTGGTGTTGTACGAGGTTCCGGTGGCGTCGGCGTTCCGGGCGCGCCGATCGCCACCGACCCACTAAACTCGGTCACGCACCCAAATCCCGACTCTATTTTGTTTCTATCTTTGATCTTTCCTCGGGGAGACTCCTGGGCAACCCTCTGCTTGTTTCCCTTTTCTTTCTCTTCTTTCCCGAAATCGTCCTTAAGTCTTTCCTCCTCTACATCTCCTCTCCGTCAGCGTTCTTCGGCTAGGCCGAGGTAGAGGATCTTTGGGTTGGCGGGGTTGAAGGCTAGGGAGGGGATGCCGTCGTTCTTGTTGTGTTGTTTGGTGAGGGCTCCGGTGGAGGGGACGAAGCGGTAGAGGTCGGCGCCGAAGTTGGCGAAGGACGTGCCGTAGCTGAAGTAGAGCAGGTCGGGGTCGACCGGGGAGGCCCACATCCGGTTGCCGTTGATCAGGTCGGCGCGGCTCTGGTCCAGGACCTCGCGGAACTTCAGTCCGCCGTCGTCGGACTGCCAGATGAACCGGGTCGAGCGGTCCCGGTCGTACCCCTCCAGCCACACCTTCGACGGGTCCGCCGGCGAGATCGTCAGGCTGAACGCGTTCACCCGCTCCACTGCCCGCGCCCGCGTCCAGCTCCGGCCGCCGTCGTACGTCGTGTAGACGCCGTCCGACATTACCCCGACGACGATGTGGTCAGGGTTCCGCGGGTCCACCACCGCGTCGTACAGGAAGAGATCGGCAGCCGCCGGTACGCCGACCCGCTGCCAGGTCGTGCCGTCATCGGTGGAGTCGTAGATCTGCCCGTCCGTCGACACCGCACGCAACCGCCCGGCGCGGGCGTCGAGCGCCGCCAAGCCGTTCCACTCGACCGGCCCGAGCGTCGCGGTGACCTGTGAGCCGTGGATGCGGTAGATCGGCTGGTCGTTGACGCTGTAGACGTACGCCGAATCGCCCGGCCCGGCCTGGACGTCGTACGTGCTGAGATCGTCGGGCGACTTGTCCAGCAGCTGCCAGCTGCACCCGGCGTCGCTGGACCGCTGGATCGACCGCTGGCCGATGCTGATCAGTGTGTTGGGCTCCTGAAGGGCGGCGACCTTCGCGTACGTGACGGCCTGCAGGGTGCCGGTTGTGTTCGCGAGGACCTGGCCGTCGGTGTCGGTGAAGGTCACCGAGCCGTCGCCGTACACCTTTCCGCAGTGTGGACGGTTCCAGGACCAGCCGGGGTCCGCGGCGTCGGCGTACGCGGGAAGCAGGGTGAGGAGGGCGGTTAGGGCGCTGGTGATCGCAAGGCGGCGTGAGGTCATCCCTTAGATGTAAGGGCTTTCGGGTACGCCGATCCAGCGCCTGCCGTGGCCGACAGGCGCCATGACGGAAAGCGGTCAGGCCGCGGCGGTGTCGATGTGCCGCGCGAGCACGAGGTCGTCGTCGGTGAGCCCGCCGGCCTCGTGGCTGCTGACCCGGAACGTGATCGTGGTGTAGCGGATGTCGATGTCCGGATGGTGGTTCATCGACTCGGCGAGCTGCGCGACAGTCGCCACCAGCCGGATGCCGTCCAGGAAGTTGTCCCTCGTGACGCTGCGGACCAGTTCGCCGTCCACGACCTTCCAGTTCGGCAGGTGGTCGCGCAGTGCGAGATCGATCTGGTCGTCGGTCAAGAGGTCAGCCATGCGCTCACTCTAGACCTATCCGTTTGGTGGCGAGCAGACCTGCGGCTGCGGCGACGGCGCCCGCGGTGATGATCGTGCCGAAGACCCAAGGCCGTGGGTTGTCGGCGTTGAAAGCAAGGAGGGTGCCGCTGATCGCGAGGCCGGTGGCGATGCTCATCGTGGACGCCATCTGACCGGCGCTGGAGTTGCGGCCGGAGTTGTTCTGGTCCGAGAGGTCCAGGGTCAGTACCGACAGGCTGGACGAGCTGAGGCCCATCCCGATGCCCGCGAAACCCCAGCCGATCAGGCCGAACCACGTCGTCGCGCCGGTCCACGCGAGCAGCGAGGTCACGGCCAGCCCGACCGTCATGAACGCCAAGCCGGTCCGCAGTACGGCGACCCGCGCGAACCCGTGCTCCCGGCCCTGCAGCCACGACCCGAACGCCCAGCACACCCCGGTGATCGACAACGTCACGCCGGCCTTCGACGGGCTGAAGTGGTGCTGCAGCGTGAGCAGCAACGGCAGGTACGCGCCGACGCCGGCGAATGCGGCGCCGCCGAGTCCGCGGACCGCGACCACGGCAGGGAACCCGCGACGGGCGCTGAACGTGCCCGCGGGCATCACCCGGACGGCGGCCCGTCCGAGGACCAGGAGAGCGACGAGTACCGCCGTACCGCCGAGCACCGGGTGTGCTTGGAGGTGGTCACCGGCGACGGTCATCGTGAATAGCGCGACCGATGCGGCGAGCGCCCAGGGGAGCGCCGCGCGCCAGGCCGCCAGCTCGGCCGCGTCCTCCGCGGTGCGCTCCGGCGCCGGTGCGCCGGCGGACTGGCGCATCGCCGGCCGGAGCAGGAGCCAGCTCGGGACGAGCAGCGCGACCGCGCCGAGGAACACCCAGCGCCAGCCGAACTGTTCGGTGACGACACCGGTCAGCACCGGCCCGAGCACCGACGGCAGGATCCACATCGCGGCGAACAACGAGAACATCCGCGGTCGCAGTACGGCGGGCAACGCCCGGGCCACCAGCACCATGAGCGACACGTCGAGCAGGCCTTCGGCGAGACCGCTGAGCAGGCGGCCGGCGACCACCATCGGCATCGCGGCCGCCGTACCGACGAGCAGCTGGGCGAGCGCGAACGAGATCGCGCCGGCCCGCAGCGTCGGGATCGGGCCGCGGCGGTCGGACCAGAGGCCGGCGATCGCCAGCGAGATCAGGTAGCTCGCGTTCGGGGCCGCGTTCGCGAGGCCGAAGCTGCCGAGCGCGTCGAACTCGCGGACCATCGTCGGCAGCGCCGTACCGACCGCGCGGTTCTCGAACGCGCCGAGCGTGACGAGGCCGATCACCCCGAGAACCAGGGGGAGGTGTTGTCCGGTGAAGAGCTTGGGGCGGGCCTCGGTGACGGTCATGCCCGCTATCGTCGAAGTTGAAGTGAGGTTTAAGTCAAGCGATTACCTGGGAGGCGGAAGATGAGCACCAGGACGCGGAGCACGAGGACGGCGCAGATCACCAGCAGGTTGTAGCCGAACAGCTGGAACAGCGACATCGACTCGGTGATCTTCGGGCCGCCAGGGGTGCCGAGCAGGAGCACAGCCATGATGCCGGCGGTGGCGCCGAGGATCACCAGCAGCACCTGGTGGAGCAGCCCGGTGACGTGCCGGCGGTCGCGTTCGTCGGCGAGCAGCCGGACGTTCACGCCGAGCCGGCCGCTCTCCGCGGCGGCCGCGATCCGGTCGATCCGCCGGGGGAGGCGGCGCAGCATCGGGAGCAGGTGGGCGAGCTCCTCGGTCGCCGTACGGCGGAGTGAGTCCGGGGCGAGGCGGTCGATCACGTGCGCGCCCGCGAACTGGCGGGACGCTGCCACCAGGTCGAAGCCGGGGGAGATGCGGGAGATCGTGCCCTCGATCGTCGCCAGTGCGCGGAACACCGCGGCGACCTCCGGGGGTACGCCGAGCTCGTGCGAGGTGATGATCTTGAACAGGTCGTTGAACATCGCCGGCCCGAGCGCGACGCCGGCGGACAGATGCTTGGTCATGAACTGGCCGACGGAACGCTCCAGCGAGCGCTCGTCGATCACGTCCGGGCGGTAGACGATCTCCAGCAGCGCGTCGGCGGCCGCGACCGGGTCGCCGTGGTCGATCGCGAGCAGGAACCGCTGCAGGGCCTCGCGGGTGGCCGGGTCGAGGCGGCCGACCGAGCCCAGGTCGAGCATCCCGATCCGGCCGTCGGTGAGCAGCAGGAAGTTGCCCGGATGCGGATCCGCGTGGAACACCCCGTCGATCGCGACCTGCCCGAGCAGACAGTCGAACAGGGTGCGGCCGAGACGGACCGGGTCCAGCCCGCGGTCGGCGATCGCTTGCCGGGCGTTCCCGAGACCGATGCCGTCGAGGCGCTGCATGGTCAGCACCCGGCGGGTACTGCGCTCCGGGTACAACCGCGGTACGACGAGATCATTGCTGGCGGCAACGGAACGTCCGGCCGCGACGGTGGTCATGTTGCCCGCCTCGACCGTGAAGTCCAGCTCCTCCCGCATAGCATCCGCAAACCCGTCAGCCAGGGCGCGAACCCCCATCACCCGCCCCCAGTCCGTGTTCCGCTCCAGCAACCGCGCGAGCCGCCGCACGATATCCAGATCCCGCTCCACCAGCCCCCCGATCCCCGGCCGCTGCACCTTCACCACCACCTCAACCCCACCGACCGGCCCAGCCGCGCCTCCGGCGCGGGAAGCAGA
This sequence comes from Kribbella sp. NPDC059898, assembly GCF_042730855.1. Taxonomy (NCBI): domain Bacteria; kingdom Bacillati; phylum Actinomycetota; class Actinomycetes; order Propionibacteriales; family Kribbellaceae; genus Kribbella; species Kribbella sp. NPDC059898. The sequence goes on from NZ_JBHWKR010000004.1 coordinate 187,802, forward strand.
GGAGGCAGCGCCCGCCGGGGTGGTGGCGGCGCCTGCCGGGGTGGTGGCGGAGGCGCCTGCCGGGGTGGTGGTGGCGTCTGCCGGGGTGGTGGCGGAGGCGTCTGCCGGGGTGGTGGTGGCGTCTGCCGGGGTGGTGGCGGAGGCGTCTGCCGGGGTGGTGGTGGCGGCTGCCGGGGTGGTGGCGGCGCCTGCCGGGGTAGCGGAGGCGGCGCCGGCCGTGAAGGTGGTGGAGGCGGTGCTCGCCGTGGAGACGCCCGGCTGCATGGCCCCGTCCTCGGTCGCCGCCCCGTCCTCGGCTGCCGCCCCGTCCTCGGCTGCCGTGCTGTCTCCGGTCGTCGGGTCCGCCTCCTCCATCCTGTGACCGGTGGGTCCTTCGGGGAGGCGGGCGGTGTAGACCTGGGCTACCGAGGCGGCGGCCAGTGGGGTGGGGTTGAAGTCGGCGTACAGGTGGTTGAGGGGGGCGCCGAGTTCCTCCACGAGGACCTGTTCGACGGCCGGCCAGGGGGCGGGGGTTACCTGGTCCTGGAGACGGCTCAGTTCGGTGGCCACGGATGCCGGGATGAGGTCGCTGCGGGTGGAGAGGACCTGGCCCAGTTTGACGAACGTGACGCCTGCCTCGTCGAGAGCGAGGCGGAGGGAGCGGGCCAGTTCTGCCTGGCCGGCGGCGTTCTCGCGGCCGGGGCGGCGGCGGCCGCGGAGGTACGGGCCGAGGCCGTGCTTGATCGCGATCCGGAGGATCTGCAGGTAGCGCCGGGTGCGGGCGATCCGGCCGCTGACGTCGCGGCGCAGATCGCGGGCCCGGGGCAACGACCCGGTCGGCACCAGCGCCTCCGCGAGGACCAGGAACACCAGCCCGGCGACCATCGACACCAGCGCGATCAGCGCCATGTACGCGACCGCGGCGCCGTTCGACCCGGTCCACGGCGGCGTACCGACCATCGCGACCGCCAGCGGCCCGGACACGCTCAGCGTGATCAGCGCACCGACTGCCAGCCGCCCGAACCCGAACCGCACCCCGAGCAGCCGCTGCGCGATCGGCACGAAGATCACCATGAACAGGACCAGGTTGGTCAGCCGCAACACGACAACGTCCATGCCGGGAACCCTAGGCGTTCTCCCGCCCCGCTCGACTCCCCCACGCGAGGGGTTGCCCCCTGAGCTGGAGGGTTGCCCCCTCGAATTCCCAGTGGGCAACCCTCCAGCTGAGTGGATACCCCCGCAACTGGAGGGTTGTGCACGAATGGGCGAGCCCCCGGGACCAGGCTTCTTGGGTTCCGGGGGCTCGGTGTGCTGCGGGTATCAGGCGCGGCGGCGGATCTTGTTGCCGAGCCAGACCAGCGGGTCGTACTTGCGGTCGACGACCCGTTCCTTCATCGGGATCAGCGCGTTGTCGGTGATCTTGATGTGTTCGGGGCAGACCTCGGTGCAGCACTTGGTGATGTTGCAGAAGCCGAGACCGTGCTGCTCCTGCGCCGCGTTCTGGCGGTCGGCGGTGTCGAGCGGGTGCATGTCGAGCTCGGCGATCCGCATCAGGAACCGCGGACCGGAGAAGTTCTCCTTGTTCTCCTCGTGGTCCCGGATCACGTGGCAGGTGTTCTGGCACAGGAAGCACTCGATGCACTTCCGGAACTCTTGCGAACGCTCGACGTCCTCCTGCTGCATCCGGTACTCACCGGGCTTCAGGTCCGCCGGCGGCTTGAAGGCCGGCACCTCGCGGGCCTTCTGGTAGTTGTACGAGACGTCCGTGACCAGGTCCCGGATCACCGGGAACGTCCGCATCGGCGTGACCGTGACGACCTCGTCCTCGGCGAACGTGTTCATCCGGCACATGCACATCAGCTTCGGCATGCCGTTGATCTCGGCGCTGCAGGAGCCGCACTTGCCGGCCTTGCAGTTCCACCGGACCGCCATGTCCGGCGTCTGGGTCGCCTGCAGCCGGTGGATGACGTCGAGGACGACCTCGCCCTCGTTCACCTCGACCTCGTAGTCCTTGAGCTCACCGCCCTCGGAGTCCCCACGCCAGACGCGGAACTTACCTTGGTAACTCATGTGGCCGGCAGCTCCTCATTCGTCAGGTACTTCTTCAGTTCGTCGACCTCGAACAGCTCGAGCAGGTCCTCGCGCATCGGGATCTGCTGCTCCTCGGACACGTTCACGTGGCCCTCGGCGTCGAGCTTGCAGACCAGCAGCTTCTTGCGCCAGTCGGCCGACATCGCCGGGAAGTCGTCCCGGGTGTGACCGCCGCGCGACTCCTGCCGCAGCAGCGCCGCACCGGCCACGCACTCGGACACGGTCAGCATGTTCCGCAGGTCCAGCGCCAGGTGCCAGCCCGGGTTGAACTGCCGGTGACCCTCGACCGTCATCTTCGTGATCCGGCCGCGGAACTCGGCCAGCCGGCCGAGCGCCTGCTCCATCTCGGCCTCCTTGCGGATGATGCCGACCAGGTCGTTCATCGACTGCTGCAGTTCCTGGTGGATCGTGTACGGGTTCTCGCCGCCCTCGAGCTCGAACGGCGCCAGCGCCTCCTCGGCGGCCGCGTCGACGTCGGCCTCGTCGATCGTCGGCCGCGCGGCCAGCGAGTCGACGTACGTCGACGCACCGAGGCCAGCGCGCCGCCCGAAGACCAGCAGGTCGGACAGCGAGTTGCCGCCGAGCCGGTTCGAGCCGTGCATGCCGCCGGCCACCTCACCGGCCGCGAACAGGCCCGGTACGACCGACGACGCGGTGTCCGGGTCGACCTCGACGCCGCCCATCACGTAGTGGCAGGTCGGGCCGACCTCCATCGGCTCCGCGGTGATGTCGACGTCGGCCAGCTCCTTGAACTGGTGGTGCATCGACGGCAGCTTCTTGATGATGGTCTCGGCGGGCAGCCGGCTGGACACGTCCAGGAAGACGCCGCCGTGCGGGGATCCGCGGCCGGCCTTGACCTCGGAGTTGATCGCCCGCGCCACCTCGTCGCGGGGCAGCAGCTCGGGTGGGCGCCGGTTGTTGGCCTGGTCCTCGTACCAGCGGTCGCCCTCCTCCTCGGTGGTCGCGTACTGCTCCTTGAACACGTCCGGGATGTACTCGAACATGAACCGCTTGCCCTCGGAGTTCGTCAGTACGCCGCCGTCGCCGCGGACCGACTCCGTCACCAGGATCCCCTTCACCGAGGGCGGCCAGACCATGCCCGTCGGGTGGAACTGGATGAACTCCATGTTGATCAGCGTCGCGCCCGCCCGCATCGCGAGGGCGTGGCCGTCACCGGTGTACTCCCACGAGTTCGAGGTGACCTTGAAGGACTTGCCGACGCCGCCGGTGGCGAGCACCACGGCGGGCGTCTCGAAGACGACGAAGCGACCCGACTCGCGCCAGTACCCGAAGGCACCCGAGATGGCGTCGCCGTCCTTCAGCAGGTCGGTGATCGTGCACTCCGCGTAGACCTTGAGGTTCGCCTCGTAGTCGCCGGTCTTCTCGAAGTCCTCCTGCTGCAGCGAGACGATCTTCTGCTGCAGCGTCCGGATCAGCTCGAGGCCGGTGCGGTCACCGATGTGCGCGAGCCGCGGGTACGTGTGGCCGCCGAAGTTGCGCTGGCTGATCCGGCCGTCGGGCGTCCGGTCGAACAGCGCGCCGTACGTCTCCAGCTCCCAGACCCGGTCCGGTGCCTCCTGGGCGTGCAGCTCGGCCATCCGCCAGTTGTTCAGGAACTTGCCGCCGCGCATGGTGTCGCGGTAGTGCACCTGCCAGTTGTCGTCCGAGTTCACGTTGCCCATCGCCGCCGCGCAGCCGCCCTCGGCCATCACGGTGTGCGCCTTGCCGAACAGCGACTTGCAGATGATCGCGGTGCGCTTGCCCTGCTCGCGGGCTTCGATCGCGGCGCGCAGGCCGGCACCGCCGGCCCCGATCACCACGACGTCATAGGTGTGTCGTTCGAGCTCAGTCATGACATCCTCAGTTGATGAAGCGCAGGTCGGAGAACCATCCGGCGGAGACCGCCATGATGTAGAAGTCGGTCAGGATCACGGTGAACAGCGACGTCATCGCGAAGGTGCCGTGCTTCGGGTTCAGCTTGGACACGAAGGTCCAGTACCGGTAGCGCATCGGGTGCTTGGAAAAGTTCTTCAGCCGGCCGCCGACGATGTGCCGGCAGGCGTGGCAGGACAGCGTGTACAGCCACAGGCAGACGAGGTTGATCCAGATGATCAGCGTGCCGAGGCCGATGCCGAAGCCGCCGCCCTTGCCGTGGAAGGCCTGGACGCCGTCGTAGATGTTCAGCAGGCCGAAGAGCAGCGCACCGTAGAAGAAGTAGCGGTGCAGGTTCAGCGCGATCAGCGGGAACTTCCGCTCACCGGTGTACGCCTTGTGCGGCTCGGGCACCGCGCACGCGGCCGGCGCGAAGAACAGCGACCGGTAGCCCGCTTTGCGGTAGTAGTAGCAGGTGCCGCGGAAGCCGGCCAGGACCACGAACGTGATCAGGCTGAACGGCAAGAAGCGCGGGAAGTTGCCGAACCAGGTGCCGAGATGGCTCGAGCCCTCGACACAACTACTCGTCACACACGGCGAGTACAGCGGGGTGAGGTAGTGGTACGCATCGACCCAGTACCACTTGTTCATGAAGATCCGGATCGTCGCGTAGACGATGAAGAACAGCAGGATCACGCCGATGCGCAACGGCGCGAGCCACCATTTGTCGGATCTTGCGGTCTTGAGGCCAACTTGAGCGCGGCCCGGGCTGCTTACACCGGTGGCCATCAGGGGGCGTGCCTATCTGGGGCGCCGAAGCCTTCATGCTCCGCGCCGGTCCACATGGACGCGTCATACTCCACGTCGGGAATCTCCTCGAGTTCCTCCGGAACTGGTCCGGGCCTGTGCCTGGGGTCGGGCGGGCCCAGCTCCGCGAGATCGTCGCTCAGCCGGGCCACGTCGGACACCAGGCGGCGGATGCCGAGGGTGTCACCGTACTCCTGGCTGAGTCTGCCGACGGCGGCGTGCAGCCCTTCGAGTGCGCGGGCGACTGCGGCAACCTCGCTGTTGCTCATGCCGACTCCAGTGATGGTGATGTAGCTGTCAGTATGGGCACACTTTGCCCCTGCCGAGCGCGCAACGGAAGACCCCTCGGTACGGCGTGTTTCCAGTTAGGCTTACCTCAGTTGCGACCGGCCGTCGGGTGGAGTAATGGAGCGAATCCGGCCTGCAGTACAAGAAGATTCGCGGGCGGCGTCAACGTCTCGACCTGCTCCAACCCACGCGGCCGCACCGGCAACCCGTACCCGTCCCATGCCCAAGGCAACACCCGTCCACCCAGCACCAGCGCAGGCGCCCCGTCGAACCGCACCATGGCCCCATCAGGCAGTTCAGAGAAGTTCTGGGTAGTAGTCCGCTGCCGCCGGGTACGAGATTCGACCCGCTGGTAGTGCAGCACGGCATCCATCTCGGCCGCCCGCGGACGCTCGCCCAGAGAGTTGGCGGCAGCCCAGGCCCCGGCGTACGACAAGAAATCTCTACGCCTGCAGTAATGACAAGGACGGTGCCCGGCTGCCAGCGCCACCGCCTCGTCGAAGAAGAACAGCGCGGTCCAGCGCCCCGGCGGCATCGGATCGCGCCGGATCCCCTTCCACTCAAGGACGCAGCAGATCCACGCATTCGAGCGCCAGCGGGTCGTCCCGAGTGTCCGGTCCGGGCGGTGGATGCTGCCGCGGTTGCCCATCAGCAACCCGCGGCCGGTGCCGGCCACGATCTCCTGGGTGGGCAGAACCCTGTTCTGCAAGGGCATATGAGCATCGTGCCGCATGGCGCGGACAGTTTCTGGCAGAGTCGCGACATGAAGACTGTGGTCGGAGTGGCCGTGGTAGCGGACGGCCGGGTGCTGGCGGCGTACCGGCCGGGGGTGGACGGCGGGTGGGAGTTCCCGGGCGGGAAGGTGGAGCCGGGGGAGACCGACGAGCAGGCCGCTGTCCGGGAGATCCGCGAGGAGCTGGACTTCGAGATCAAGGTCGGGGAATCGCTCGGGCCCGCGGTGAACATCTCGGCCGAGTACCAGCTGCACGTCTATCTCGCGACAGTGGTTTCCGGCGATCCGGTACTGCGGGAACACTCGGAGCTGAGGTGGTTCGCGGCCGCCGAGCTGGACGAAACCGGCTGGCTGATCCCGGATCGGCCCTTCGTCAGCGAACTCCGTACCAGATTGTAAGTGGTACACATCACACCGCCGCCCGGCGCCGAGTGCTCACGCTCCGGAACTGTATGGGTCGTTTGTATGGGTTGTACCTGGCGAGTGGTCCAGCCGCCGGATGAGAATCCTTGCCTGACTCTTGGGGAGGAGTGACGCATGTCGGTGTACCCGGCAGTTCCGGTGGTGCGGAGAGAAGACTTCGCGCCGGAGGTCGTGTGTGAGGTGTACGAGCTCGGTTCGCACCGGCGGACGCCCGCCGCGGTCAAGGAGCTGACCAGCCGCCAGGTGGCGATCGGCCGGATGATGTCGACCGGTGCCAAGGACGCCGCGATCGCCCGCGACCTCGGGCTCTCGCTGCGGACCGTGCGCGCCGAGATCAGCGCGCTGATCAAGGGCCTGGGCGCGAAGTCGCGATTCCAGGCGGGCTGCCTGCTGGTTCGCCGCTTCGGCTGAGAACTGTCCGGAGGCCGACGTAGGCTTTCGGCATGGTTGAGCTTGCTGAGCGCCGGCTGCTGCTGGTGCACGCCCACCCGGACGACGAAACCATCAACAACGGTGTGACGATGGCGCGATATGTGGCCGAGGGAGCGCACGTCACGCTGATCACCTGCACCCTCGGCGAAGAGGGCGAGGTGCTGGTCCCCGAGCTGGCGCACCTGGCCGCCGACCAGACCGACGGCCTCGGCCGGCACCGGATCGGCGAGCTGGCGAACGCGATGTCCGAGCTCGGTGTCACCGACCACCGGTTCCTCGGCGACGCGGGCAAGTACCGCGACACCGGGATGATCTACAACGACCACGGCAACGCGGACGTCCCGCCGGAGACCCGCAAGGACAGCTTCTGGCAGGCCGACCTGCTCGACGCGGCGAACGACCTGGTCCCGGTCATCCGCGAGCTCCGCCCGCAGGTCCTGGTCACCTACGACCAGTGGGGCAACTACGGCCACCCGGACCACATCAAGGCGCACCGGGTCGCCATGTACGCCGCGGACCTGGCCGCCGCCCGCTCGTACCGTGAGGACCTCGGCGAGGCCTGGGCCATCCCGAAGATCTACTGGACCGCGATGGCCGAGTCGCCGATGCGCGAGCAGCTGCGGGCGCTCCGCGACGCCGGCGACACCACGACGTTCGAGGGCATGGACCCGGACGGCCCGCTGCCGCCGATGATCACCCCGGACCGGCTGATCGACTGCGTGATCTCCGGCGACGAGTACCTGGACCGGAAGATGAACGCGATGAAGGCGCACGCCACCCAGATCACCGTGGACGGCCCGTTCTTCGCGCTGTCCAACAACAACGGCAACCAGATCTGGGCGTCCGAGCCGTACCGGTTGGTCCGCGGCACCGCCGCACCGGACGCCGACGGCCTCGAGCACGACCTCTTCGCCGGCCTGTAGACCGGCGCTGAGGTGACCCTTTCCACACGCTCGGTCGAGTGAACAAGGCATAACCTGCTGACGTGTCCTCGACCGAGCCCAGTGGGAGCGTCCCCGCCGCGGAGTTCCGTGCCGCGCTCGGGCGGTTCGCGTCCGGGATCACGATCATGAGCACGTTGCAGGACGGCGTCGCGCACGCGATGACCGCGAACGCGTTCACCTCGGTGTCGCTCGATCCGCCGCTGGTGCTGGTCTGTGTGGACAAGGGCGTCCGGATGCACGCCGCCGTCCTGGACTGCGGGTACTGGGCGATCTCGGTGCTGGCCGCGGAGCAGCAGCCGGTCGCGGAGCGGTTCGCCCGGTCCGGGCGGGACCTGTACAGCCAGTTCGACGGCATCGCCACCACGGCCGGCCCGAAGACCGGGTGCGCGACCGTCGACGGGGCGCTGTCCTGGCTGGAGTGCCGCACCTGGGCGACGTACGACGGGGGCGACCACACGATCGTGGTGGGCGAGGTGCTGAGCCTCGGGACCGGCGGTCCGGACGATCCGGGAGCGCTGCTGTACTCGTCCGGTCACTACCGGAAACTGCCCGGAAACTGACCGTTGTCCCCGGGGCAACCCGGGGCTGCCCCGCTGGCCTGCCGGACCTCGAGCGTCCCGTAGGATGTGCGCTTGTGCCCTGACCACGGCTCGTGCAGGAGGACTCTTTCCGGTGGGGAGAAAGCAGCTCGCGGGGATCATCGCCGCCGCGGGGCTCGGTGTGATCGTCGTCGGGTACGGCGCCGCGTTCGCGTTCGCAGGCGCCAAGATCCCGGCTGACACGACCGTGCTCGGGATCCCGATCGGGGGCCTCTCGAAGGACGCCGCGCAGGCGAAGCTGACCGACGGCCTGAAGGACCGGGTGGCCGCGCCGATCGCGCTGACCGCCGGCGGGTCCAAGTTCCAGGTGGTGCCGGCCGACGCCGGGCTGTCCGTGGACGTCGGCAAAACCGTCGACGCCGCCGGTGCGGGCCGCAGCCTGGCGCCCGGCCGGATCTGGCACGCGCTCACCGGCGGCGACGCGGTCGACCCGGTGGTCACCAAGGACGACGGGAAACTGAAGGCCGCGGTCGACAAGCTGGCCGCCCAGGTGAACCGCAAGGCCACCGAGGGCACGATCACGTTCAAGGGCACCCAGCCGGTCAAGCACGAGCCCGCCGAGGGCCTTGAACTCGACACCGCGAAGGCGACCGACGCGGTGGTCGCGGCGTACCCGGCGGACGGGCAGCCGAAGGAGCTGCCGGTCAGTACGACGAAGCCGCAGGCCGCCTCCGAGGCGATCGACAAGGCCGTCAAGGACTTCGCCGAGCCGGCCATGGCCGGTCCGGTCCGGCTGGCGGTCGGCTCGAAGTCGGTCGACCTGACGCCCGCCGAGCTCGCTCCGGCGCTGTCGGTCACCGTCCAGGAGGGCAAGGTCATCCCGGCGCTGAACACCAAGGCCCTGGAGCCGCTGTTCCAGCAGCGTTTCAAGACCCTGGAGACGCTGCCGAAGGACGCGACGGTGCAAATCGTCGGCGCCGGCCCGAAGGTGGTCCCGGCCGTCGACGGCGTGGTCGTCGACCGGACGAAGATCGGCGCCGCGATCCTGTCGGTGCTGCCGAAGCCGGCCGGCGAACGGCGGGCCGTCGTACCGCTGATCCCGACCAAGGCGAAGTTCACCACCGAGCAGGCGACCGCGCTCGGGATCACCCAGAAGATGGGCGAGTTCCAGACCGAGTTCCCGGACGCGGCGTACCGCAACATCAACATCGGTACGGCGGCGCGGAAGATCAACGGGACGCTGCTGAAGCCGAACGAGATGTTCAGCCTGAACAAGATCGTCGGCGAGCGGACCAAGGAGAACGGGTTCACCGAGGGCTACATCATCAGCGGCGGGAAGTTCGAGAAGGACCTCGGCGGCGGTGTCTCGCAGTCGGCGACCACGACGTTCAACGCGGCGTTCTTCGCCGGGCTGAAGCTCGTCGAGCACAAGGCGCACAGCGTCTACATCAGCCGCTACCCGGTCGGTCGCGAAGCGACTGTCGCCTGGCCGTCGCTGGACCTGAAGTTCCAGAACGACTCCGGCCACGGGGTGCTGGTGCAGACCGTGTTCAAGTCCTCGACCGCGGGCAGCAAGGGCAGCATCCGGGTGATCATCTGGGGAACCAGGTTCTGGGACGTCACCGCCGGGCAGTCCTCGAAGACGAACGTCCGGCAGCCGAAGGTCGTCTACAACACCGCCGCCAAGTGCGAGGCGCAGGCGCCGACGCCGGGCTTCGACATCACGATCTACCGGTACCTGGCGAAGAACGGCGTCCGGCAGAAGACCGAGTCGTTCACCACCAAGTACAACGCGGCCGACGACATCCGCTGCGGACCGCAACCCGGCACGGTCACCCCGCCGCCAGGCACCACGACAACCCCACCGCCACCAGGCCGAGGCCACAAACCGAACTAACCCCGGTGGAGTTTGTGCAGTCCCGCCGCGACCTGGTCGAAGAGTTCCTGCTCGATGACCGCGCCTTCGCGGCGGACCTGCTGCGGGTCGATCCGTAGCACCCGGTCCAGCCGTACTTCGCTGTTCCGGTGCTCCTTGTCCCACGGGCCGCTGCCGATGTCCAGCCAGACCCGGCCCCAGCGCGCCTCGTCGGCGGCGTCCCGGTCGTGGTCCTTGCTGGTCAGGATCAGTGCGAGCAGGTACGGCTCGTCCCAGCCGACCACGAGCACCGGCCGGTCCTTGCCGCGGGTGTAGTCCTCCTCGAACGGCACCCAGGTCCAGACGATCTCACCCGGATCCGCCACCCCGTCGTCCGGATGCGGTGTGTACTCGACCCGCACGGTCCCCTCGAAGTCCCCCGCGTACTCCGGCCGCTCGACCACGTGATCCGCCATGGCATGCGAGCGTAGCGCCCTCACATCTCGGTGGGCTCACACCGTTCAACGCACGTGCTCATCACTCGCAACCGGGGCGCGGTACTCGCCGTGCTGCTCACCGGTCAGTTCATGGCCAACATCGACAACGCGGTGGCGAACATCGCCGGACCGTCGATCGGGACCGACCTGCACGCCTCGCCGGGCGCGGTCGGGCTGGTCGTCTCCGGGTACGTCGTCGCGTTCGCCGTCCTGCTTGTCACCGGCGCTCGGCTCGGCACGTCGCTCGGCTACCGCCGGACGTTCCTGCTCGGCCTGACCGTCTTCACCGCCGCGTCCCTCGCCTGCGGTCTCGCGCCCGGCCTCGGCACGCTGGTCGGGGCGCGCTTCGTCCAGGGCGCCGGGGCCGCGCTGATGGTGCCGCAGGTGCTCAGCGGCATCCAGCTGCACTTCCACGGCCGCGACCGGCTGAAGGCGCTCGGGTACTTCTCGATCGCGCTGTCCGGCGGCGCGGTGGCTGGGCAGTTGCTCGGCGGCGTACTGATCGCCGCGAACCTGTTCGGCACCGGCTGGCGCCCGATCTTCCTGGTCAACGTGCCGATCGGCGTCGGACTGCTGATCGCCGGCCGCCGCCTGCTCCCACCCGACCCGGCCGGCCGCCGGGACCGCCTGGACCTCGGCGGCGTCTTCGTCCTCTGTACGGCGGTTCTGCTCGTCATCGTGCCGCTCCTGCTCGGTGCTGAACGCGGATGGCCCACCTGGTCCTGGCTGTGCCTCCTGCTGAGCGTTCCGGCGCTGCTGCTCTTCGAGCACGGCGAACGGCGTACGGCGGCACGTGGTGGTCGACCGCTCATCGCGCGGGAGGTGCTCGGCAGCAGGTCTGTCCGCGCGGGGCTGCTCGCCCACGGGTGCACCAGCGGCTCGTACTTCGCCCTGCTGTTCGTACTCGCCCTTTACCTGCAGGGCGGGTTGCACAAGGGTCCGGCGTACTCCGGGTTCGCCATGGTGGTGTGGGTGGCTGCTTTCGGGCTGGCGGGGCCTGTGCTGCCGAAACTGCGCAGGGGAGTGCAGTGGATGCCTGTTGTGGGCTGTTTGGTGCTGGCGGCGGGCTATGTGTGCGTGCTGGCGTATCTGGTGCTGGGCGGGCGTAGCGGGCCGTTGCTGTTCGTTCTGCTCGGTGTTGGCGGGTTGGGGCTGGGGATCAGCGCCAACACGTTGATCGGCGCGGTGACGTCCAGCTTGCCGCCGTCGTACGCCGCTGACCTGTCCGGGGTGGTTGCTACCAACGCACAGCTGTCTGGTGCGTTGGGGGTTGCTGTGGCGGGCTCTGCGTACACCGCGCTCTCTGCTGATCCCGGGAGGGCGCTGAGCGTCGTACTGGCCGGGTTCGCGGTGCTGGCGCTGGTCGGGGCCGGTGCGGCTCAGCGGTTGGTGAGGTAGCGGTAGCGGTACGCCTCGTGATAGCCGAGGTGGGTGTAGGTGGTCAGCGCTGGGGTGTTCTCCAGCAGGACTTCCAGGTAGGTACGGCGGCCGCCCTCCGGGCCCGACCAGCGCGCCAGACCCTGGACGATCGCCGTACCGAGCCCGCGGCGGCGGAACCCGTCCGCCACGCGGATCGAGTCCACCCCGAGCCAATGCCCCGTCATCGACCCCCGCCCGACCGCCACAACCCGCCCGTCCAGGCTGATCGACGCAAACCTCGCCTTCGCCGCCCCTTCCAGTACCTGCGGTGCAACAACCGGTACTGGGCCCTCGAAAGCAGCCGCATACCACGCATCATTCGGCCGCTCAGTCAGCTCAACCTCGTACCCAGGTGCAGCATTCACATGATCCAGTGTGGTGTGCATGACGAGTACGTCGGACTGCTCCGGGCGGGCATCCACCCAGCCGAGAGCACGAATCTCCTGGTCGAACGGACTACCGACGCGGACCTGAACCTGTGGGCGGAGTTGACGCTCTGTATAGAACGCGACCGTCTGGTCGAGGGCCTCCGCGAGCGGGACGCCGGGGTTGCCGCCGGGGAGCAGGGAGTTGGCGCGGCCGGTCCAGCCGGCGGATGCCCGGAGCAACCACTGGCCGATGTACGCCCGTTCCACGGCAGGGCGGCCGAGCGACGCGGTCAGGAACAGTTGGTCGACGTCCACCGGGCGGAGCGGCAGTTCGGGGATCTGCTTGGCAGCGGCGATGTCCGCGACCGGGATGTCGTACAGCGTGCTGTCCGCGTGCCGGACGGTGACGAGTTCCGGCGTACCTGCCTGCAGGACGCCGATCACGTCGGTCAGGCCGCCGGGAATGCGGTGCCGGACGACGACACGGTGGCCGATATCACGGACACCAAGGCCTGACACGATCCGGACTCCTGGCACAGTGGGCGACGTACTACCGTGATACTAGAGATACTCGCATCACCGCATCGCAGCACCCCGAAATCAGCGCTGCGCTTGCCTGCCATAGGAGGAGTAGCAGTGACCTACGTCATCGCGCAGCCGTGTGTTGACCTGAAGGACCTCGCGTGTGTCGAGGAGTGCCCCGTCGACTGCATCTACGAGGGCAACCGGATGCTGTACATCCACCCCGACGAGTGCGTCGACTGCGGAGCCTGTGAGCCGGTCTGCCCGGTGGAGGCGATCTACTACGAGGACGACACTCCGGAGCAGTGGAAGGACTACTACACCGCGAACGTCGACTTCTTCAACGACCTCGGCTCGCCGGGCGGTGCGTCCAAGCTCGGCAAGATCGACAAGGACCACCCGTTCATCGCGGCCCTGCCGCCGCAGGAACACGACGAGTAGACAGTAGCTGACAGAGAGTAGGGCATCCGAGCGGGTGCCCTACTTCTGTTATTGCGCCAGAACGTCCACGTGGACGTGGTCGAGGTGCCTGAGGATCTTCGGGTCGCCGGATCGTTCCGGTGGGGTGTACTTGCGCCAGCCCGCGTCCGACTGCCCGCCCGCGGTCCAGATCTTGTCGCTGAAGATCACCGTCTGGATGTTCAGCAGCTTCGCCCGGGCGACCAGGTACTGCGCGATCGCCCACCCCCTGGTGGTGTTCGCCGCCGAGATCGGCCGGACGAACACGTCGATCGCCCGCCCGTCGTAGTGCGCCGACCCCTCCATGTGCCCGGTCCGCACCCCGCCTGCCTCGTACCCGCCGGTCGACAGCTTCCCGAACGTCCGCGCCAGGTCCTTGCGGACCGCCTCCGCGCGCGGGGTCAGCCCGTTCTTCCCCATCGTCTCCTGCGGTACGTCGGTCGTGTTCACCGTGCAGCTGAACACGCTCTCCGACTGCCCGGTCAGCGACGACGCCAGCACCCGGGCGTCCGCCTCGTGGTCGGCGTACGCGTTCGGGAACGCGCTGCGCTGCACCTTGTCCGCGGCGACCGTGATCGGGAGGCTCTGGTAGTTCGCGATCTTCACCAGCGCGTCGTAGAACCGCCCGGTCGCGTAGTACGGGTTCTGGACCTCTTTCGCCGTACCCCAGCCCTGCGACGGCCGCTGCTGGAACAGCCCGAGCGAGTCCCGGTCGCCGTGCGCGAGGTTCCGCAGGTTCGACTCCTGGTACGCCGTGGCGAGCGCGATCGTCGCCGCCCGGGCCGGCAGCCCGCGGCGGACCGCGATGCCCGCGATGATCGCCGCGGACTCGGCCTGCTCGAAGTCGAGCACGACCTGCTGCCCGTTCACGGTCGCGGTGCACTGCTCGGGCGGCGGCAGGATGTTCGCGATGTTCTTGCCGCCGAGCCAGGCGATCCCGGCGCCGATCGCGAGGCTGAGCACGCCGATGCCACCCAGGACGACGAGGGCACCACGCTTCACCGGCATACCGCTCCCAACGGTCGAGGGCAGCAGACAGTTTCGCGGGTCACGTACTGATTGACGTGGTCAGCCTCACGGTGGTTGGCAAAGTCATCCTTTCGGACGATCAGGCGTTGGCGTGCAGTGCCTCGTTCAGCGTGATGCCCTCGCCCTGCCGCGGGCGGGCCTCGACGGCGCCGGTGACCGAGTTCCGGAGGAACAGCAGGCCGGGCTGCCCGGACAGGTCGCGAGCCTTCACGACCGTGCCGTCGGGGAGCGTGACCTTGGTGCCGGCGGTCACGTACAGCCCCGCCTCGACCACGCAGTCGTCGCCGAGCGAGATGCCGGTGCCGCCGTTCGCGCCGAGCAGGCAGCGCTTGCCGATCGAGATCACCTGCTTGCCGCCGCCGGACAGCGTGCCCATGATCGACGCGCCGGCGCCGATGTCGCTGCCGTCGTCGACCACCACACCGGCGACGATCCGGCCCTCGACCATCGACGTACCGAGCGTGCCGGCGTTGAAGTTCACGAAGCCCTCGTGCATCACGGTGGTCCCGGAGGCGAGGTGCGCGCCGAGCCGGACCCGGTCCGCGTCGCCGATCCGGACCCCGGACGGTACGACGTAGTCGGTCATCCGCGGGAACTTGTCGACGCTGGTCACGCTCAGGTGCTGGCCCGCGGCGCGGGTGCGCAGCCGGACGTTCTCGACCTCGTCGACGGGGACCGGGCCGAGCGACGTCCACGCGTTGTTCGGGAGCGCGGCGAAGATGCCGTCCAGGTTGACGCCGTGCGGGCGGACGAGGCGGTGGCTGAGCAGGTGCAGCCGCAGGTACGCGTCCGCCGTACCGCTCGGGGCCTCGTCGAGGACCAGCTCGGTCGTGACCACCGCACGCCGTACCTGCCGGAGGTCGTCGTTCCCCTCGGCGGCGACCAGCTCGGCCGGGGCCTTGGCGTCGGCCGGCCGGGACCCGAGCGCGGGCGCCGGGTACCAGACGTCCAGGACGTCCCCGGCGGTGGTAACGGTGGCAAGGCCGAAGCCCCAGGCGTGGTTCGTCATGCGTACACCCTAATTCGGGAGCCCTCGGTGCCGGAGCGTGGTCTACTTTTCGGATGCTTCCTGGATGGATACCGCGGGACGTGGTGCTGGAGGCGTTGGCTGCGCCGGCACTCGAGGCGGTGCATTCCGAGCTGCTGCGGCAGTGGGGATCGTCGGAGGTACGGCGGCTGTCGTACGGTTTGCGCAGCGTGATCGTGAAGCACGGGACGGACGCGCAGGCCGGCGAGGAGACGGCGTACGAGAGGTACGTCGTACCGCTGGGGCTGCCGGCGCCGGAGCTGTTGTACGGCGGCGACGGCGTGATCGTGCTGGCCGACGTGGGCCGGGTGACGCTGGAGCAGGAGCCGGCCGCGGACGGGTTCGTCGCGGGGGCCGAGCTCGCGGCGCGGATCCACGGCGCGACCGTGGACGGGGTGAGCGGGTTCCCGCCCGGTCAGGTGAAGGAGCTGGCGGGCCGGATCGGCCGGATCGACTTCGACCTGGATCCGCTGGTGGAGGCGGTCGACCGGCTGCACCGGGAGGCGCCGCTCGGGGTGGTGCACGGGGACTTCGTACCGAAGAACCTGGTCACCGACGGCACCCGCTGGACCGCGGTCGACTGGCCGCTGGCGCATCTCGCCCCGCACCTGAGCGACCTGTACACGTTGATCCGCGATGCCGTTGCCCTCGGCTACGACCGCGGCCCGATCGTCGCGCGGTACGTCGAGGTCTCGGGCGCGGACCCGTTCCTGGTGGACCGGCAGCTGCTGGTCGGCGGAGCGTGTTTCTGCCTGCTCGCGCTGGCGTTCGTGGTCGAGGAGGGTGTCCGCACGATCCCCGGCTCGGAGGACTGGATCGACCCGCTGCTGGTCGAGCTTGCCGACCTCGTCGGGCAGTTGTCATGAGGCTGCTGGTCCTCGGCGGTACGAAGAACCTCGGCCGGCACGTCGTCGAGGCGGCGCTCCGGAACGACCACGAGGTGACCCTGTTCAACCGCGGCCGGACGAACCCGGCTCTCTTTCCCGACGTACGGCGGATCACCGGCGACCGGGCCGCGCCCGGCGTACTGGCCGGCGGCGAGTGGGACGGCGTGATCGACATGTCCGGCTTCCTCGTCCGCGACGTGTCGCTGAGCGCCGCCGTACTGCGGGACCGCTGCGGGCACTACACGTACATGTCGTCGATCGCGGTGTACGCGAGCAAGACCGACGTCGGCATGACCGAGTCCGCGCGGCTCCTCGAATGGCCCGCCGGCGCACCCGAGCACCACTTCACGATGGACCTGTACGGCCCGTCGAAGGTCCGCAACGAATCGTTGCTCACCGCCACCTTCGGCGCCCGCACCGCGTCCGTCCGCTCGGGTTTCGTGATCGGCCCGTACAACCCCGACTTCGGCAACTGGGGCCGGGCCCTCGCCCACAACCTCCCGCTGGAATGCGCTGCCCGCCCCACCCAGCCCATCCAGTACGTCGACGCCCGCGACCTCGCCAACTTCCTCCTGCACGTCACGGTCTCCCGCCTCCCCGGCCCCTTCAACGCCGTCGGCCCCACCTGCCGGATGTCTGACCTCGCCGAAACCTGGCGCTCCGTGGTCCCCAACCCGCCACCCATCGACTGGTCCCCGCCGACAGACGCCTTCCACCTCCCCCACGACGGCTCCAACGACGGCACCTTCCAGCTCGTCAACACCCACGCCCTCACCCACGGCCTCCACCTCCGCCCCGACACCCAGTCCGCCCGCGACTACGTCGCCTGGGTTCGGAGCGGAAACATCCCGCCGGAACCGCCGCACTGACGGGGCAACCTGGGGCATTCTGGGGCAGATATCCACAGGCCCGTTTCGCGGCCCGCCGTACTCACGGAATGACACCTAAGGTGTCACCCCATGTACTTCGAACGACCACTTGTGCGTGCCTACGTGGACGAGACCGGCGATCGCGGATTGTCTGCGCGCGCGTCGCGGTACTTCGGAATGGTCGCGGTGGTCGTCGCGGACGAGGACGACGCGCTGCTCCGTCGTGCGATCGCGGACTGTCGTCGACGGCTGTCGGTTCCGCCCGGCAAGCCGCTGCACTGGACCGAACACGTCAAGAGGTTTCCACGTCGGCAGTTCGTTGCCGGCCAACTGTCGGTCGTTCCCGGGGTGGTGCTGAACGTCGTCCTGGTCGAGAAGGCAGCCGTTGCCCAGGACATCTCCAACCAGGTTGCCTTCTACAACTTCGTGGCGGGCGTGCTGCTCCAGCAGGTCCTGGAGTCGGCCGACGAATGGCCGGGCGGCCGGCGGGATCTCGTGATCACCTTCGGACATGTTCGCGGCTTCGACCATGCTGAGACCTTGGCGTGGTTCGAGAAGCTGCGGGCGCAGCCCACGACTCAGGTCTCGTGGGAGTTGCTGCGAGGCAAGCCGTCCTTCCTCGGCCCGGGGCAGCTCGACGGTCTGCAAGCGGCAGATCAGTACTGCGGCATGCTGCGGGCAGCTCTCGAGGCGGATGAGTACGGGGGTTTCGAGGAGCACCACCTGGTGGCGGTGCGGCATCAGATCCGGCGGCCCGGTGGATTCGAGGCGCTGGTGCTGCCCGAAACACCCGCGGCCTACAGATGGTGGCCGCCAGACGGATTCTGAAACGACGAGGCCTTCGATGGACCGGAGCGCCGCACCTGTCAGGCGGGTCTGGCAGCAGACCTGGCGTTCTCTCCGCGGCCATCGAAGGCCTCGTGGCCACAACAATAGCAGCAGTCGCCTGGGTCCACGATGGAAACGTTCCACCCGCGGCGCCGCATTGATTCGTAGGATTGCGCCCGTGGATATCGAGACTGGCGGTGGACCGGGCGGCCCGACGAGTTCGCGGGGTGGGTTCAGCAGTGTGGACGGGACGCGGTACTCGGGGGTTGCCGGTGCGCGGCAGGAGGTGGAGCTGCCGGGCCGGGGACAGTTGGTCGCGGTGGGGGATCGGCTGCGGTACAAGGTGTATCCGGAGCTCGACGCGGGGCTGACGTACGCGGCGACGTACGTCGCGGTCGAGGTGGTGTTCGCGGACGGGACGCGGTACGCCGGGACCGATCAGTACGGGAAGCCCGCCGACGCCGCGGGGCAGGGCGACGCGAAGATCCTGTACGCCGACCAGTGGAACGACGTGCAGGTCGACCTGACCGCCGCCGCGGGAAAGACGATCGCGCAGCTGGTGCTGGTGGTCGACGCACCGGGCGACGGGGACTTCGCGGGCTGGATCGACGATGTCGAGGTCGGGCCGGCGCCGGTGGAGCCGGACAGGTCGGATCTGGCGGCGTACGTCGACACGCGGCGCGGGACCAACGCCAGCCACGGCTTCTCCCGCGGCAACACGCTCCCGATCACCGCCTGGCCGAACGGGTTCAACTTCGTCACCCCGGTCACCGACGCCTCGACGTACCGCTGGCCGTACGAGTACCACCGCGCCAACAACGCGGACAACCTTCCCGAACTGCAGGGCCTCACGTTCTCGCATCAGCCGAGCCCGTGGATGGGCGACCGCGACCAGCTCACGATCATGCCGGTCGCGGCCGCCGAACCGCTCGGCGACCCGAAGGCGCGGGCCGTCGCGTTCCGCCACGACGACGAGATCGCCCGGCCCGACCTGTACTCCGTCGCGCTCACGAACGGCGTCCGCGCCGAGCTCACGCCGACCGACCACGGCGCGATCTTCCGGTTCACGTTCCCGACGGACGCGGCCGGGCGGCACCTGGTCTTCGACACGATCGACGAGAACGGCGGCTTCTCCTACGACGGGACCGCGGTCACCGGCTGGGTCGAGAACGGGTCGGGGACCGGCCGGACCCGGATGTACTGCTACGGCGAGTTCTCCAGTACGCCGACCGGGTTCGGCCCGGCGTCCGGCGGGCGGGACAACGCCCGCGCCGCGAGCTTCGACGTACCCGAGGTGACGTTGCGGGTCGCGACCTCGTTCATCGGCGTGGACCAGGCGCGGCACAACCTGTCGCTGGAGCTGGGCGGTTCGTTCGAGGAGATCCGGAGGGCCGCCAACGCGGTCTGGAACGAGCGTCTGGGAGTCATTCGTCCGGAGGGTGCTACTCCGCCGCAGCTTCGGACTGTTTACGGCAACCTGTACCGGCTGAACCTCTATCCGAACTCGCACTTCGAGAACGTGGCGAGCGTGGAGAACCCGGACTACCGGTATGCCAGTCCAGTACTGCCCGCAGAGGGGGAGGCCACGAGCCTTGTCACCAATGCGGTGGTCCGGCCCGGGAAGATGTATGTGAACAGCGGGTTCTGGGACACGTACCGGACCGCGTGGCCGGCGTATGTGCTGTTCTACCCCGAGCTGGCGGCCGAGCTGGTGGACGGGTTCGTGCAGCAGTACCGCGACGGCGGGTGGATCGCGCGCTGGTCGTCGCCGGGGTACGCCGATTGCATGACCGGCACGAGTTCGGACGTGTCGTTCGCGGACGCCTTCCTGAAGGGCGTCGCGCTGCCGGATCCGCTGGCGACGTACGACGCCGGGCTCCGGAACGCGACTGTGGCGCCGGCGGCGACCGAGGTCGGGCGGAAGGGCGCCGAGACCGGGTTCTTCGCCGGGTACGTGAGCACGGACACCGAGGAGAGCGTGTCGTGGTCGCTCGAGGCGTACCTGAACGACTTCGGTCTCGCGCAGATGGCGCTGCAGCTGGCGGAGGCCTTTCCGGAGCGGCGTACGCAGCTGCTCGAGGAAGCGGAGTACCTGCGGCGCCGGTCGCTGAACTACGTGCTGCTGTTCGACGACGCGGTCAACTTCTTCCAGGGCCGCCGTCCGGACGGGAGCTTCGCGAAGACGCCGGCCGAGTTCGACCCCGAGGAGTGGGGCGGCGACTTCACCGAGACCGACGGGTGGAACTTCGCCTTCCACGTCGCGCACGACCCGCGCGGGCTGGCGAACCTGTACGGCGGTCCGCACGGGCTGGAGGCGAAGCTCGACGGGTTCTTCGCGACGCCGGAGCTCGCCGTCAAGAAGGGCACCTACTCGATCGTGATCCACGAGATGGTCGAGGCGCAGGCCGTCCGGATGGGCCAGTTCGGCTTCTCGAACCAGCCGGCGCACCACATCGCGTGGATGTACAACTACGCCGGTACGCCGTACAAGACCCAGGCGATCGCCCGCGAGGTGCTGGACCGGCTGTACGTCGGGGAGCAGATCGGGCAGGGGTATCCCGGTGACGAGGACAACGGGGAGATGTCCGCGTGGTACCTGTTCGCGGCGCTCGGGCTGTATCCGCTCCGCGTCGGCGCTCCGGAGTACGCGATCGGGTCGCCGCTGTTCCCGCGCGTGGTGGTGTCACCGCTGGGCGGGAGCCCGCTGACGATCACCGCGACCGGGGTCGAGAACCCTTACGTCCAAGACCTCCGGGTCGACGGCAAACAGTTGCCCGTAGCATCCATCACCCACGCCGACCTGACCGCAGCCACCCGGCTCGACTTCACCCTCGGCGCCGAACCGTCCGATTGGGCCAGCCTGGAGTCCCCGCCTTCGCTGACCACCGACGACCGGGTCGCCACGCCGCTCGTCGACCTGATCCCGGTGGACCCGGGCAGCCCGGTCTTCGACGACACGTCGGCCACCGAAGCCGTCTTCGAGTCCGTCAGCTGGTCACTGCCCGCACCGGCGAGCCCAACTCTCTACACCTTGACGTCAGGCACCGGCGAGCCTCCCACCGGTTGGCAGCTCGAAGCCTCGGCCGACGGCACCACCTGGACCGTCCTCGACACCCGCGCCGACCAGTCCTTCCGCTGGCCCCGCCAGACCCGCCCCTTCAAGATCCCGACCCCCGCCCCTCACCAGCACTACCGCCTGACCTTCCCGACCCCGTCGGCCCTCGCCCAGCTCGAGCTGCTGGCCTGACGGCCGTGCGCCGAGTCGTGAGAACCGGCTGCGCTGAGCAGCCGAAGTCCACGACTCGGCGGGCGGGGCCGGAGCCGTTAGCCACGACTCGGTAGCTCAGGTCGATGGGTGGACGGTGACGGAGCGGATTCGGGTGGTCTTGTCGGGGACGGAATCAGCGACGGGGCGGGTGACCACCAGGCGGACGTAGCGGGCCGTGAACGGGGCGACCGTGCGGTCCGTCGTGGCGGCGGTGTTGCCCCGCACGGTGTCGCGGGTGGTCCACAGTTTGTTGTTGTCGCTGGACTGGAGCTGGAAGTCGCGCGTGTTCAGATCCGCGGCGCCGGCGTGGGCGATGGAGTAGCGGGCAACCCATCGGTCCGCACCAAGGTCTATGGACAGCCAGGCGTTGGGAGACGGGTTGACCCACAAGCCGGCCGTGGGGTCGGTGACGTAGTGGGCGGTGGTGTTCTCGGCGCTCGCCAGGACGGGACAGTAGCGCGCCAGATCCGGTACGTCGGCGGTGTCGGCGACCGCGGCAAACTCCAGCACCCGCACGGTCGTGTCGTCGGATTGCGTGGCGCGCTGGACGGTCAGCCGGAGGTAGCGTGCCGGGACCGGGTACGGGAAGCGCCGATCGGTCAGGTTGTGGATGTTGCCCGTGACAACATCCACCGGGCGCCACGGCCCGGTCGCTCGCTGGGCGGCCTCGACGGTGAAGTCCCTGGTGTTGAAGGCGGTCTGACCACCCTCGTACCCGGCGTGTTTGATGCGGTACCCGGAGACCGTCCGGAGCCCGTCCAGATCGAGTACCCGACCGCCGGACGCCAGGTCGGTGGTTGCCGACAGCACCGGCGGTTCGTCGGCGAAGCGATGAAGGTCCAGCCAGACGAAGCGTGGCCGGTAGATCTCGGTCGTCGACGGATCGGCTCCGAGGCGGTTCACGTTGTAGCTGATCAGCAATCGCCCGTCCTCGGACAGACTCGGATGCGCTTTCGCGTTGTAGCAGTACGTCCCGCCCGCGGTCTGCGCCTCGTACACATAGGGTTCCGAGCAGTTGTAGAACCGCACGCCCGGACCGAACGGCCCGATCGGCGACGACCCGATCGCGTACTCGAGCCCGGTCGAGTTCACGTTCCGCAGATACACGAGCAGGTACCGCCCGTCCGGGATCGGCGTCACGCTCAGCTCGGTCGACACGTCGGCATGCAGTACGGCGGCGTCCTGGACACTGACCGTGATGTCCGGGCTCCACGACGCACCGCTCCAGAACCGCCAGGACGCGATGTCGGCGAACTCCTCGCGGCGGACCCGCGCGCAGACCAGGTCCTTCTGCCCGCCCGCCAACGTGTTCCGGTACCCGTAGACGTACACGAAGCCGTCCGGACCGGGCATGATCCCGACGCCGAACATCACGATGTACGTGCCGTCCCGGACCAGTAGCCCGACGTCCTCGGTACGGCGTACCGCGGTGTAGTCCGGGACTCCGCCGGCCAACGGTACGGCGATCAGGTCGACCCGGGCCGCGTTCCAGTCGGAGTCAGGCGCGAACCCGGTGGCGTACAGGGTGTCGCCGATCGCGATCCCGTCGTTCATCCAGAACCCGCTGCCGAACGCCCCGTTCGCACCGAGCACGAACGTCGTCCGCGCGGGGTCGGGCCGGTTGCCGGCCAGGACAGCCGAGGAGTTGTTGACGAACCCGGTCTGCCGGTAGGTCAAGGTGTCCGGATCGACGGTGCCGATCCGGGTGTCGCTGAAGATGAACGCGGTCCGCGAGCCGGGCGTCGCGGCGCCGATGCCGTCGCGACCGTCGAGCGGGACCGAGTAGATCCCGTCGGCGCCGATCCAGCCGGAGCGGCGGTCGAACAACTCGGTCCACTCGTCGGCGCGGGTGGCACGGAGCGGCCGGCCGGCATGGGAAGTGGTGGGGGAGGAAGTGGTGGGGGAGGACCAGGACGGCGCCGGGAGTGCGGCGGAGGCGCTCAGGCCGGCGGCCAGAGCGGCGTTGGTGCGCAGGAAGGTACGGCGGGAAACGGTGCTCACCGCAGGCACCTTAGGAAGAAATGTCAACGTTGACAAGGCTATGTCAACGTTGACATCATCAAATCGCTTCGCACTTGTTGCTGTCACTCAGTGAGGGAGTACCAACCGTGCGTCAATCCCGCATCCCCCTCGTCCTGGCGGCGCTGCTTGCCGCCACCGCCCTCTCCTCCCCGGCCGAGGCATCCCCGGCCAGGCATCGCGCTTCGAACCTGGTGGTCGAGAGTGCGACCGAGCTCGGCCCGATCACCCAGAATCCGCACAACGCCGCCCGCGACAACGGTCAGAGTGTCCGGTACGGCAACCAGTCGGTGTGGTTCTTCGACGACACGATCCTGAAGAACCCGGACGGCTTCCTGACCAGTACCGCCGCGACCACGAGCGACCTGGACGCGAGCGACAACATCACGCTGACCTCGGCGAACCCGCTCGACGAGCGCTCCACCGGCGTACCGCCGGAGTTCGTCCCGTTCTCCGCCGCCGAGACCGCGTTCCAGCAGCAGCACGCGTCCGCGGACTGCACGAACTCGGCCGACGAGTACTGCGGGACCGTGTTCGCGCACTGGCCCGGGCCGGCCGTGGTCGACCAAGCGCGGCACCGGATCCTGGTGTCGTACGGCAAGCTCTGCCGCGGCGGTCGCGTCGGTACGCCGTGCGAGTCCGGCTTCGTCGGCCAGGCGCAAGGCACCGGCCTCGTCTCGGTCGACATGAACAGCAAGACCATCACCCGGCTCACCGCGACCAACCGCCCGGCCGACATCCCGAGCCCGGAAGGCACCGACAACACGCTGTTCTTCCCGCCCGGCCAGGACTGGGGCGGTCAGGCGATGGTGCTTGTCGGCAGCACGCTCTACGGCTACGGCAAGTGCACCCTCGACGGCTGCGCGGTCGCGAAGGTCCCGGTCGCGCAGGTCACCGACATCTCCCAGTGGCGCTTCTACACCGGTGCCGACGGCAACGGTAATCCGCAGTGGTCGACGGATCCGAGCAAGACCGTGCAGGTGAAGGCGAACGGCGCGGCCGGCTCGACCGTGTACTGGGACAGCGCGTTCGGCGCCTACGTCAACACGTTCATGCAGTTCCAGTCGCAGGACGTCCAGTACCAGACGGCGCCCAACCCGTGGGGCCCGTGGAGTACGCCGACCAAGCTCTTCACCGCCGCGAAGACCAGCGGCATCGAGTACGCCGCGTTCGCGCACCCGGAGTACACCAGCGCGGACGGCCTGACGAAGTACTACACGTACTACACCTCGTCCACCGGCGCCCAGATGCTCGTCAAGGTCCGCTTCGCGAAGGGGTCGTGATGCATCAGCATCCACAACGCACGATCGACCGGGCGCGCCGGATGCTCGACGAGCGGGTACAGCCCGCCGTCGAGCGCCGGACGGCGGCGCTGAACCTCTCGGTACGGCGCCTGCCCGGCGAACCCGAACCGTTCGAGCAGGCGACCGCCGGACCGTTCGAACCGTTCACCGCCGGGTCCACCTGGGGCCCGGCGTGGACGACCGCGTGGTTCCACCTGCAGGGCGACGTCCCGGCCGGCTGGGACGCCGCGGTCGTGGTCGACCTCGGCTTCGACGGCGGCCCCGGCTTCCAGTGCGAGGGCCTGGTCTACCGCGCGGACGGCAGCATCGTGAAGGGCGTGCACCCGCGCAGCCGGTACGTCCGGCTCGACCCGGGCACGACGACGGTCGACCTGTACGTCGAGGCCGCGGCGAACCCGGACATCGCCGCGAAGGCGTTCCGGCCGACCAACCTCGGCGACGGGCTCGACGCCGGCGGCGAACCGCAGTACCGGTTCCGCCGGGCCGAACTGGTCGCGCTCGACGACCGGGTCGACGCGCTCGCGGCCGATCTCGACGTACTGATCGGCTGGGCGGTCGAGCTGGCCGCGGACGACCCGCGCCGGTCGAAGATCCTCCGGGCGCTCGACCTTGCCTGCGACGTGATCGACCCGGACCGGATCCACGACTGCGTGGACGCCGCACGGGCCGAGCTCGCGCCGGTGCTCGCGCCGCCGGCGGCCGCGAGTACGCACCGGGTCGCGGCGGTCGGGCACGCGCACATCGACTCGGCCTGGTTGTGGCCGATGCGGGAGACCGTGCGCAAGTGCACGCGGACGTTCGCGAACGTGCTGGCGCTGATGGACGACTACCCGGAGCTGCGGTTCGCCTGTTCGCAGGCGCAGCAGTACGCGTGGATCGAGGAGCACCAGCCGAAGCTGTTCGCGCGGATCAGCGACGCGGTCGCTGCCGGGAAGTTCGTCCCGGCCGGCGGGATGTGGGTCGAGTCCGACACGAACCTGCCGGGCGGCGAGGCGCTCGTCCGGCAGTTCGTGCACGGCAAGCGGTACTTCGCCGAGCGGTTCGGGGTCGAGCCGCGGGAGGTGTGGCTGCCGGACTCGTTCGGGTACTCCGCCGCGCTGCCGCAGATCGCCGTACTGGCCGGGTTCCGGTGGTTCCTGACCCAGAAGCTCGCCTGGCATCCGACGAACCCGTTCCCGCACCACACGTTCTGGTGGGAGGGCATCGACGGCAGCCGGCTGTTCGCGCACCTGCCGCCGGTCGACACGTACCTGTCCGAGCTGACCCCGGCCGAGCTGAACCACGCGACGAAGAACTTCCGCGATCATGCGGGTGCGACCACGTCGCTGGTCCCGTTCGGGCACGGCGACGGTGGTGGCGGGCCGACCGCGGTGATGATGGAGCGCGCCCGCCGGCAGGCCGATCTCGAGGGTGCGCCGCCGATCGAGCACCTGACGCCGACGGCGTTCTTCGAGCGCGCCGAGGCGGAGTACCCGGACGCGCCGGTGTGGGTCGGCGAGCTCTACATGGAGGCCCATCGCGGCACGTACACGTCGCAGGCGGCGATGAAGCGCGGCAACCGGCGCAGCGAACACCTGCTGCGCGAGGCCGAGCTGTGGTGTACGACGGCCACGATCCGGACCGGTACGCCGTACCCGTACGAGGAGTTGGACCGGATCTGGAAGACCGTGCTGCTGCACCAGTTCCACGACGTACTGCCGGGGTCGTCGATCGCGTGGGTGCACCGGGAGGCGCGGGAGGCGTACGCCAAGGTCCGCGAGGAGCTGGAGGAGTTGATCGGGGCTGCTCTCGAGACGTTGACCGGTGCGGGCGACACCCCGATCCGGTTCAACGCGGTCCCGCTGGCGATCGACGGCATTCCCGCGCTCGGCGCGTCCGACGTACCGCAGCCGATCGGGGCGAGCGTGGCGGCGAGGTTCGACGGTGCGCAGTGGATCGTCGACAACGGCGTACTGCGGGTCACGATCGGCGCGGACGGGACGATCACGTCGCTCGTCGACACCCGGTACGACCGCGAACTGGTTGCCGAAGGCCACCGGTTGAACGACCTGGTCCTGCATCACGACCTGCCGAACGCGTTCGACGCCTGGGACCTGGACTCGTTCTACCGGACGTCGGCCGCGCCGCTCCGGACGGTCGACTCGGTGCGCGTCACCGAACGCCCCGACGCGGTGGTGGTCGAGGTACGCCGGGTGCACGGCGCGTCGACGTACGAGCAGACGATCACGGTCCCGGCCGGCGCGGACCGGGTGGAGTTCGCGATCGACGTGGACTGGCACGAACGGGAGAAGTTGCTGAAGGCAATGTTCGGCGTGGACGTCCGCTCCGAGCACGCGACCGCGGAGATCCAGTTCGGGCACCTGCGGCGGCCGACGCACGACAACACCACCTGGGACGAGGCGAAGTTCGA
Organism: Kribbella sp. NPDC059898; assembly: GCF_042730855.1. Classification (NCBI taxonomy): domain Bacteria; kingdom Bacillati; phylum Actinomycetota; class Actinomycetes; order Propionibacteriales; family Kribbellaceae; genus Kribbella; species Kribbella sp. NPDC059898. The sequence continues at coordinate 214,671 of NZ_JBHWKR010000004.1, forward strand.
GGTGTGCGCGCATCGCTGGGTGCACGTCGGCGAGCCGGGCTTCGGCGTCGCGGTCGCCAACGACTCGACGTACGGGCACGACGTCCGGAGGCTGTCCGGTTCGGCGGGCGATCCGCTCGCGGGCCGGGCGGGCACCGGGATCGGGCTGTCGCTGCTGCGGGCGCCGCGCTACCCGGACCCGGAGACCGACCAGGGCCGGCACCACGCGCGCTACACGCTGGTGTCCGGCGCCGGCATCGACGACGCGGTCGAGGCCGGTCTGCGGCTGAACATCCCGGTCCGGGAGATCCGCGGTACGTCGGCACCGGCGCCGCTCGTCACGGTCGAGGGTGCCGGGGTCGTGATCGAGACCGTGAAGCTCGCCGAGGACCGTTCGGGCGACGTGATCGTCCGGCTGTACGAGTCCCTCGGTGCGCGGACGACGGCGCGGCTGAGCTGGGATTTCGTTGCCGTGGGCGCCGACATCGTGGATCTGCTCGAACGCCGGCTCGATACGGTCGACGAGCCACGGTTCGAGCTGCGGCCGTTCCAGATCCTCACCGTGCGCATCCGGGTGGCCGATGATGAGTAAACGACGGCGGGACACGATTCTCGGGTACCTGTTCATCTCACCGGCGATCATCGGGCTGCTGCTGTTCGTGGCGTACCCGATGGTGACGTCGCTCTACCACTCGTTCACCCAGTGGAACGGGCTGACACCGGCCAAATGGGTCGGCCTGGACAACTACAAATTCCTGTTCACCAGCGACCCGACGTTCTGGCCGTCGTTGAGGGTGACCGTGCTGTGGGTGGTCATCTCGGTCCCGGCGACGTTGGCCGCGGGCCTGGCGCTGGCGGTTGTGGTGAACCGCACGATCAAGGGCGTCAAGGTGTTCCGGACGATCTTCTACCTGCCGGTCGTGCTGCCCGCGGTCGCCGTACTGACGTTGTGGAAGTACATCTACGACCCGACGTACGGGCTGGCCAACCAGCTGCTGACGTTCCTGCACCTGCCGACGAGCCTGTGGCTGGGCGACGCGCACGTGGCGCTGGCGGCGATCCTGATCGTCGGCGTGTGGAGCGTCGGCGGCACGATGATGATCTTCCTGGCCGGCCTGCAGGCGGTGCCGGAGGAGATCCAGGAGGCGGCCAAGGTCGACGGCGCGAACGCGTTCCGGCGGTTCACCCGGATCACGCTGCCGATGATCGGGCCGATCATGATGCTCCAGTTGATGCTGGCGCTGAACGGCGCGTTCCAGACCTTCAACCAGGTCGCGATCCTGACCAAGGGCGGACCGGGGCACTCGACCAACCTGTTGATGTACAAGATCTACAACGACGGGTTCGCCGACTTCATCACCTCGCCGCAGCTCGGGTACGCGACCGCCGAGGTGTGGGTGCTGTTCGTGATCGTGATGCTGGTGACCGTCGTGATGCTGCGCCTCACCCGCAGCCGCGTCTACCAGGGAGAGGGCGCATGACCGCCGAGGCTCTCGTCGTACCGCGGCCTGCTGCCCTGACGCAGCGGGTGCCGTTCATGGTGTCGCGGGTTGCCTGGTACGCGTTGTGCGGGCTGCTCGCGGTGTCGATGCTGCTGCCGCTGGTGTGGATGATCAGCATCGCGCTGAAGGGCAACGGCGACATCAACCAGCTGCCGCCGGCGTTCCTGCCGCGCGAGTTCCGGGCCGCGAACTTCGTCGACGGGCCGGCCCAGATCGGGTTCTACCGGCTGCTACTGAACACCGTGATCGTCACGGTACTGTCCACCATCGGTGCGGTCGTCAGCTCGATGATCGTCGGGTACGGCATCTCCCGGATCGACTTCCCGGGCCGCCGGTTCTGGTTCGCGCTGATCTCCGGCAGCATCTTCGTACCGGGGATCGTCGGGCTGATCCCGCTGCAGCACCTGTACATCAGCCTCGGGCTGATCGACACCTGGGTGCCGCTGATCCTGCCCGCGTTCTTCGGCAGCCCGATCTTCGTGTTCCTGGCGCGGCAGTACTACCAGTCGATCCCGAAGTACCTGGACGAGTCGGCCACCATCGACGGCGCGGGGCACTGGATGATCTTCACCCGGATCATGGTCCCGCTCACCAAGCCGGTCTGGATCACGGTCGCGATCATGTCCTTCCAGCTCTCCTGGAACGACTACCTGAGCCCGCTGGTCTACCTGCAGGACGCGAAGAAGTTCACGCTGCCGCTCGGGATGGCCGCGTTCCTCTCCGACCAGGCCGGCTCTCAGTACAACTACTACATGGCGACGAACCTGCTGTTCGTCGTACCGCCGCTGGTGCTGTTCTTCCTCGCCCAGCGCTACTTCATGGAGGGCCTCGGCGCCCTCGGAACCATCGCGAAATGAGGAGATCGATCATGCCCCGAATCCGGGCGACAGCAGTGCTGGTCGTCGCCGGTCTCGCCCTCGCGGGGTGCGGCGGCGGCTCCGGATCCGCTCAAGGCGGGACCGTCAGCTACATGACTTGGGAGTCCGTCCCGACCAACCAGGCCCTCGACAAGAGCATGGCCAAGCTGCAGGGCGTCACGGTCAAGCGCGAGGAGTCGCCGAACGCGGACTACGCGCAGAAGCTCGCCTCGCTGATCATGTCCAAGAAGGCGCCGGACTTCTTCTGGTGCTCGAACTCGCAGGAGCAGAACCTGGCCGCGGAGGGCCTGCTGTACGACTGGTCGTCGTACCTGAAGAAGGGCGACGGACTGCAGGAGGACAAGTTCTCGCCCGGCTCGCTCGACCTGTGGCGGAACCCCGAGGGCAAGCTGTACGGGATCCCGACGCTCGCGAACACGTACGGGTTCTTCTACAACAAGGCCGACTTCGACAAGGCCAAGCTGAAGGCCCCGGCGATCGGCTGGACCTGGGACGAGTTGTACGCCGACATCGCCGCGTTGAAGAAGACCGACGCCAAGACGACGCCACTGGTGAACGCGTGGGCGTTGCTGGAGAGCCCGCAGGGCGTCTCGGCGTACTCCGTCGCGAACGGCGGCGCGCCGATCGTCGAGAAACCGATCGGGTCCAAGCAGGTGCAGGCCGACGCGACGTTCCGGACCGGGGCCGAGCGGATGGCGAAGGCGATCAAGGCCGGCGAGATGACCAACCCGGACTACGACGGCACGAACGCGGTCGCGAAGTTCGCGAACGGCGGCATCCCGCTGATGTTCGGCGGCCAGTGGCTGCACCAGTCGATCACCCAGAACAAGCCGAAGTTCGACTGGGGCTACGCGCCCTGGCCGGCCGGTACGGCGAAGTCCGTGCAGCCGATCGAGACCAACGGCGTCTGCTCGCCGGCCACGCTGAAGGACCCGGACAGCACCTGGAAGGTGATCAGCTACATGGAGGTCACCGGGTTCAACGAGACGATGAAGGACCAGCCGATCGCACCGATCGCGTACGAGCCCGGCTCCAAGGGGTACTACGAGTCGTTGCGGGCCGGCGACGCGGCGGCGAAGACCATCGCCGCGACCGCGACGTACGAGCTCGGGGTGAAGGACAAGTTCGTCACGCAGTTCCTCGACCCGTGGTCGACGCCGGCCGGCGACGTCGTCGGGACCACCTGGAACCCGGCGCTGTCCGGGAAGAAGGACCTGGCTGCGGGGATCGACGGGATGGTTGCCGGGATCAACAAGCTGGCGGCCAAGTGAGTGCGCCGGCGGTCGACTACCCGTTCGGCCCGTTCGTGCCGCGGCCGGAGAACCCTGTATTGAGGCCGGGGCGGCACGAGTGGGAGTCGGCGAACGTCTACAACCCGTCGGCGCTGGTGGTCGACGGGCGGGTGGCGCTCGTGTACCGGGCGCACGCGGACGACATCGTCTCGCATCTCGGGCTCGCGTGGTCCGACGACGGGATCACGTTCGAGACCGAGCCGGATCCGATCATGGTGCCGACCGAGGACTACGAGCGCTACGGATGCGAGGATCCGCGCGTCGTCTTCGTTGGCGGGACCTACTACCTGACCTATACCGGGTGGGACCGGCACACCGCCCGGTTGTGCCTGGCGACGTCGACGGACCTGCGGACGTGGGACAAGCACGGGCCGATGTTCCCCGGCGTCAACACGTTCGCCGGGGTGCGTGAGACGCCGGGGCCGGAGTGGAGCAAGGGCGGGGTGATCCTGCCCGAGCCGATCGACGGGCGGTACCTGATGTGGTTCGGCGAGGGGAACATCCACCTCGCCGTGTCGGACGACCTCCTGCACTGGAAGGCCGAGCCCGAGCCGGTACTGCGCCCCGAGCCGGGCACGTTCATGGGCGACCTGGTCGAGACCGGGCCGCAGCCGATCCGGACGCGGACCGGGCATGTGCTGCTGATGCACAATAGCGCGGTGGTTCAGCCTGGCGGCGGCGTGTACTACGCCTGCGGGCAGGTGCTGATCGATCCGGCACGACCGGACACTGTGGTCGCGAAGCTGACCGAGCCTTGGCTGGAGCCGAGTACGTACGAGGATCAGAACGGGCTGGTGAGCAACGTGACGTTCGTCGAGGGGCTGGTGTTCCATCGCGGGACCTGGTTCGCGTACTACGGGCAGAGCGACACCACGATCGGTGTCGCGACGTACACCCCGTCATGACGAGGCCGCGGGTGATGTTCACCGGGGACTCGATCACCGACTGCCATCGCCGGGAGACCGACAATCCGCTCGGGTACGGGTACCCGCTGCTGGTCGCCGGGCAGTGGGGGTTGCGGCGGCCGGCGGAGACGCCGGTGTGGATGAACACCGGGATCTCCGGCGACACGCTCGCCGGACTCGGCGGGCGCTGGCGGGACGACGTACTGGATGCGCGGCCGGACGTGGTGTCGATCCTGATCGGGATCAACGACACCGGGTACCGGTTCTCCTTCGGGCATCCGGAGGTGCCGGCGGAGACGTTCCGGGCCGGGTATCGGCGGTTGCTGGAGCCGCTGGCCGACGTACAGCTGGTCCTGATCGAGCCGTTCCTGCTGCCGGTGAAGGAGGAGCAGTGGGCGTGGCGGCCCGACCTGGACGCGAAGATCCAGGTGGTCCGAGAGCTGGCCCGTGAGTTCGGGGCGCGGCTGGTGGCGGCGGACGGGCTGTTCGCATCGCTTGCCGCAGGCAACAAGAGCCCGGAGCACTGGCTCTTCGACGGCGTACACCCGACCCCTGCCGGTCACGCGGCGCTGGCCGAGGCCTGGCTCCGCCAGCTCAGCTGACCCGGTCGTGGAACACTCGCTGGGGTGGGGGGGGGGGCGGGGGGCGGTCGGGGGGGGTGGCGGACACGGAGGTAGCCTGGCGGG
>NZ_JBHWKR010000004.1:219922-624617 GCF_042730855.1 Kribbella sp. NPDC059898
GCCCTGTCTCCCGTTTTTTTCTCTCCTGGGGGGACTCTACCACACTTGTCCTGGCCCCCCCCACCACCCCATTGCTAGTACGTCGGGGCGTCGTTGACGACGAGGCGGGCCGGCACCTCCAGGCGCTGCGGGGCACGGGTCGGGTCGGCGAGGCGGTCGAAGAGGAGCTGCGCGCCGGCGCGGCCGACGTCGTACGGGTCGCTGTCGATCACCGAGACGCCGAACGCCGCCGCCAGTTCGAAGCGGTCGAAGCAAACCGTGTCGATCCGGCGGTTCGCGAACGCCTGCGACTGCAGCAGCCCGGTGCAGAGCCGGTTGTTGTCGACGAACACCGCGTCCGGCGCGGCCGACGGGAGCAGGTCGTCGGCGGCGCGCCGGGCGTCGTCCTCACTGACCAGGTTGTCCCGGACGAGCGCCGGGTCGACGGCGATCCCGGCGGCGCCGAGCGCGGCGACGTACCCGGCCCAGCGTTCCTCGGCACCGCTGCCGCTGCGCGGGTGCCCGAGGTACGCGATCCGCCGGCGGCCTTTCGCGAGCAAGTGCTCGATTCCGGCGCGGGTGCTGGCCGCGTTGGTGGTGGTAACCGAGTCCATCGACTCACCGAGGCCCGGGGGAGGGGAGTCGACGAACACGATCGCGGATCCGAAGCGCGCCTCGTTCGCCAGATACCCGAGGTCGTTCCCGACCGGCGCGATGATCAGCCCCGCGACCCGGTGAGCGAAGAACGACCGGATCGCCCGGTGCTCCAGCTCCGGGTCGTTCTGCGCGTCGGCGGTCAGGACGAGGTACCCGCGCTCCGAGGCGACCGAGTGGATCCCGCGCAGCATCGGCGCGAAGAACGGATTCGTACAGTCGCCGAGCGTGACCCCGATCGACGTCATCGCCTGGTTCTTCCGCCGCAACCCCGCCGCGACGTCGTTCAGCTGTACGCCGAGCCGATCCGCCTCCGCCACGATCCGCTGCCGCGTCGACTCCCGCACCTTAGGATCCCCACGCAGCGCCCGCGACACCGTCTTGATACTGACACCGGTAGTCGCCGCCACATCCTCGAGCCGCGGCCGCCGCGGAGTTTCACTCATACCCTGCATTGTAATGTCAACGTTGACATCGCAGCTCCGTCCATCCCAGCAGAGTACGACGACAGCTGACCGCGCCACGGTATTTCGGATAGGCGACGAGCACCTGGCGGGTCCGTCCTCTGCACGGCAACGGCACTCGCCTTCCAGACGAACACCGACCTCCCCACCACCAACACCGGTCGCCCACCACCACCCCGTCACCTCAGCCGCCCAACCACCCGCCCAACCACCCGCCCAACCACCCGCCCAACCACCCGCCCAACCACCCGCCCAACCACCCGCCCAACCACCCGCGCTGGCTACCCGCGCTGGCTACCCGCGTCGGCTACCCGCGTCGGCTACCCGCGCTGGCCACCCGCGTCGGCTACCCGCGCTGGCCACCCGCGCTGGCCACCCACGCCGGGCTCCCGGCCGGACACCGGCGGCGGGCATCCGCCCCGCTGACCCCTGGCCCGTTCCCCGCCGAGTCGTGCCGATCGGCTCCCGCAGCACCTGCCGAGTCGTGAGGTACGGCTGCCAAATCACAACCACCTCCCACGACTCGGCGGGCGGCGCCACCAGTCCTGTCGATGTTCGTGGAGAGGCGCGTGCTCGGCGCGACCACCTCGCCCGGTGGTGCCTTCCAACACGCCACCGAAGCCGGCCAACAGCTGCAAGCGACGTCCGCGCTGGTCTCGCGGACGGTTGCTGCCGCGGGACGGTTTCGGCTCGGGGTTCGGCTCGGGGTTCGGGGCGGTTGGTGCGGCCGGGTGGTGTCGGCTCGGGCTTGAAGCGGCGTTCCGCTTGGCGCCGGCGCCTTCGCCCGGGAGTACGTCCCGCGCACGCCGCCGAAGGCGGCCAACAGATGAGCCGCCGTGTAGCGGTGTCCGCTCTACCTGTCCCGGGGTGGTTGCTGCGGGCGGGGTCTACCCGCGGAGCAAGTCACTCGGCGCCGGCGCCTCCGCCCGTTAGCACCTTCCCGCGCGCCGCCGGACGCGGTAGACATGTGAGTCGCCGTGTCCGCCCTGCCTACCCCGGGGATGCGCGCGGGGTACCTCGCCCCACCCGCGGAGGAGGTCGCTTGGCGACGGTGCTTGCGCCCGGTAGCACCTGCCCGTGCACGCCGCCGGGGGCGGCCGACGGGCTGTCGCCGCGGAGCGGTGTCCGCTTTGCGTTCCCTTGCGCGTGGTTGCTGCGGGCGGGTCGGCTTGGTCCCGTCTACGGTGGGCGTTTGCTTGGCGCCGGTGCCTGCGCCCGGTGGTACCTTCCCGCGCGCCGCCGGAGGGGGCCGATAGATGAGCCGCCGCGGAGCGGTGTCCTTTGGGTTAGTTCTTTTTGGGGGCGGAGGTGGCTCGGATGTGGAGTTCGGTGCGGAGGGTGACGGTGGAGGGTGGGCGGCCGGGGGCGGTGGTGCGGTCCTTGAGGAGCATGCCGGCGGTGCGGCCGAGTTCGTATGTGGGCTGGGCGACCGTTGTCAGGCTCGGGATCACCAGGTCCGCCCACGGGATGTCGTCGAAGCCGACCAGGGCGATGTCGTCGGGTGCGCGGAGCCCCTTGCGGGCCAGACATTCCAGCGCGCCGACGGTCATCAGGTTGTTGGTGGCGAACAGCGCCTCGGGCGGATCCGCCAGCTCCAGCAGGCTCTCCATCGCGGCGTACCCACCCGCCTCGCGGAAGTCGGCGTGGCGCACCAGGTCCTTGTCGTACCGGATCCCACCCGCCCGTAGCGCCGACCGGTACCCGGCGAGCCGGTCCATTGCCGTCGACACCTTCCGCGGACCGGTGATGCACGCGATCCGCCGGTACCCGCCGTCGATCAAATGCTTGACGCCTTCGAAGGCCCCGTGCTCGTTGTCGACCAGCACCGTGTCCGCCTCGACGCCCTCGACCCGCCGGTCGATCATCACCAGCGGGATCTTCGCGTCCGCGAGCAGTTGCACGCCCTCCGCGGTGGAGGTCGGCGAGATCACCACCCCGGCCATCTGGTCGGTCAGCACCGCCGAGGCGTACGCCGCTTCCTTCGCCGGGTCCTCGTCGGAGTTGCACAGGACGACGTGGTATCCCTCGGTCTGCGCGACATCCTCGAGCCCGCGGACCAGCGAGGTGAAGAACGGGTTCTCGATGTCCGAGATGACGACCGCCCACAGGTTCGTGGAGGACTTCCGCAGGTTCCGGGCCACGCCGTTCGGCCGGTACCCGAGTTCGGCGACCGCCGCGCGGACCTTCTCGGACAGCTCGGGGTCGACGTTGCGCCGCCCGCTCAGCACCCGCGACACCGTCGCCGGCGACACCCCCGACCTACGCGCGACGTCGTAGATCGTCGTCATACCCGCTCCCCGCTGGAGATCCGATGGTCGTCTGGATCGCACTCTAACCCCGATCCCGCCCACAGGATCTCATGGAGAACGGGGAGTTGTGGGTGTGGTGCTCTGGAGCAGGGTGAGGGCGGCGGCGTGGGTGGGGGCGGAGGCGGCGGCGCCGTTGACGGTGGTGGAGAGGGCGCCGGCGGCGTTGGCGAGGCGGACGGCGTCGACGAGCGGGGCTCCGGCGGCCAGTGAGGCGGCGAGGGAGCCGCAGAAGGCGTCGCCGGCGCCGACGGTGTCGATGGTGTCGACGGTGTACGGCGCGATCCGTTCCTCGAAGCTGCCGGCCCGGTCGAGGACGTACGCGCCGCGCGCCCCGAGCGTGACGACGCAGCCGCGCAGGTCCCAGTCCTCGGCGAGTTTGCGGGCGATCATCGGGACCTGCGACTCGTCGTCGCAGTCCAGCCCGGTGAGCGCCGCGGCCTCGACCTCGTTCGGCACCAGGATGTCGACGTACGTCGCCAGCGCCGGGTCGATCGGCCCGACCGGGGCCGGGGTGAGGATCGTGGTGACGCCCGCGGCCGAGGCGAGCCGGAGGGCGGCGTGGCTCGCCTCGACCGGGAGTTCGAGCTGCACGCTGAGTACCTTGCTGCCGGTCAGGATGTCGCGCGCGGCCTCGACCTCGACGGCGGTGATCGCGGCGTTCGCGCGGGACACGATGATGATCGAGTTCCCGCCGTCGGGCAGTACCAGGGGCAGCCCGACGCCGGTCCCGAGCGACGGGTGCCGGACGACCCAGGACGTGTCGACGCCGTTGGACCGGAGCAGTTCGAGGAACTCCTCGCCGTACCGGTCCTCGCCGATCGTGCCGACGATCGCCGTCCGGGCGCCCATCCGGGCCGCCGCGATCGCCTGGTTCACGCCCTTCCCGCCGAGGTGCTCCGCGAACCCGGTGCCGTGCAACGTCTCGCCCGGCAACGGCCGCCGTTCCGCGGACGCGACCAGATCCTTCATGAACGACCCGAGCACACAGACGTCGTTCATCAAGACTCCTCCGACAGGCGCTTGCCGAGGGCACCGGACGGGTGGAACTGCGCGAAGTCCTGGTGGCTGAACTCCCGCAGTACGACGAGCGCGCACGCCAGCGCGTCGCCCATCGCGAGCGAGGCGGTGGTGGACGCGGTCGGCGCGAGGTTCAGCGGATCGGCCTCACGCAGCACCATCGTGTCCAGCGTGTACGTCGCCAGCTGGGCGAGGGTGGACTCCTCGCGCCCGGTCATCGCGATCACCGGGATCTGCCGTTCGCGCAGCATCCGGGCGAACGCGACCACCTCGGCGGTCTCGCCGGACGCGGACAGCGCCAGTACGAGGTCCCGCGACGTGACCGCACCGGAGTCGCCGTGCAGCGCGTCGCCGGAGTGGATGAACGTGGCCGGCGTACCGGTACTCGCCAGGGTCGCGGCGATCTTCCGCCCGACCAGACCCGACTTGCCCAGGCCGGTCACCACCAGGTGACCTTCGCACCGGGCGACCGCTGTCAGCACCTCCAGGAAGACTCCGTCCAGCCGGTCGGCGAGTGCGGACACGGCCGCTGCTTCGGTCTCGATGGCGTCTCGCGCCGCCTGCAGCCCCCGTGCCACCAGGTCCCTGGACAGCTCGTCGGCCGTGCGGTGGGCGGACGCACGGTTCGGCACAACTGGCATCCCCAGCGCCTCTCATCTCAGAAATCGATTTCCGCAGATTAGGCAGTGGGATGAGCCGGTGTCAACGTCTACGGCCAGCACAAAACCCTGTGTGCACGCGGGAATCGGCAGAGTTGATCACATCGTCACCCCGGCGGCCCTTGACCGGCCTGGATGGGCGCTCGTAGATTGCGAGAAATCGATTGCCCTTCGAGCTGACTGCTGCCGGGCTGACGGGAAAGGCCTCCTATGTACGGCGACTACGGGAGCAGTCTGCGTGACCTGCCGCGGCTGCGGGACTCCAAGCGCCGCCGGGCGTCCAGCTGGGACCGCACCGGCGGCAACGACGACCGGTTGACGATCCGCCCGGGCGAGACCGCCGTACTGGCGGACATCGAAGGGCCGGGCTCGATCAACCACATCTGGTGCACGGTCGCGCGGGACAGTCCGTGGGGGCCGGACGAGGCGGACGGGGACTACCTGCGGAAGCTGATCCTCCGGATCACGTGGGAGGACTCCGATCAGCCGAGCGTGCTCGTGCCGCTCGGCGACTTCTTCGGCGTCGGACACGGGAAGACCGTGAACTTCGTGTCCGCGCCGCTGCAGATGAGCCCGCAGGACGGGAAGGGCTTCAACTGCTGGTTCCACATGCCGTTCGCCTCCCGGGCCCGGGTCGAGATCGTCTCGGAGCTGACGGCGGCGCCGGTGTTCTTCTACTACTACGTGGACTACGAGCTGTACGACGGCGTACAGGACGGGCTCGGGTACTTCCACGCGTCGTACCACCGGCAGCACCCGACCGACGGGGTCGAGCAGGGCGCCGAGACGCTGCGGCAGTACCAGGTCGAAGGCACCAACCTGACCGGCGACGGGAACTACGTCGTCCTCGACACCGAAGGGAAGGGGCACTACGTCGGGTGCGTGGTGAGCATCCGGAACCTGCGCGAGTCGCCCGAGTGGAACTGGTACGGCGAGGGCGACGACATGATCTTCATCGACGGCGAGCCGTTCCCGCCGACGCTGCACGGCACGGGGACCGAGGACTACTTCAACACCGCGTGGTGCCCGAGCGAGGCGTACTCCGCGCCGTACCACGGCATCACGCTGCCCGGCGGACCCAACTGGAGCGGCGAGATCTCGCTGTACCGCTTCCACATCGAGGATCCGATCACGTTCTTCACCTCCATCCGCGTGACCATCGAGCACGGGCACGCGAACAAGCGCAGCGACGACTGGTCGTCGGTCGCGTACTGGTACCAAACCCTGAAGGGATAGCTCATGAAGCGTGGGGCTCTGCTCGCTGTCCTGCCGCTGGTCTTCGGAACGGCGGCACTGCTCACCCAATCCTCCGCCACCCCCTCCCCGACGCCCGCGACCACACCGATCGGCACCGTCCAGGTCGAGTCGAAGGGCACGCCGAGCAACAGCGACGGCGATCTCTGGCCGTCGTGCTGGGCCGGCAACGACAAGCTGTACGCCGCGAACGGCGACGGCAAGGGCTTCAGCACCGACGGGGCCTTCGCGGACGTCGCGGTCAGCGAGATCGACGGCACGCCCGGAAACTTGTCCGGGGCAACGATCTCGAAGGGCGACCAGGTCGGTCAGATCTGGAGCGGGGCCGGGTACAACCGGAAGCCGACCGGGATGGTGTGCGTGGGGGACACGCTGTACCTCGCTGTGCAGGACCTCGCGCTGGACTTCAACGACGTACCGGCGGCGACGATCCTGAAGTCGACCGACCACGGGCGCACCTGGACGTGGGACAAGTCCCGGCCGATGTTCTCGAACCACGAGTTCACGACGATCTGGTTCGCGGACTTCGGGCGCGGTGGTGCGTTGGCTCCTGATGGTTATGTCTACGCCTACGGCCTGGACGGGAACTGGCGGGACTCGTTCGACGACACGGTCGCGGATCCGCAGTCGGTGTTCCTGGCGCGGGTGCCCAAGGACGAGGTGCAGAACCGGAGCGCGTGGAAGTTCTACACCGGGTCCGGGTGGTCGCCGAAGCTCGCTGACCGGAAGCCGGTGCTGACGGACACGCGGCGGTTGTACGCGCAGACGTACGGCGCGAACGCGTCGAACCTCAGCGTGATCAGTCAGGGCGGTGTCACGTACCTGCCGGCGCAGAAGCGATATGTCTACACGTCGTGGACCGAGTACACCTTCGAGTTCTACGAGTCGCCGACACCGTGGGGTCCGTGGAAGCACTTCCTGTCGAAGGACTTCGGCGGGTATCCGTGGTCGACGTCGAAGTACGGCGGGTACGGCGTGACGATCCCGTCGAAGTTCGTCCAGCCAGACGGTAAGACGATGTACATCCAGGCCAACGTGTGCCCGTGCGGCGGGGGTGGGATCGGGACGTCGGTGTACAACTTCAACCTGCGCAAGCTGGTGCTGACGCCGTCGGTCGATACCCCTGCTGCCAACCTGCCCGGGTCGGACAACCTCGCGGCTGACGGTGTGGCGATCTCCAAGTCGTCGCAGTCGGGGAGTCTCGCGCTGATGAACGACGGGGCGCGGACGGGGAGCGAGTCGGACTTCGACGACGAGGTGAAGGGCGCTTCGTGGTGGGGGTACGAGTGGCCGGCGCGGCACAAGGTGAACAACGTGGAGTTCACGTCGGGGGCGGTGTCTGCTCAGGGCGGGTACTTCACCGGGCGGCCGCGGGTGCAGGTTCGTCGCGACGGGGAGTGGGTCGAGGTCGGTTCGCAGACGGTGTCGCCGGCGTACCCGGGTGATGCCTCGGCCGGGGCGAACACGACGTACACGATCACGTTCCCGACGCAGGAGACGGATGGGGTGCGGGTGATCGGGCTGCCGGGTGGGACGCGGTCGTACACGACGGTGTCGGAGCTGGCGGTGCGGTATGTGTCGCAGGTCGCGGACGGTGGGTTCGAGGGGACGGGCGGTGGTAAGCCGGCCTGGCTCTTCGAAGGTACGGCGGCCAACGGCGTCGACCGTGGCCTGGGTTTCGCCCACTCCGGCGCCAACAACGGCTGGATCCGCTGTACCTGCACGGGTTTCAGTGACCTCTACCAGAGCGTTCCGGTCGTTCCTGGGACGACGTACACCTTCGGCTCCTGGATCAACGCCTCGGCCAACCTCCCCACTGACCAGGGCCGCTTCGGCGTCCGTAACGGCACCACTGATGTGGCGAGCACGACGTTCGGCGCCGGCACGGGCTACGTCCACCACGAGGTCACCGTCAAGGTCCCACCAGGCGTCCACGAACTCACCGTCTACGCCGGCTTCAACGCCCCCAACAAAGACACCTGGATCCAGGTCGACGACTTCACTGTGAGCTGAGGTGCCGGAGAGACCCGGCTGCTCAGGCTGCCGTCAGCGCCGCGAGGGCGCGGTCCATCGCGGCGTTGAACTCTTCCGGCGTCAGCGGCAGCCGGCGCTTGACATCCCGGCTCCACTGGTCGGCGAGGACTTCGGCGGAGCCCGCCTCGATACCGTCGAGCGCCGCGTCGGCCAGGTCCGACGGCGCGAGCTTGTCCACTGGCCAGCCCGCGGACATGTCGGTGTCGGCCAGGCCGAGGTGCACCGCGGTGACGAGCGTGCCTTGGTCCGCGAGCTCCAGGCGGACGCCGTTGGTCATGGCCCACGCGGCGGCCTTCGTCAGATGGTAGGCGTTGGCTCCCTTCGTCCCGAACCACGACATGGCGGAGAGGACGTTCACGATCGCGCCGCCGCCGTTCCTGGCGAGCGCCGGCGCGAACTCCCGGATCATGCCCAGGTGGCCGAGCACATTGGTTTCCAGTTCGAGCCGCACCGCGGTCAGTGAGCCGGTCACCAGATCGGTACCGGTCTGGATGCCCGCGTTGTTGACGAGCAGGGAGACGTCAGGGGCAGCCTCGGCGGCGGCCCGCACGGAGGCGGGATCGGCGATGTCGAGCGGCAGCACCTCGACCCCGGGCAGATCCACGGTCTCCGGCCGGCGTGCCGTCGCGTAGACCTTGCGAGCGCCGCGTTCGAGCAGGCGCTGGGCGAAGGCGCGGCCCAGGCCGCGGTTGGCTCCGGTGACGAGAGCGACCGAGTCGTTGATATCCATGTCCGGTACGCTAAAACCTGACGTTGACGTCAGAGGCAAGTGTCGGTCGTCAAGATCGGAGTGAGAGGCATCACCATGACTGTCACGGAGACCTCGGCCGAGCGGCTGGTCCGCATCGGCGAGGTGGCGCGGGGTGCCGGCGTCTCGGTGCGCGCCGTGCGCTACTACGAGCAGCAGGGGCTGCTTGTCGCGGAGCGCAGCCCGTCCGGCCAGCGCCTGTACCGGCAGGACGCTGTCACCCTGGTGCGCTTCATCCAGCAGATGTACGCCGCCGGCCTGAGCAGCCGGAGGATCGCGGAACTCCTTCCGTGCTGGGACTCCGGGCACACCGATGCCGAGCAGCGAGCCATGCTGCGAGCCGAGCGCGACCGCATCCAGTCCAAGGTCGACGACCTACAGGCCGCCCTGGACCGCCTCGACGAAGTCATCACCATCACGGACAACCACCCGTAGGGCTGGATCCAGGCAGACGACGTCACAGTGTCATGACCATGAGCAGACAGGGGTTGCTTCCCCAGAACCCTTGCAGTTCCTCGAGCGAACGGAAGCCCACAGCTCGGTAGAACTTCCTGGTGGCCGCGTAGCCGGGCCCGGTGCGGCGGTGATGTGCACTTACGGCCAGGGAAGGAGGTCGGGGAGGGGGCCTGTGATGGGGGTTGGGGTGGGGCGGCCGGCATACCAGGCGGTGAGGGAGGTCAGGGGGCCGGTGAGGAGGACCTCGGCGCCGGTGCCGTTGTCCCAGGTGGTTTCCGGGGACTGGAGGATCAGGTGGGTGTTGTCGGGGGTGCGGGGGCGGAGGAAGTCGAGCAGGTGGAGGCAGAAGTCGTCGGGCCAGGTGGCGGGGGTTACGCCTAGGTCGAGGTCTGAGGTGTGGATGGTGAGCTCGCGCCAGGTCGCCTGGAGGCCGGCGGAGAGGTTGCTGTTGCGGTGCAGGATGGGGAGGGGCCAGTCCGTCGGGCTGACCTTGTCCCAGGAGGCGAGCAGGGCGGTGACCGCCTGCGTCAGGTGGGACTTGAGCTCGGCGGCTGGGCGGTCGGCGCCGGCTTCGATGGCGGCGTCGCGGGCGGGGCGGCCGCCGTCGTACACCTCGACGAGCCGGCCCTGGAGGGCTTCCTCGACCTGGCGGGTCATCGCCTCGGAGAAGTACGCGAGGTGCGTGATCACGTGACCGCGGGACCACCCGGGCAGCACCGACTCGCCGCGGGCGGTCGGGTCGTCGAGGTCCGCGGTGAGCGCGAGCAGCTGGTCGGCGATCGCGTGTACGTCGTTCAGGGCCACAGGAGCTCCTTCGTCCAGGTGTCGTCGAGGGTGTACCGCAGACGTACGTGCCGGCGGTCCGGGTCGGCCTGCCAGAACTCCACCTCGTCCGCGTGCAGCGTGTACAGGGTCCAGTTCGGCGCGACCAGGTCCGGGTCGAGCGCGATCCGGTCCTGCTGTTCCTTGACCGCGGCGTCGATGTCCGAGCGATCCGTGAGTACGGCGCTCTGCTTGCCGACCAGCGCCTCCGCCCGGGCCGCGACCGGCCGCAGCAGGAAGTCGCGCGCGGAGTCCTCGGCCGACGCGGGCACGACCCGCCCCGACACGCGGACCTGCCGGCCGAGCGGGATCCAGTAGAAGGTCAGCGCGGCGTACGGCGAGGTCGTCAGCTCCTGGCCCTTCCGGCTCGTCGACGTCGACGCGAACTGCCAGCCGTCCGGGGTGACGTCCTTGAGGATCAGCACCCGCGCGTTCGGCCGGCCGTCGGGGCGGACCGTCGAGAGGGTCGCGGCGCACGGCTCGGCGACCGGGTGGTCGATCGCGGCCAGCAGCCAGTCGACGAACAGCTCGTGCGGTGCGTCCGGGGCGGTCGACAGGTCCCAGCCTGGTGGGGTCCCGGTGAGCGTCGGTACGGCGCGCAGCCGGGTACGAAGGTCGGTCACGCTCCGAGACCCTAGGACAGGTATTCACATGGCAGCAACATGTTTTCCCATTAGTATCACCAGATGACCACCCTGGCCTTCGCCCTGGCCGCCACCATCAAGCACGACGGCCACGGCGGCATCGCCGACCTCCTCTCGACACCGGAGCAGACGGCCGCCTGGCTGCGTGATTGCCCAACCGACTTGGGGAAGTTTTTGCCCCCGATCGGGGCAGAAATCCTCCCCACCCTGGACGAGTGCAGGGTGTGGCGTGAGTTGGTGCGGATCAGGAGGGCGGTACGGGCGTTGTTCGCGCGGGCGGTTGCGCCGGGGGCGCCGTCCAAGGCTGATGCGGATCGGTTGATGGATCCGCACGAGGCACTGCGGATGGTGAACGAGGCGGCGGGGCGGTTGGGAGTGACCTACCTGGAGTGGGACGAGGCGCCGAGTACAAGGTGGGCCTACGCGACCGACGACCCGGTGGAACTGCTCGGTGGCGCGGTCGGGCGGTCGGCGATCGAGTTCTTGACCGGGCCGGATCGCACCAGGTTGCGGGCGTGTCCGGCGGCGCGGTGTGTGAAGTACTTCCTGCAGGACGACCCGCGGCAGACCTGGTGCTCGCCCGCGTGCGGGAACCGCGAGCGGGTGAACCGCCACTACCGGAAGCGGACCGCCGGATAGCCTTGGCGTTATGACTGTGGCGCGGTTCAAGGACCTGTGTGTGGACGTCGCCTGTCCGAGTGAGATGGCCGCGTTCTGGGGGCGGGTGATCGGCCTCACCGCGCCCGCCGACAACCCGAACATGCTGGTCGGCGACGTACCGGAGAAGACCGTCTGGATGTGCCAGGTCCCGGAGCCGAAGACTGTGAAGAACCGCGTTCACCTGGACGTGCACACCGGCGCCGTCGCGGACCTGGAGGCGGCCGGCGCGACCGTACAGATCCCGCAGTCCGACCAGCAGCACTGGAACGTACTGACGGACCCGGAAGGCGGCGAGTTCTGCGGATTCGTCCGCGACACCGACCCGGCGTACCGGCTGATGGAGCTGGTGGTGGACTCGGCCGACCCGGAGCGGCAGGCGCACTGGTGGGCGGACGCGGTCGGCGGCGAGGTCGCGAGTACGCCGGAACACCCGTGGTACTGGCTTGAGAACGTCCCCGGCCTCCCGTTCCCGTACTGGGTGTTCGTCCCCGTCCCGGAGCCGAAGACCGTGAAGAACCGCGTGCACTGGGACGTCACCGCACCCGCGCTGCGGCCGGTCCTCGACGCGGGTGCGACACTGCTCCGGCCCCGGGACAGCGAGATCGGCTGGCACGTCTGCGCCGACCCCGAAGGCAACGAGTTCTGCGTGTTCCTGCCCCCGGAGGCCTGATGACCAAGCTTGATCTCACTACCAGTGCACCCGATCTGACGGAGGCGCTCGTCAACGTCTCCTCGGTCAGCGGTACCGAGGAGAAGCTCGCCGACAAGGTGGAGAAGGCCCTTTCGGCGTACCCGCACCTGAAGGTGTTCCGGCACGGCAACACGGTCGTCGCGCGGACGGACCTCGGTCGCGACGAGCGGGTCGTCCTCGCCGGTCACCTCGACACCGTGCCGCTCAACGACAACCTCCCGGCCCGCCGCGCCGACGGGCTGATCCACGGCCTCGGCGCCTGCGACATGAAGGGCGGCGTCGCGGTCGCTCTCCGCCTCGCTGCGACCCTCGACGCGCCGAACCGGGACGTCACCTACGTCTTCTACGACTGCGAGGAGATCGAGGCCGAGCGGAACGGGCTGTACAAACTGACGCGCTCCAACCCCGAGCTGCTCGAAGGCGTGTTCGCGGTCGTGATGGAGCCGTCGAACGCGGTCGTCGAGGCCGGCTGCCAGGGCACGATGCGGATCGAGGTCAGCACCCGCGGCGAGCGCGCGCACTCGGCCCGCTCGTGGATGGGGTCGAACGCGATCCACGCCGCCGGCGAGGTGCTCGCCCGGCTGCAGGCGTACGAGCCGCGCCGGGTGCCGATCGACGGGCTCGAGTACCGCGAGGGGCTGAACGCGGTCGCGATCAGCGGCGGCGTCGCGGGGAACGTCGTACCGGACCTGTGCACGGTGACCGTCAACTACCGGTTCGCGCCGAGCCGGTCGGAGGCGGAGGCCGAGGCGCACCTGCGGGAGGTGTTCGAGGGGTACGACGTGGTCGTCACGGACTCGGCGCCCGGCGGACTGCCCGGGCTGGAGCGGCCGGCCGCGGCGGCGTTCCTGCAGGTGGTGGGCGGGGACCCGCGGCCGAAGTTCGGGTGGACGGACGTGGCGCGGTTCACGCTGCTCGGCGTACCGGCGGTGAACTACGGGCCGGGCGACCCGCTGTACGCGCACAAACAGGACGAATTCGTGCCGGAGGCCGAGATCGAGCTGTGTGAACAGCGGCTGAGGACTTGGTTGACAGACCGCGGATGAGCAGGACCGGTTACCGGTCAGGCAATAATCTGGAGGCATGTCAGAACCATCGATCCACCCCGACCGTCCGGTCGGCCAGCAGCAGCGCGGGCCGGTCACGATGCGGCGCAAGCAGGTGCAGCAATCCACCTCCGAGCAGCGGCTGCTGGACAGCCGCGGGCCGTCGGACTGGGTGCACACCGACCCGTGGCGGGTGCTGCGGATCCAGTCGGAGTTCATCGAGGGCTTCGGGATGCTGGCCGAGCTCGGGTCCGCGATCAGCGTGTTCGGGTCGGCGCGGACCAAGCCGGACGACCCGATGTACGCCGCCGCGGAGGAGTTCGGCCGGAAACTCGTCGACGCCGGGTACGCCGTGATCACCGGCGGCGGGCCGGGCGTGATGGAGGCCGCGAACAAGGGCGCGTCCGAGGCCGGCGGCGTGTCGGTCGGGCTCGGCATCGAGCTGCCGTTCGAGAACGGCATGAACGAGTGGGTCGACATCGGGATGAACTTCCGGTACTTCTTCACCCGGAAGACGATGTTCGTGAAGTACGCCCAGGGGTTCGTGGTGATGCCGGGCGGGTTCGGCACGCTGGACGAGCTGTTCGAGGCGCTCACGCTGGCGCAGACCCGGAAGGTCACGTCGTTCCCGGTCGTGCTGTTCGGTACGTCGTATTGGGGCGGCCTGGTCGACTGGCTGCGGACGACGATGCTCGAGGACGGGAAGATCTCCGCCGCCGACCTCGACATGTTCGTGGTCACCGACGACGTCGACGAGGCGATCAGCTACATCGTCAAGGCCGGCGAACTGGCCGACGCCGCCGCCGACGAAGCCGCCACAGCCCGCGACGGGAGCTGAAATCCTGGGTGATTGTGCGGGTGACTCGGGCGGCATGGCACGATCGGTCCCGTGATGTGGTTCTTCGGGCTGATCGTGGTGCTGTTGATCGGGGCTGTCGCGGTAGTGGCCTCGGGGCGTTGGGGTGCCATGAGTACGGCGTACGACGACCGTCCCGACATGACCGTGCCTGCGCGGCAGGCGCTGACCTCGACCGACATCGAGTCGGCCAGGTTCGCGGTCGGGGTGCGCGGCTACCGGATGGACGAGGTCGACACGCTGCTCGAACGCGTCGCGAAGGAGGTCGCCGAACGCGACCGCCGGATCGCCGACCTCGAACGTGCCGTCGCGCCGATCGTCGAGTCCCCCGAGGGCCACGGCTTCACGTCGAACCCGTACCGCACCCCCGAGTTCGACGACACCGGCACCCAGAAACCCATCCTCGTCGGCGGCGACTTTCCGGACCAGGCCGCCGACCCCACAGTTCCGCTGGCCGCCGCCGACGCGACCTCCACGGCCGGCGAGCCGGACGAGCCAACGGCGGCAGCTGCCACCGGCACGCCGGACGACAACACCACAGGTACGGCGAGCGCCGGCACGCCGGAAGGCACCGCGGCTGGTGCGTCCGCTGGTGGTGAGACAGCTGCTCCCGCGGAAGTAGCTGCAGATACGTCGGACCCTGCGGCGGATGACGAGCCGGAGACGCGGGAGTTGCCGCGGGCGAGCCAGGTGGCCGCGGACGAGTACGAGCGCCTGCAGGCGGAAGCACGCGCTGTACTGGAAGCCCAGTCCCAGCCGGTGACCCCCCGCCGTACCCCCGCCCCACAGCCGCCGCCGTACCAGCCTTCGCCGGATGCTTACCACCAGGCCGCGCAGAAGCCGTCGCAGGCGCCGCTGACTCCGGCGCAGCAGTACGACCAGTTGAAGCTCAGTCAGCCGACTGCTTCTGATGGAAACGCGAGTGCGACGCACTGGACCGCCCAGCCGGCACCTCAAACCGAGCAGCAGCCCCAGCAACAGGCAGGCCCAGCGCAGGACGCCCAGCAGGCGGACGCCGAGGAGCAGCAGTCGGCCAACGGACCGGCCGGTGACGCACAGCCTGGGTCGGCCAACGGGCAGGCGGCAGACGGCACGGCTGGCTCGGCCGGGGGCGAGGCGGTTGAGGGTGAGGAAGGGTGGCGGTTCTGGCCGCCGTCGGGGCAGGAGGGCGAAGGGGCTTATCAGCGGCCCAGCTGATGAGTGCTTCGGGGAGTTGTCACGCTGAGGCGTCGGTGGAGTTGGGGCTGGCGCCGGAGGTGGCGTGGGCGGTGGTGACGGACTGGGAGCGGCAGTCGCGCTGGATGGTGTTCACCCGGGTGTGGACGACCGCGAACGGCGGGTCCGGTGTGGGCGGGGGAGTCGCGGCGCGCACTTCTGTCGGTGGCGTCGGGTTCACTGACGACATGGTCATCACGCACTGGGATCCACCGCGCGAGTGCACGGTGAAGCACCTCGGCAAGATCGTCCGCGGCACCGGAACGTTCACCGTCGGCCCAGCCACGGCCGGCAGTACGTTCACCTGGTCCGAGGACGTCGTGCCGCCGTTCGGGCGGCTCGGGGTGCTGGCCTGGCCGGTCGTGCGGCCGGCGTTCGAACTCATGATGCGGATCTCGCTCCGCCGGCTCGTGCAGGAGGTCCAGTGACGGTGGCAGGCCCGGACGGGCAGCAGCGGTGCGGATGGGCGACGTCGGCCCCGGAGTACATCGAGTACCACGACACCGAGTGGGGCAAGGAGATCCGGAACGACGTCGGCCTGTTCGAGCGGATGACGCTCGAGGGGTTCCAGTCCGGGCTGTCCTGGATCACGATCCTCCGCAAACGCGAGAACTTCCGGACGGCGTTCGCGCGGTTCGACCCGGAGACGATCGCGAAGTACGGCGACGCCGACTTCGACCGGCTGATGGCCGATCCTGGCATCGTCCGGAACCGGTTGAAGATCAACGCGACGATCTCGAACGCGCGCGCCCTGCTCGACCTGGCGGACGGCGAGTTCACCGAGCTGCTCTGGTCGTTCAAGCCCGCGAAGCACAAGGCGCCGAGGACCCTCGCCGACGTACCGGCGACCACACCCGAGTCGGTGGCGATGTCGAAGGCACTCAAGAAGCACGGTTTCGTGTTCGTCGGACCGACCACGGCGTACGCGCTGATGCAGGCCACCGGCATCGTCAACGACCACCTGAAAACCTGCATCGCACGCTGAATCTCGTGCACGTGCATCTGCAAACGGCAACTGCATAAGGCTTTTTGCCGATTCCCAAAGACAAACGGCTGAACGAGTTGTGTTCCGGGCACAGAACGTGATGTGGTGTTCAGCGGGCTCCCCGACTGTCAGGTGGTTGTCCGGCCGTGACTCGCCCGGCCGGAACGCGGTCGTGGAGCCCACCAAACGTGTTACGGGTGTTTGTTCGTACCGTCCGCGGTGAAGCCGGTCCGGAACACATCGGTTGCGGTCAGCCCACTCAACTGCACGCCGTCCGCGGTAGTGCTGAGGTACAGGTTCGCTTCCGCATAAGCGTCCGCGGCGTCGTCGTCCGCGGTGCCGAACTGCCGCGTCCAGCCGCGCGCGTGATCCGGCGAGTACTTCGCGAGCACGCCGTCGAACCTGCCGAGCGGCGTCTCCAGCGCGCCGTCCGTGAACCCGCCGACGTACAGCGAACCGCCTGTGTCCACAGCGATCGCGGCGCCCTTGTCGTTCCCGGTCGTCCCGAACTGGTCGCGCCAGGTCAGTACGCCGTCCGCGTCCGCGCGCGCGACGACGATGTCCTTGTCGCCGATCAGTGTCCGCGCGAAGTCGCCGGCCGTGTACCCGGTCAGGTACACCCCGCCCGACGGATCTGCCGCGAGCGCCCACACCTCGTCGGACTCCGACGTACCGATCTGCTTGGTCCACACCGCTTCACCTGCGGCCGAGTAGCGCGCAAGCAGCCCGTCGGTGCCGCCCGTCATCCCGCCCAGGTACACCGAACCGCCCGACACCGCGACCGCCATGCCTTTGTCCTCGCCCGCGCCGCCGTTCTGCCACAACCACACCTGCTTCCCGTCGCCGTCGTACCGCGCGACGAACGTGTCCTTGTCGCCTTGGTTCGCCCCACCCAGAGCGCCCTTCGTATAACCGCCGACGTACACGTCCGTCCCGTCGACAGCCACCGAATAGCTGCGATCCGCCACCCCTGGTACGCCGAACTGCGTCAGCCAGCGCCGATTCCCGTCGCCGTCGTACTGCGCCACGAACGCGTCGTCGGTGCTGTTCCCCGGATGCGCCCCGTCCAGGTCGCCGTTCGTGTACCCGGTCACCACGACCCGCCCGTCGGCGTCCACGGCAACGCCGTACGCGCGGTCCGTCCCTGCCGACCCGAGCGTCCGCGTCCACGAACGCGAGCCGTCCGGGCCGTACTTCGTCAGCGACACGTCCGCGCCCGCGGCCGCCTGGTAAACGTTGCCTGAGGCATCGGTTGCGATCCCGCCCGCGCGGGTCGTCGCCGCCGAGGTCGGTGATCTCGGCCTGCATCGGCGTGGCCGGCGGCTTCCCGAGGTACTGGAAGACGTACTTCGCGCCCTCGGCGAACGTCGGCCCCCACACGTCCCAGTCGTGCCCGCCGTCGACGACGCGGAACTCCGAGGTCAGGTTCGGCACCCGGGACGCCTGGTTGTACACGAGGTGCGCCTCGAAGTCGAGGTCGTGGGTGGCGTCGATCGCCTTCGGGTTCTTGTACTCGTCGTCGCCGACCGCGATGAACAGATGCGACTGCTGCCCGCTCGCGGCGAACGACTTCAGCGCCGCCGGCCAGTTCAGCCTCAGGTACGTCGCCTCGACGAACGGGTCCTTACCCTTGCCGAAGGCACCGAAATCGCGGGTACTGGAATCGCCTGGCGGCAACGGGAAGTACACGGCCGGGCTGAGCACGATGCCCGCGCCGAACACGTCCGGGTGCGCCAGCGTGTAGCGCAGCGCGCCGGCGCCGCCCATCGAGTACCCGGCGATCGCGCGCCCGGTCCGGTCGGCGATCGTCCGGTACGTCGCGTCGATCTGCGGCACCAGGTCCTTGAAGAACGCGGTCTCCACCGGGCGGCCCGGGTCGGTGCCCTGGTACGCCGAGTCGACGTACCAGCTCGCCCGGCTGCTCCACGGCGCGTCCGGCATGACCGCGATCGCGGGCGGGATCTCACCGCTGCCGATCAGTTCGTCCAGGCGGCTCTTCACCTGGGTCCACGCGCTCATCGAGTCGCCGCGGCCGTGCAGCAGGTAGATCACCGGGTAGCGCCGCGTGGACGCGTCGTACCCGGCCGGGAGGTAGACGTTGTAGTTGATGTCCTCACCGAGCGTCGCGGACCGGACGGCGGCGGACTTGATGGTCCCGGGCTCAGCAGCGGGGGCGGCGCTGGATCCGGGGACGACGAGACTCCCGACCAGCGTGGCAGCGGTCAGGACAGGCGGCAGCAGTTTCCTCACACGGCTGTTTGTAATCGCTTACGTAAACGATTACAAGCCTTCGTTCACCGGCCGTGGAAAGTGGGCTTCTGCTTCGCGACGAACGAGGCGACGGCGTTGTGGTGGTCCTCGGTGGCGCCGGTCTCCTGCATCTTGCCGGCCTCGAAGGCGAGCGCCTCCGCGAGCGTGTGACTCGCCGAGTAGCCGAGCGACTGCCGGACCGCGCCGTACGCGACAGTCGGTCCGACGGCGAGCTTCCCCGCCAGCTCGGCCACTGTCCGCGCAAGCTCGGCAGCCGGTACGACGGACGTCGCCAGGCCGAGGTCCAACGCCTCCGCGGCCGGAACCGTGCGCGGGAAGTACAGGAGCTCGAGCGCGCGAGCATGCCCGATCAGCCGCGGCAGCGTCCAGGAGATCCCGGTGTCGCAGGACAGTGCGATGCCGGTGAACGCGAGGTTGAAGCCGGCCGTGTCCGCGACCACCCGGAAGTCGCAGGCGAACGCCATCGACGCGCCGGCCCCGGCGGCCACCCCGTTCACCGCGGCGATCACCGGCTTCGGCATCTCGGCGAGCGCCAGTGCGATCGGTGCGTAGTGGTCCGGCACCGTGCTCCACAAAGCGGCCTGGTCGTTGGCCTGCAGCAGACCGATGTGCTCCTTCAGGTCCTGCCCGACGCAGAACGCCCGACCGGTCCCGGTCAGTACGACGACGCGTACGGCGGGATCGTCGGCGGCGGCCTGGATCGTGTCGCGGAGCAGCACCTTGGTCGGCGTGTCGAGCGCGTTCATCGCGTCCGGCCGGTTCAACGTGACGGTCGCGACCCCGTCGGCGACGGAGTACGTGACGGAATCACTCATCGTGGTCAGCTCCTTGACTGTCAGTAAGAGGATTTTCAGTGTTGCGTCAGGCAGTCGTCGACGAAACGCCCGGCCGCGGGGCCCAATCGATCGGCGTGGAAATCGAAGAACGCGGCGGCCTTGGTCCCGGCCCAGCCGGCCGGCAGCAGCTCGTCCGGCAGCCCCGGATCCCGGAACAGGAACTTCCGCCATTCGTGCACCAGCTCGGACCGGACCGCGAACGCCTGCTCGTCGCCGGTGCCGGCGCAGTCCAGGCCGCCCGCGTCGACCAGCGCCTTCGCCTCTATCAGCCAGGCGTCGTACGACGCGCCGAGCTCGTCCAGCTTCCAGACCCGCCGGGCGAAGGCCGGAGCGCCGGCGTCGACCGGCGCCCGGAACCGGTCCGCGGCGACGCCCTCCATCTCGAGGATCTGGTCCACCTCGGCGTCGTTGCGCAGCCCGACCCAGGCGCCGTCGGACAGCGGAGCCCAACCCAGGAAGGAGAGTTGGCTCGCCAGCTGGTCGCGGCGCCGGGCGTTCGGGACCTCGCGGAGGATGCCCAGGTGCCAGTGCCGGTCCCAGTCGCCCGGGCCTTCGGCTCCGGTCACCACCGGGGTGCCGTCCGGCGCGGTCCGGTAGATCCGCGCGGCGGCGTCGTCGAGCCGGCGACGCGCCCGGGAAGTCAGACCGTATCCGGGCTGTCCCTCGATCCGGACCGGCTCCAGCCAGCCCTGCCGGACCATCCGCGACACGGCGGTCCGGACGGCCGGTGGATGCACACCCAGCGGTGCGAGCAGCCGGACGAGGGCCGCGACCGGAGCCTGCGCGCCGCGCGCGCGCAGGTGGTCGCCGTACAGGTCGAAAAGGGCTGAACGGGCGTGCACAAGACTCGAGTCTGCCGTATGGTGCACGGCCTTGGCCTGAGATCGGGAATAATGGGGTGCGGTACACACCGATTAACACTGCGATACGCGCCGACGGCGCATCACCGCAACGGCGCCGGCCACGGTCCCCCGCGCGGTGTCGTCGCTCAACACCGACACTGGGAAGGGGTGCGCGCATGGCGGCGATGAAGCCGCGGACGGGCGATGGTCCGCTCGAGGTCACCAAGGAGGGCCGCGGGATCGTGATGCGGGTTCCGCTCGAGGGCGGCGGACGGCTCGTCGTCGAGCTGAACGCCGACGAGGCGACCGAGCTCGGCAACGCACTGAAGGCCGTCGTCGGCTGACCACAACCTCCGGGGGTGCCAGCGCCCCCGTCTGTCACTCCGACCCCGGTGGGTGCCTTCGCAGGCACCGGCCGGGGTCGTTACGGTGGTCCAACTCTCTTTGATCAAACACCAGTGAGGTCGTCCTAGTGGCTCGCCGCAGCAGCTCGTCCCCTTTCCCCAGTCTTCCCGGTGTCACCTGGCAGCCCGGTCTGCCGGTGCACGGTTCCTCGACCTGGGTGGTCCTCGTTGGCGACGAGTTGCCGGCCGCCGCGAAGGAGGCGGGCGAGCGGCTCGGGGTCGACCTCGGCCGGCTGCTCGAGGTGCAGCGCGAGACCGGCTTCACGCCGTCCGCCGGCAGTACGGCGGCGTACCCGCTGCTGACCGGCGACGTGACCGAGATCCTGCTGGTCGGGGCCGGTGACGGCAGCGCGAAGGACCTGCGACACGCCGGGGCGGCGATCGCCCGGTTCGGCCGCGGCAAGGACGAGCTCACCACCGTCGTTGCCGAGGGCATCGATGACGCGGCGCTCCAGGCGTTCGCGGAGGGCGTGGTGCTCGGCTCGTTCACGTACACCCAGAAGACCGTCGACCCGGGCAAGCCCGCGGTCGGCACCGTGACGCTGACCGACGGTACGGACGCCGCACGGCAGGACGTGCTGGACCGCGGCGTCGTGGTCGGCCGCACCGGCTGGCTGGCGCGGCAGCTCGCGATCACCCCGTCGAACGAGAAGGACCCGGCCTGGCTGGCCGCGCGGGCGACCGAGATCGCCGCGGCGACCGGCCTGGTGGCGACGGTCTGGGACGAGCAGAAGCTGGCCGCCGACGGGTTCGGCGGGATCCTCGCGGTCGGCCAGGGCTCGACCCGCCCGCCGCGGTTCATCCGGCTCGACTACGCCCCGGCCGGCTCCGGCAAGGACACGCCGTACGTCGTGCTGGTCGGCAAGGGCATCACGTACGACACCGGCGGCCTGTCGCTGAAGCCGCGCGAGGGCATGGTGTCGATGAAGCGCGACATGACCGGCGGCGGCTCGGTGATCGCGACGATGTCGGCGCTCCGCGACCTCGGTGCGAACGTCCGGGTGACCGGCCTGGTCTGCGCGGCGGAGAACATGCCGTCGGGTACTGCGTACCGCCCGGACGACGTGATCCGGCACTTCGGCGGCCGCACCACCGAGGTGAAGAACACCGACGCCGAGGGGCGCCTGGTGCTCGCGGACGGGCTCGCGTACGCCGTCCAGGAGCTGAAGCCGGACGTCCTCGTCGACATCGCCACGCTGACCGGCGCGATCAAGGTCTCGCTCGGCGCGATGCTGTACGGCGGCCTGTTCGCGACCGACGACGCGCTCGCCGACAACCTCGCCGACGCCGGCCGGATCTCCGGCGAGGAGCTGTGGCGGATGCCGCTGCCGGCCGAGTACGAGGACCTGATCTCGACCCCGGTCGCGGACTCGGTGAACAGTTCGAAGGGCCCCGGCTCGATCACCGCGGCCCTGTTCCTGAAGGCGTTCGCGGGCGACCTGCCCTGGGCGCACCTGGACCTGTCGTCGATCGCCGAGTCCCCGGGCGAGAACTTCGAGTACTCCACCGGCGCGACCGGCGCCGGCGCGCGGCTGCTCAGCACCTGGCTGGCCTCCGACGCGCCGACCTCCGGCATCAGGTGAAGGCACCTCTGCTGGGTTGACGCCCCAGGTGCAGGGTTTGCGCCCAGGATCTCGGGCGCAAACCCTGCATCTGATGGGTGGACCCACCAAAGGGTTATCCACAGAGCGGGCTGAGGGGGCAGCGCGGAGGGCGTTCGGCGTCTGATGCTGGTGAGATGAACGGACGACTGAAGGCGATCGCGACGCGGCAGGGCGGCGTGGTCAGCCGGGCACAGGCGATGAGCGCCGGATATACCCGGGAGCAGATCCACCGGCGCCTGACCGACGGGCGCTGGGAGCGGATCAGGTACGGGCAGTACGCCGAGCGCTCGGACACGCGCCACCTGCCCTCCTGGGAGCGCGGTCTCGTCGCGCACCGGCGTCTCGTTCACGCCGCGATGAACTCCATGCGCCCCGGCACCGCGGTCGTGAGCCACCACTCGGCACTCGTCCTGCATGGCGTGCCTGTCTGGCTGGCCGATCTCTCGGAGGTCCAGCTGACGCGGACCGCGGGTGCGCGGAGCGGGCCGAGGACCGGCGTACGGCATCACTGGTCGGCGCTCAGCGCGTCGGACCTGACCACGGTTGACGGGCTCGCTGTGACCGCGTTGGCGCGCGCTGTGGTGGAAGTTGCCAGTACGTCGTCCTTCGAAGCGGCGGTGGTGAGTGCCGACGCGGCCTTCCGGAGGTCCGACGTGAACGGCGACGAGCTGCGGCGGCTGCGCGAGCTCACCGACAACTGGCCGGGCGGGCCGAGGATTCGTGCGGTGCTCGACTTCGCCGATCCCTTGTCCGAGTCCGTCGGCGAGACCAGGCTCCGGATCCTTCTCCACAACGAGGGCTTTCCGGCGCCGACGTTGCAGGCGGAGTTCGTGGATGCGGACGGCTTCGTCGGACGGGTGGACTTCTGGTTCCCCGAGTACAACACCGTCGTCGAGTTCGACGGCCTGACGAAGTACGGCGAGGGTTCACGCGAGGTGCTGATCCGGGAGAAGATGCGCGAGGACCGGCTCCGGGCGCTGGGGCTGGAAGTCGTCAGGATCACCTGGGCCGACCTCGAGCATCCGGCCCGTACGGCGATGCGCATCCGGCAGGCGTTCGACCGAGCCCGCCCACGCCGCTGGCCGGCTGATCTTTCGTGGGTTGACGTCCGAGATGCAGGGTTTGCGCCCAGGATCTCGGGCGCAAACCCTGCATCTGGTGGGTGGACCCACCAAAGGCCGGCTACCTGAACTTCGCGCAGAGGAAGTCGACGATTCGGTCGCGGGCCGGTTTTGCCTGGGGGACCAGGCTGGGCATGCTGATGAAGGCATGCCCGGCTTTGTCGTACTCGCTGACCTCGACCGGGGTGCCCGCCGCGCGCAGGTGGTCGGCGTACACGCGGCTGTGGTCCGCGACCGGGTCGAGCGTCGGGACCACCATCAGCGTCGGCGGCAGCCCGCTCAGGTCGTCGGCGTACAGCGGCGACAGCTCCCGCGGATCGGTTCCTTCGGGTACGGCGAGACGCCGGAAGAACTCAAGGCCCTCGCGGGTGAGCGTCGGCGTCTCCGGGTACTGCGTCACCGAGTCGTAGTCGAGCGCCGTCGAGGTCACGTCGACGCAGGCGTTGACCAGGACCTGTGCCCGCAACGACAGGCCGGCGTCCCGGGCCCGGAGCGCGGAGAGCGCCGCGACCATCGACCCGGCGCTCTCGCCGGCGACCGCCACGCGGGTCGGGTCGATGCCCCAGTCGGCGGCGTGCTGGAACACGTGCCGCAGCACGTCCCAGCCGTCGTCGACGATCGCCGCGAGCGGCGTGCCGTGGTCCATCAGCCGGTGCTCGACGGACACCACGACCGCTGACACGCGGGCGGCCAGGTGGCTGTTGATCCAGTCGCACTGCACCGCCGTACCGACGTAGCCGCCGCCGTGGACGTGCAGGATCAGCGGGAGCTTGGCCTGGGTGTCCGGGCGGTACACGCGGACTCGGATCGTGCGGTCGGCGAGCTGGACCTGCTGCCAGCCGATCGTCACGCCGCGGTGCGGGAAGCCGGTCAGCAGGTGCGCGAACCGGGACGTCACGATCCGGTGCGCGGCCTCGCCGAACGCGGCCAGCTCCGCGGGCGACATCGTGCGGTAGTCGGGCTCCTTGCGGAGCGAGTAGACCAGGCGGACGCCCAGCGGCGGCTGCTGCGTCGTGGTGGCGGCGGTCTTGAGCATCGGGCACCGTCCTGCGGTTTCGCTACGATTAGTATCGATACCGAAGGTAGCATAACTAGGTAGGGTGGGCCCATGGCTTCCAGCACCCGGCCGCCCGGCCGGCCCCGGTCCAGCGTCGACGCGGAGGTGTTCGCGGCGACACTGCGGACGATCCACGAGCTCGGGTACACCCGGGCCACGGTGGACCGGATCGCCGCCGCGACCGGGATCGCGAAGACGACGATCTACCGCCGCTGGCCGACGAAGGGCGCGCTGGTCACCGCGACGCTGGTGGATTCGTTCGGCCCGTTGCCGCTGACCGGGCAGGATCGCGACGCGGACATCGCGGCCGCGGTCCGGTACGGCGTTCGCGCGGTCGCCGAGCCCGGTGTGGCCGCGGCGTTCGCGGGTGTGTTCACGGACGCGATCGGGGATCCGGCGCTGCGGGAGATCCTTGCCGGACAGCTGCAGGACCCGTACCGGAAGGTGCTGATGGAGACGCTCGGGCTGTCCGAGCAGCGGGTGCTGTTCGTGATCGACGTGGTGATCGGGACGCTGCTGCACCGGATGGGCATGACCGGCGAGCCGATGGTCGAGGCCGATGTCGAGGACCTCATCCGGATGCTGCAACGCGAACTGCGCTAGCTTTCCGGAACTTTTCCGTCGCTCAGCGCCGGAAAAGTTCCGCTCAGACCGCGTCGAGCTCCGCGACGGCGTCGGCGGGGAGGACCAGGTCGCGGGCGGCGATGTTCTCGCGGAGGTGGGTCAGCGAGGAGGTGCCGGGGATGACGACGCTGGTCGTGGAGCGCTGCAGCAGCCAGGCGAGCGCGACCTGCTGCGGGGTGGCGTCCAGCCGGGCGGCGACCTTCGCGAGCGTCTCCGACTGCAGCGGGCTGAATCCGCCGAGCGGGAAGAACGAAGCGAACGCGATGCCGTGCGCGGCGCAGTACTCGACGATGTCGTCGTCTGCGCGGTTGACCAGGTTGTAGAGGTTCTGGACCGTGACGAACGGCGCGATCGCCGCCGCCTCGCGGACGTGCTCCATCGTGACCGCGCTCAGTCCGAGATGCCGGATCAGCCCTTCCTGCTGCAGCTCGGCCAGCACGGTGTACGGCTCGGCGATCGAGTCGCGGTTGACCTCCTCACGGGCCGCGGTCCGCAGGTTGACCACGTCGAGTACGTCGAGACCCAGGTGCTCGAGGTTCTCGTGCACCTGCCGCCGGAGGTCCTCCGGTTCGAGCGCCACGTCCCAGGACGCGTCGGGACCGCGCCGGGCGCCGACCTTGGTGACCAGGTGCAGACCCTCCGGGTACGGGTGCAGCGCCTCCTTGATGATCTCGTTGACCACAGTCGGGCCGTAGAAGTCGCTGGTGTCGATGTGCGTGACGCCGAGGTCGACGGCCTGCCGCAGTACGGCGATCGCCTGGTCACGGTCCTTCGGCGGTCCGAAGACGCCGGGGCCGGCGAGCTGCATCGCGCCGTACCCCATCCGGGTGATGGTGAGGTCGTCGGCGAGGGTGATGGTTGAGTTCGTCATGTCTCCACTGTTCGTCGGTACGCGCGGAACAGGGAGTACCCCGTCGTTCCTGGTAGTGCCAGGGCACAGGCTGTCACGGCGTACCCGGTCTACGGTGGAGGCATGGAGAACGCGCTGGGCGACTACCTGCGGGCGCGCCGCGAGCAGGTCGGTCCCGACGAGGTGGGAATCCGCAGCGCCGGCCTCCGCCGGGTGCCTGGGTTGCGCCGCGAAGAGGTCGCGATGCTCGCCGGGATCAGCTCGGACTACTACCTCCGGCTCGAGCAGGGCCGGGACCGGAACCCGTCGGCGCAGGTGCTCGAGGCGCTGGCCGGCGTACTGCGGCTCGACGCGGACGCGCGGAACTACCTCCTCGGTCTCGCCCAGCCGGCGCCGCACCCGCGGACCCGGGCGGAGCAGGCGCCGGAGAGCATCGTCGAGCTGATCGACGGCTGGCCGAACAACCCGGCGTACGTGCAGAACAAGTACACCGACGTGCTCGCGGTGAACGCGTTCGCCGCCGCCCTCTCGCCGAACTACCGGGTCGGCGTCAACCTGCTCACCGCCGTCCTGCTCGATCCGCGCGAACGCGACCTGCGCCGGGACTGGGAGGACCTCTCCGAGGAGGGCGTCGCGGTACTGCGCGCCGAACTCGGGCCGAACGTCGACGACCCGCGGCTGAAGG
The DNA here is from genome assembly GCF_042730855.1 of Kribbella sp. NPDC059898. Lineage (NCBI taxonomy): Bacteria > Bacillati > Actinomycetota > Actinomycetes > Propionibacteriales > Kribbellaceae > Kribbella > Kribbella sp. NPDC059898. Next base: position 246,710 of record NZ_JBHWKR010000004.1, read on the forward strand.
AACTGGTCGGCGACCTCTCGGTCCGCAGCGAACGGTTCCGCCAGCTCTGGGCGCGCCACGAGGTCCGCCCGCGCCGCGGCCGGCTCAGCCGGCTGACCCATCCGGAGGTCGGCGACCTCGACCTGCGCTCGGACAAGCTGACCGTGGGTGGGACCGACAGCGTCACGCTGGTCGTCTTCCACGCCGTCCCCGGATCGCGCGACGCGGAGTCCCTCGCCCTCCTCGGCAGCCTGGTGGCTAGGCCTGTCGAGCGAAGGCCCGAATGATCTCCGGGTACGCCGCGAACGCCGTACCGGTGTGGTCGACCGCGCCCATCGAATGCACCGTCACCTCCGCCCCGCGCCGGCGCAGCGAGACCGCGCACGAGTCGGCGTTGGCGGCGACGACGTCGGTGTCCTTGGTCCCGCTGTACAGGTGCACCGGTACCCGCGGCGTCCAGTCCTGGCAGACCTGATCGGCCGCCTGGACGGCCCGTAGCAGCTTCCCGGTCGGGTGCTGCAACCGAGCGGCGAACTCGGGCGTGAGCAGCTTCTCCGGTGCGTCCGGCAGCCCGGCGACGATCTCCTCGTCGCTGTGGGAGCCGTCGAACAATTCCTCGACCGTCGACGCGTACGGCGGCTGGAACGCCTGGCGCGGGTCGTCGTACAGGCCGACCGTCCGGTTCCAGGCGGTCACGAGGTACCCGAGGTAGAACGTGGCGGTCGGCGGGATCACGCGGCCGTCGAAGGCGGCCGGCAGTTCCTCGCCGAGCAGGTCGTACGGACCCGCGACCGCGCGCAGCGCCCCGAGCCGGAACGGCCCGACCTCGCCGCGACTCAGCGCGCGACCGAATGCGAGCGACGCCCGGCCGCCCTGCGAGAAGCCGGTGACGAGTACGTCGCGCTTGAAGGCGACGCCGTGCTTGGCCGCGAACGTGCGGGCCGCGAGCAGCAGGTCCGCTGACGCCGACGTCTCGGTCTTCGTGTCGAGGTACGGGTGCGGGCCGGGGCCTAGGCCGAGACCGAGGTAGTCGGGGGCGACACCGACCAGACCCTGGCCGGCGAACAGGGCCGTGACCAGGCGATCTGTGGACAGGTCGTCGACGGAGGCAGCGGCGGCCTTGGTCGCGTTCGTGCCATGCAAGTACTCCGTGACGGTGAGCGCGCCGCGGCGTCCGTCGGGGAGTACGACGATCCCGCTGGCTGTCGTCGGGCGGCCGTGGGTGTCGGTGGTGCGGTAGATGAGGCGGTATGCGGTGACGGCGTACGACGCCTTCGGGGCGCCGGGGAAGTCTGCTGCCGCCGCGTCGAGCTGAGCCGCTGTCAGGTGGGCGATCGGGGTTGCCGAGACGACCGTTCCGCGTTGGCCCAGAACTGTGGAGTGGGTGGGGCGGCCCGTACCCGCGAAGGCGGTGGTTGGGTGGGCGGTCGCGGCGAAGGCGGTGGTTGGGTGGGCTGTTGCCGCGAGGGCCGACGCGGGGTAGGCGAGGAGGGCGGCGGTGGCGAGGGTGGCGGCGACTGTCTTGGTGAGGCGTGGAGTCATAGGCCAAGCCAACCGTCGCGCGCCACCCCGGAGAATGGTGCGAACTCCCTGATGGCGGTGGGGTTTTGCCTACCCGAGCAGGCTGTTGTACAGCTCCACGGTCCGCTGCGCCACCGCGTCCCAGCCGAACTGCGAGACCGCGCGTTCACGTCCCGCCTTGCCCATTGCCGCGGCGCGGGACGGGTCGTCGACCAGCGCGTTGATCCCGTCCGCGAGCCCGCGTTCGAACGTGTCGGTGTCGTTCTCGTCGTACGGCACGAGGATGCCGGTGACGCCGTCGTCGACCACCTCGGGGATGCCGCCGACCGCGCTCGCGACGACCGCGGTCTCGCAGGCCATCGCCTCCAGGTTCACGATGCCGAGTGGCTCGTAGATCGACGGGCAGCAGAACGCCAGCGCGTGCGTCAGGACCTGCCGGACCTCCTCGCGCGGCAGCATCTCCGACACCACGAACACGCCGTCGCGGGCCAGCCGCAGGTCCTCGATCAGCGCGTCGGTCTCCGCCTTCAGCTCGACCGTGTCGGCCGCGCCGGCGAGCAGCACGAGCTGGACGGACGGGTCCAGCCGCAGACCCGCGCGGAGCAGGTGCGGCACGCCCTTCTGCCGGGTGATCCGGCCGACGAACGTCACGTACGGCCGGCTCAGGTCGACGCCGAGCCGCTCGAGCACGTGCGTCGCCGGGTCCGGGTGATAGAAGTCCGCGTCGATCCCGTTCGAGATCACGTGCACCTTCGCCGGATCCACGGCCGGGTAGCAGGCGAGTACGTCGTCGCGCATCCCGCGGCTGACCGCGACGACCGCGTCGGCGGCCTCGTACGCGGTCCGCTCCGCCCAGCTGGACAGCCGGTACCCGCCGCCGAGCTGCTCGGCCTTCCACGGCCGCCGCGGCTCCAGCGAGTGCGCCGTCGCCACGTGCGGGACGTCGTACAGCAGCTTCGCCCAGTGGCCGGCCATGTTCGCGTACCAGGTGTGCGAGTGCACGAGGTCCGCGTCGCCGACCGCCGCGGTCATGGTCAGGTCGGTGGACAGGATCCGCAGCGCCGCGTTCGCGTTCGGCATCCGCGGGTCGTCCTCGGAGTGCGCGGTCGCGCCCTGCCGGGGCTCGCCCATGCAGTGCACGTCCACGTCGATCAGCCGGCGCAGCTCGCGGACCAGGAAGTCCACGTGCACCCCGGCCCCGCCGTACACGTCCGGAGGAAACTCACGCGTCAGAATGGCGACCTTCACAATCCCCGACCATAGGTCATCCAGCGAGCTGTGTCGGCACCCAGAAGCGCAGCTTTCCGTGTCGTTCGTCTTCCAGTTCGCCACCAGCTGCCTCGATCACCTTGCGCGATCCGGTGTTGTCCACATCGCACGTGACCAGCGCGGGGTCGATTCCGAGCGCGGCCGCGATCGGCAGCGACTGGGCGAGCATCTGGGTCGCGTACCCCTTCCGGCGCGCGGACGCCCGGACCCAGTACCCGATGTGGCCGCCGACCTCGGTCAGCGCGGGCGTCAGGTCGTGGCGGATCGAGAGCCGGCCGAGCAGCTCCACGCCGTCGACGAACCACAGCACGGTCTGGTGCACGATGCCGGGCGGCATCACGGTCTCCGGCTCGGCCTCCCGCCGGATCGCCTCCACCAGGTGCCGGAACTCGGCCGGATCGGCCGCCCGGTCCCGGCTCCACAGCTCGTCGTCCCCGGCCACCGACTTCGGGCCGAGCCAGTGCAGGTCCTCCGGGGCGAGCTCGTCCCAGGCCTCGAGGAACGAACGGTGAACGGCAACGGTCGGAACGACGAGGATCGGCATCTTCACAGTGTCGCGACACTCGCAACCGCTTATGCAGCGGGGCATCGAGAGCTAAGGTGCCGACATGGCAAAGGCGCCCAATGTTCTCGGAATCGTGCTGGCCGGTGGTGAGGGGAAGCGGTTGATGCCGCTGACGGCGGACCGGGCCAAACCGGCTGTGCCGTTCGGCGGCAGTTATCGCCTCATCGACTTCGTGCTGTCGAATTTGGTCAATGCGGGCTATCGAAATCTCTGTGTGCTGACCCAGTACAAGTCGCACTCGCTCGACCGGCACGTCACGCTGACCTGGCGGATGTCCACCTTCCTCGGCAACTACGTGACCTGTGTCCCGGCGCAGCAGCGGCTCGGCCCGCAGTGGTACCAGGGCAGCGCGGACGCGATCTACCAGTCGATGAACCTGATCAACGACGCGGACCCGGAGTACATCGTGGTCTTCGGCGCCGACCACGTGTACCGGATGGACGCGTCCCAGATGGTCGCCGCGCACATCGAGCGCGGCAACGGCGTGACGGTGGCCGGCATCCGGGTGCCGCGGGTGGAGGCGACCGAGTTCGGCGTGATCAAGACCGGTGCGGACGGGCACGTGATCGAGGAGTTCCTGGAGAAGCCGGCCGACCCGCCGGGGCTGCCGGACTCGCCGGACGAGACGTTCGCGTCGATGGGCAACTACGTGTTCAGCCGCGACGTCCTGGTCGAGGCGCTCCGCAAGGACGCCGCCAACCCGGCGTCGCGGCACGACATGGGCGGCGACATCGTGCCGATGCTCGTTGCCGAGGGCAAGGCGGGCGTGTACGACTTCCAGGAGAACGACGTACCGGGCGCGCTGGACCGGGACCGTTCGTACTGGCGCGACGTCGGGTCGCTGGACTCCTACCACGAGGCGCACATGGACCTGGTGTCGATCCAGCCGGTGTTCAACCTGTACAACAACGAGTGGCCGATCTTCACCTCGCACCCGCAGTTGCCGGGCGCGAAGTTCACCGACAACGCGACCGTCGGCGAGTCGATCGTCTGCCAGGGCTCGATCGTGTCCGGTGCGCATGTCGACCACTCGGTGCTCGGGTCGAACGTGGTCGTCAGCGCGGGCGCCGACCTGCAGAACTGCGTGATCATGGACAACTGCAAGATCGGCCGCGACGTGGTGCTGAAGAACGTCATCCTGGACAAGAACATCGTGGTCCCGGACGGCACCGAGATCGGCGTCGACCCGGACTACGACCGGCAGCGCGGGTTCATCGTCTCCAAGGGCGGCGTCACGGTGCTCGGCAAGGGGCAGGTGATCCCGGCGGCCGTTGCTCCGGCCGCCGAGGAGGTTGCCTCGGAGGTTGCTGAGGCGTGACGCTCTCCGAGGCGGGTGCGCTAGCACTCGATGCGGCGGATCCCGGGCATCGGGAGCTCTTCGACGTACCGCCGGCGCAGGGTGGCGACTATCCCGAGGTGGCGTACTTCGCCGGGAACTCGCTGGGCCTGCGCCCGAAGGCGACCCGGACCGAGCTGCTCGAGGACCTGGACGCGTGGGCCGCGCTCGGCGTCGAGGGGCACCTGGACGCGGCGCGGCCCTGGCTGCCGTACCACGAGCTGCTGACCGGTCCGGCCGCGCGACTCGTCGGCGCGCTGCCGAGCGAGACGGTCGTGATGAACTCGCTGACCGTCAACCTGCACCTGCTGATGGTGTCGTTCTACCGGCCGACCCGGTCGCGGCACCGGATCGTGATCGAGGACGCGGCGTTCCCGTCGGACAGTTACGCCGTCCGGTCGCAGGTCCGGTTCCACGGGTACGACCCGGAGGACGCGGTGATCCGGCTGCGGCCGCGGCCCGGTGAGGACACTCTCCGAACGGCGGATGTCGTCGAGCAGCTCGGCGGCGACGTGGCGCTCGTACTGCTCGGCGGGGTCAACTACCTGACCGGCGAGTTGATGGACATCCCCACGATCACGAAGGCCGGGCACGTGGCCGGCGCGGTGGTCGGGTGGGACCTCGCGCACGCGGCCGGCAACGTGCCGTTGTCCTTGCACGACTGGGACGTGGACTTCGCAGCGTGGTGCTCGTACAAGTACCTGAACTCCGGGCCGGGGGCGCTGGCCGGGGCGTTCGTGCACGAGCGGCATCTCGGCGGGGACCGGCCGCGGTTCGAGGGCTGGTGGAGTACGGAGGCGTCGACACGGTTCGAGATGACGCCGGAGTCGCGGCCGCCGGCGACCGCGGACGCGTGGCAGGTGTCGAACCCGCCGATCTTCTCGATGAGCCCGGTGCGGACGTCGCTGGAGCTGTTCGACAAGGTCGGTATCGGCGTACTGCGGGAACGGAGTCTGCGGCTGACGGGCCGGCTCTCGGAGTTGCTGGCGGGCTTCGAGGTGATCACGCCTGACGATCCGGCGCGGCGCGGCGCTCAGTTGTCGGTGCGGGTCCCGGGCGGAGCCGGTGCGTTGTCGCGGCGGCTACGGTTCGAGTACGGCGTGATCGCGGACGCGCGGGAGCCCGACGTACTGCGGCTCGCGCCGGTGCCGCTGTATTCGACGTACCACGACTGCTGGCGGGCCGCCGCCGCGTTGACCGAGGTGATGGCATGAAGGTCGCGATCGTCGGGGCCGGGCTGACCGGGTCGCTGCTCGCCTGTTACCTGGCGCGGCGCGGGTTGACGGTGACGCTGTACGAACGGCGCGCGGATCCGCGGGTCGCCGAGGTCGAGCGCGGGCGGTCGATCAACCTGGCGATCTCCGAGCGCGGGCTGGACGCGCTGCGGCGGATCGGGCTCGTCGACCAGGTGATGGCGGACGCGCTGCCGATGAAGGGCCGGATGATCCACCCGGTCGCGGGCGAGCTGGACTTCCAGGCGTACTCGGCGTCGGGGGAGCGGGCGATCAACTCGATCAGCCGGGGTGCGCTGAACAACGCGCTGCTGTCGGCGGCGTCGGCTGCTCCTGGTGTGACGGTGTCGTTCGAGCATCGCTTGGTCGAGCTGGACTCGGCGGCGGGGGAGTTGGTGTTCGCGACGCCCGCGGGGAAGGTGTCGGCGGCGGCCGACGTGGTGCTGGGCGCCGACGGTGCGGGGTCCGCCGTACGGGAGCAACTGCTTGCCGAGGGCATCGTCGCGGAGAACGTCGAGTTCCTGGACTACGGGTACAAGGAGCTGTCGATCCCTGCTGCCGCGGGGGAGTTCGCGCTGGATCCGGGGGCGTTGCACATCTGGCCGCGTGGCACGTCGATGATGATCGCGCTGCCGAATCCGGATCGGTCGTTCACCTGCACGCTCTTCTGGCCGGCCGGGTCGTTCGACGCGTTGACCACGGCTGCTGGGATCTCGGCGCATTTCGAGGAGAACTATCCGGATCTGTTGCCGTTGGCCCCTGACCTGGTCGACGACTACCTGAACAATCCGGTCGGCGTCCTGGGCACGGTCCACACCTTGCCGTGGCAGGCGCACGGCCGCACGGCGTTGGTCGGCGACGCGGCGCATGCGATCGTCCCGTTCTACGGCCAGGGCGCCAACTGCGCGTTCGAGGACGTGGTCGAGCTCGACCGCTGCCTCGACGACACCGGCGGCTCGTGGGCCCGCGCGCTGCCGCTCTTCGAAGCCCGCCGCCGCGAGAACACCGAGGCGATCGCGGAAATGGCCCTGGCCAACTTCGTGGAAATGCGCGACAAGGTGGCGTCCCCCGTCTTCCGCCTCCAGAAGCAACTGGAACACACCCTCGAACGCCTCCTCCCCGGCCGCTACGTCTCCCGCTACGAACTAGTCTCCTTCACCACCACCCCCTACGCCGAAGTCCAACACCGAGTCCACCGCCAGCACCAACTACTCGCCGCCGCGGGAGCCGCAGCCGCCGGCGCCCTCCTCACCCTGGCCCGCGCCCGGAAACACCGATGACCCCGCCCACCGCGCACCGCGCGTCCCCCGCGCACCCCGCGCCCGCGGCGGGGCGGGCTGCCGCGTTTGGATGGTGGGGAGGTGGCGGGGCATGAACCTCTGGTCGCCTGAGCTGTTGAGCGGGCAGCCGTCGTCTGTTGGGGTGCTCCGGCACTTCGTGGACGGGGCGTTTGTCGAGAGTGCCTCCCGGTTCGCGAAGGTTTCGCCCGTGACGGGCGAGCAGATCTTCGACGTCTGTGAGGCTGATGCCGCGACCGTTGATGCGGCTGTAGGCGCGGCGCGGGCCGCCTTGAACGGCCCGTGGGGGCGGATGAGTGAGCAGGAGCGGGCCGTCGTACTGCGGCGGGTCGCGGACGGGCTCGAGCGGCGGTTCGAGGACCTGGTTGCGGCCGAGGTGGGGGACACCGGGAAGTCGATCAGCCAGGCGCGGACGCTGGACATCCCGCGCGGTGCGGCGAACTTCCGGGCGTTCGCGGACTTCGCGACCACGGTGCCGACCGAGTCGTACACCACCGTTCTCCCGGACGGGCGGCGCGCGCTGAACTACGCCGTACGGAAACCCGTCGGCGTCGTCGCGATCGTCGTACCGTGGAACCTCCCGCTGCTGCTGCTCACCTGGAAGGTCGCCCCGGCGCTTGCCTGCGGCAACACCGTGGTCGTGAAGCCCTCGGAGGAAACCCCGTCCTCGGCGACCGTACTCGCCGAGGTGATGGCGGAGGCCGGCGTACCGAACGGCGTCTTCAACGTCGTCCACGGCTTCGGACCGTCCTCGGCGGGGGAGTACCTGACCAAACACCCCGGCGTCGACGCGATCACCTTCACCGGCGAGTCCGCCACCGGCACCGCGATCGCCAAGGTCGCCGCGGACCGCGTGAAAGCGGTCTCCTTCGAGCTCGGCGGCAAGAACGCCGGCCTGGTCTTCGCCGACGCGTCGCTCGACGACGCGATCGAGGGCTCGCTCCGCTCGACCTTCACGAACGGCGGCCAGGTCTGCCTGTGCACCGAACGCCTGTACGTCGAACGCCCGATCTTCGACACCTTCGTGGAGAGGCTGGCCGCCCGCGCCGCCGAGCTGACCTACGGCTGGCCCGCCGACGAGGCCACCACCAACATGCCCCTCATCTCCAAACAGCACCGCGACAAGGTCCTCTCGTACTACGCCCTCGCCCGCACCGAGGGCGCCGAGGTCCTGACCGGCGGCGGCGTACCTACCTTCGGAGACGCCCGCGACGGCGGCAACTACATCCAGCCAACCGTCGTCACCGGGCTGCGCGCGGACGCCCGTACCAATCGTGAAGAGGTGTTCGGCCCGATCTGCCATGTCGCACCATTCGACACCGAAGAAGAAGCCTTCGCCCTCGCCAACGACTCGGAGTACGGCCTCGCGGCAACCGTCTGGACCCGAGACGTAGGCCGCGCCCACCGCTCCGGCGCGGCGTTGGACGTCGGCCTGTGCTGGGTCAACACCTGGTTCCTGCGCGATCTCCGGACGCCCTTCGGCGGGGTGAAGCTGTCCGGTGTCGGGCGCGAGGGTGGGCGGCATTCGGTGGACTTCTACACCGAGACTACGAATGTCTGCGTGGACCTGACATGACCCTTGTGCCTGGAAAAGCGGTGCCTCGTGGGCGCTTTCCGCATGTGCAGGTGTCCGGCGGGTTCGCGTTTGTTTCGGGTACGTCGAGCCGGCGGCCGGACAACTCGATCGCCGGGGCCTCCGTCGACGAGTTGGGCACGGTGGCGCTGGACATCCGGGTGCAGACGCGGGCCGTGCTGGAGAACATCCGGGACATCCTCGGCGCGGTCGGGGCGGGGCTCGAGGACCTGGTCAGCGTGACGACGTACCTGGTGTCGATGAACGACTTCGGGGGGTACAACGAGGTGTACGGCGAATTCTTCGACGAGACCGGTCCCGCGCGGACGACGGTCGCAGTACATCAGCTGCCGCATCCCCAGCTGCTGATCGAGATATGCGGAATCGCGGCGATCCCGCAGAAGGAGTAAGGACATGGCCAACCTGGAGTCGACGAACTTTCCGCAGTGGATCGAGGACAACAGGCACCTGCTGAAGCCGCCGGTCGGCAACAAGCAGATGTTTCCGACGGGGGACGACTTCATCACGATGGTGGTCGGCGGACCGAACCAGCGAACCGATTTCCACGTCGACCCGTACGAGGAGTTCTTCTACCAGATCAAGGGCACCATGCACGTCGACGTGATGACCGACGACGGACCGGCCCGGGTGGACATCAACGAGGGCGAGATGTGGATGCTGCCGCGCAGCATGCCGCACTCGCCGCAGCGGGACGCGGACTCGATCGGCCTGGTGATCGAGCGGGTCCGCGAACCCGGCACGCTGGAGAAGTTCCGCTGGTACTGCGCGAACTGCAACGGCATCGTGCACGAGGTCGAGCTGCAGGTGAACGACATCGTCGCGGACCTGCCGCCGGTGTTCAAGGCGTTCTACGAGAGCGTGGAAGCCCGCACCTGCCCGGCCTGCGGCACGGTGCACCCAGGTAAATGACTGTCGACGTCCACACCCATCTGGTCCCGCACGGCTGGCCTGATCTCGCCGCGGCCTGCGGCGGGGACGGCTGGCCGTGGCTGCGAATCGACTCCGAGCGGGCCGCGATGATCATGGTCGGGTCGACCGAGTTCCGGCCGGTCGGGCCGCAGGCCTGGGATCGCGGCGTACGGCGTGCCGATATGGATGCCGACGGCATCGACCTGCAGGTGGTGTCGCCGACGCCGGTCTTCTTCTCCTACGAGCGGCCGGCGAAGCAGGCGGTCAAGCTGGCCGAGATCTTCAACGACCTGACGCTGGAGACGCTGGCCGGCGATCCGCGGTTCGTACCGTTCTGCCAGGTCCCGTTGCAGGACCCGGACCTGGCGTGCACCGAGCTGGACCGGGCTCGCGCCGCCGGGCACGTGGGCGTGGAGATCGGCAACCACGTCGGCGACAAGGACCTCGACGACGCCGGGATCGTTGCCTTCCTCAAGCACTGCGCGGAGACCGGTACGCCGGTCCTCGTGCACCCGTGGGACATGCCGGGGGGACCGCGGCTAGACCGCTGGATGGCCCGCTGGCTGACCGGGATGCCCGCCGAGACGCATCTGTCACTGCTGGCGATGATCCTCGGCGGCGCGTTCGACGTACTGCCTCGGGAGCTGAGGATCTGTTTCGCCCACGGGGGCGGGAGTTTCGCGTTCTGGCTCGGCCGGCTGGAGAACGCCTGGCACCGGCGCGGCGACATCGTCCGCGGTTGCTCGGAGCACCCACCGTCGACGTACCTGGACCGGATCCTGGTCGACACGGTGGTGTTCGAATCAGCACCTTTGCGACTACTTGTCGATACCTTGGGGGAAGACCGCGTTCTGGTCGGCAGTGATTATCCCTATCCACTGGGTGAACGGCCGGTCGGGGAGGTGGTACGGAAGTCCGGCTTCCTGACCGCGGAACAGCAGCACAAACTGCTGACAGCGAACGCCTTGCGCTACCTCGGGAGGTCGGAATGAGTGAGGACCGGTCGGTTCTGTCGCGCAAGGCGCCCGATCCCGATCAGGAGCTGCGGTACGGCGACCACGCGGACCAGGTGATCGACTACTGGCACGCGAAGGACTACCGGCCGCTCGTGGTGTTCATCCACGGCGGGTTCTGGCGTCCGCAGTACGACCGGGTGCACGCCCGCTCGCTGGGTGCTGCCCTGTCCGACCTCGGCTGGCCCGTGCTGCTGCTGGAGTACCGCCGCGAGCCCGGCAACCCCGACGTCTCCACGGCCGACATCCGTACGGCGCTGGACGTGCTGCCGGACCTGGTCGACGTACAGGCCGGGTACGTCCTCATGGGCCACTCCGCCGGGGGACAGTTGGCGCTCTGGGCCGCAGCCACCCTCAACCCGGTCCGCCTGCGCGGCGTGCTCGCCCTTGCGCCGGTAGCCGACCTCTTGATGGCGGACCAGCAGAAACTCGACAAGGGCGCCGTACAGGCCTTCATCGGCGGCGGCGTCCGCAACGACCTCGACCCGGTCCACCTCCCCGCCCCGATAGCCCCCGTCACCCTCCTCCACGGCGTCAACGACTCGGTGGTCCCCATCTCCCTCACCGAGTCCTACCACTCCGCCCACCCCACCTCCCACCTCCACCGCGTCGACAAGTGCGGCCACTACCAACTGATCGACCCCCAGTCCGACCCCTGGCACGAGGTAACCACCGAACTGACCCGCCTCACCGCATGACCCTTCGGGCCCTCTCGAAAGGGTTGGTCCTACCTCCACCACCAGCCAGACTGGCCCAGACCAGTAAATCGAGTGTTGGAGCCGAACGTGCGAAAGCTGATTCCCGCGGCGGCCGCCGTCGCGCTGGCAGGTAGTGCTCTGATGGCAGCGCAGCCCGCGCAGGCCACGACGTTCCCCGCCGCCTGCACAGTCATCCATGACGGCGCGCGCTGGGTCTATGCCGGCGGCCAGATGGTCGGGGTCGCGTCGTACGGCGACACCTTCTACGCCGACCACGAGGCCGCCGGCAACGTGTACGGCGCCTTCAGCCCTTCCGGCGGCACCCTCTGGCAAATGCAAGCCACCGACCTCAGCTGTCCCTGACGGGCGCGCCGGGCATTCAGCTCTCCTCGGGGATCCGTCGCCAGACAGCTGCCGTCCGGTGCCTTCGGGGCTGACCTTCTGCTCGGCCTTGGGTTCGCAGTCTCGGACCACAGCAGTCGGTGGAGGAGCAGACCGGTGTACAGCGGGTGCCAGTCCTCCTGGAACAGGTAGCCGAGCGACTTCCGGTAGTCGGCCAGATCTTGCGCGCTCCGGTTCCGCAGCACACCGGCCGTGCCGTCGTCCAATAGAACCAACAAACCTACTAATCGACGTAGATCTTGGTGTATTTGGTGGTTCTATTGGCTGATTTTGAAGGCCGTTCGCTACTGACTGCGTCCAGGCGAGTGCCGTGCGACTGCGCCTACTTCAGGCGTTTGGCGGCGGTGAGGAGGCCTTCGGAGGTCGGGAGGAGGGCGGAGACCAGGTTGTCGTCGTCGCGGACGGCGCGGATCAGGTCTCGGAGGGCCATCGTGTCGGGGTCGCGGTGGGCGGGGTCGGCGACCTTGCCGCCGGTGAGGATGCCGGCGAAGGCGACCGTGCCGCCGGGGCGGAGCAGGCGGAGGGCCTCGTGCAGGTACGCCGTGTTCTCGCGGCGGTCGGCGTCGCAGAAGACCAGGTCGTAGTGGCCGTCGGTGAGCCGGGTGACGACGTCCAGGCCGGCGCCCGCGATCAGCCGGAACCGGTTCGAGGCGACGCCGGCGTCCAGGAACGTCTTGCGGGCCAGCCGCTGGTTCTCGGCGTCGATGTCGACCGTGGTCAGGGTTCCGTCGCGGCGCATCCCGCGGAGCAGCGCGAGACCGGAGACGCCGGTACCGGTGCCGATCTCGACGACCGCCTTCGCGCCGGCGCCGGCGGCCAGCAGGCTGAGCGCGGCCGCCGTGCCGGGGCCGATCGGGGCGACACCGCTGTCCGCGGCGCTCGCCCGCGCGCCGGTGACGACCTCGTCCTCACCGGTGTAGTCCTCGGCGTACGCCCAGGACGTCGGGTCGATGCCGGTGGCGATGGCGTCCTCCCAGTGGTCGGCTGGCTGATGTGCGGCTGCGGTACCCATGCTGCACCGAAGCCTAGCGGTTGGCCGTGCGCTTTCCGTGCTGCACGCGCGGAGGTTGCGCACTCCTGCTCATAACAACCTTGCCCTGATCAGATATGATCGTCTTATCGAGACGTGGCTCACCTGGTGAGGGAGGTGTGTTGAGTTGGGATCAGGCCCGGATGACGTCGATGCCGGCTTCCTTGAAGACCGTCAGCTGGCTGTCGTCGGCCTGCGCGTCGGTGACCAGGGTGTCGATCTCGCTCAGCTCGCAGATCCGGGCGAAGGCGCGCTGCCCGAGCTTGGAGGAGTCGGCCACCACGACCACCTTCGCGGCGCGGCTGACGATCAGTTGGTTGATGTTCGCCTCGCCCTCGTGGTGCGCGGTGGCGCCGGTCTCGTCGATCCCGTCGACGCCGATGAACGCGATGTCCAGCGACAGGTCGGACAGGATCCGGTGCGACAGCGGCCCGATCATCTCGTAGGACTGCGGCCGCGCGACGCCGCCGGTCAGCACCATCTTCACGTGCGGCCGGACGATCAGCTCGTTGGCGATGTTCAGCGCGTTGGTCACCAGCGTGAACGCCGGCTCGCCGTGCTCCGCGGACAGCTCCGGCCGGGTCGCGAGCGTGCGCGCCACCTCGGAGATCGTGGTCCCGCCGTTCATCCCGATCACCATGCCGCGGCGCACCAGCGTGGCCGCCGCCTGCGCGATCCGCTGCTTCTCGGACGCGAAACGCGCAGTCTTGTAGCGCAGCGGCAGGTCGTACGACACCGCGTTGGCGACCGCGCCGCCGCGGGTCCGGGTGAGGAGCTGCTGCTTGCCGAGATGGTCCAGGTCACGCCTGATCGTGGCCGCGGACACGTGCAGCTGCTCGGCGAGCTCGTCGACGTCGATGGCGCCTTTCTCGGCGAGCGACTCGAGCAAGGTGTTGAGGCGTTCATAACGCTTCACCCGGGGCTCCTCCTTCACACAATCGGTCAGCCGGGTGGCGGCTGGTTGGCACCATTCGATCACGTTCGAGCAGTTTCGACCATGACAAGTGCGGAGACGACATGACCCAAGAGCCATTTGTGAGCACTGAGATCGCCACTCAGCCGGACCTTTGGCGACAGGTCTCGGAGGGTTTCGCGCAGTACGGCGGTTCACTTCCGACGGCCGGTCAGCGCGTCGCCGCGGTCGGCTGCGGTACGTCGTGGTTCATGGCGATGGCGTACGCCTCGCTGCGCGAGGACCTCGGCCAGGGCGAGACCGACGCGTTCGCGGGCTCGGAGTTCCCGGCGGACCGGACGTACGACGCGGTCGTGGTGATCAGCCGCTCCGGCACCACCACCGAGGTGCTGGACCTGATTCGCGACACCGAGCTGCCGACCGTCGCGATCACCGCAACCGCCGGGTCGCCGATCTTCGACCTGGCCGACCGGACGATCCTGCTCGACTTCGCCGACGAGCAGTCCGTCGTCCAGACCCGGTTCGCCACCACCACGCTGGCGCTGCTCCGCGCGTCGCTCGGCGAGGACCTGTCGAAGGCCGCCGCGGACGCTCAGACCGCGCTGACCCTCGACGTCGACGACCTCGCGAAGCTCGAGCAGGTCACGTACGTCGGCACCCGCTGGACCGTCGGGCTGGCCCACGAGGCCGCGCTGAAGCAGCGGGAGGCCGCGTCGGCGTGGACCGAGGCGTACCCGGCGATGGACTACCGGCACGGCCCGATCGCGATCGCGCAGCCGGGCCGCGGTGTCTGGATCTTCGGCGAGGCACCGGCCGGCCTGATCGACGACGTGAAGGCCACCGGCGCGACGGTCGTGCAGCACCCCGAGCTCGACCCGATGGCGTCCCTCGTCGTCGCCCAGCGGGTCGCCGTCGCCAAGTCGCTCGCCCTCGGCCTGAATCCGGACCAGCCGCGCAGCCTGACCCGCTCGGTCATCCTCGACGATCAGCAGTAGACCCGCCCGAACAAGGCGAAGAGGGTCGTCGCCGGATCGGTGTCCGAGCGGGTTGTACGACAGGTGGAGGCGCTGCAGCCCGAGGCCGTAGTCGATGAGCGGGGTTGCGGAAACGTAGCCCCGCAGCTCGCCGCGCCTCGCGGCGCTGAGCAGCGCCGCGAAGAACCTGTTCAGGTCGCCGGTGGTGGAGATCATCTCGCCCGCGGCGCCGTCGAGCGACGCGTTCATCAGCGTCCCGTCGACCAGCCGGCCGTCGACCTCGGCGTACCCGCGGGCGTGCGGGGCCGGCAGACCGGGACGATCGTCGTACTGAAGCTGACCGGCAGTCCGCGCTGTGCCACCCGTATGCGGGTCGCCGCGCACCGCGCCCGCCAGGGCTGAAGCCAAATCGTTGCGAAAGCAGTTTCGCTTGAGGTCTGGTATCTGCGAAAGCGCTTGCGCTACCGTGCGGAACGGGCGGCCGGTAGACCGATACCGCCGACCGACATCCCCGCAGAGGAGTTCCGATGAACAGGTTTGCAATCCGTTGTGCTGCAGGGCTTTCCGTGCCGTTCCTGCTCGTGGCCTGCTCGAGTGCGCCGTCCGCGGGCGGCGATTCCGGTACCGGATCAAGCCCAGGCGGGCAGGTCACGATCACGGTCGGTGACCGGCCGCCGAGTTCCGACCCGGAGAACCGCAAGCAGTTCGACGCGCGGGTGGCCAACTTCGAGAAGGCTAACCCCGACATCAAGCTGAAGCCGGTCGAGACGATCTGGGACCCGACCACGTTCCAGGCGCAGGCGGCCGGCGGGCAGCTCCCCGACGTACTGAACGTGCCGTTCACCGAGCCGCAGGGCATGATCGCCCGCAAGCAGGTCGCCGACCTGACCAAGGTGCTCAAGGACGACGGCCTGCTGGACCAGCTGAACCCGAACGTGCTGAAGATCGCCCAGGACCAGTCCGGCAACGTGTTCGCGGTCCCGACGGCCGCCTACTCGGTCGGCCTGGTCTACAACCGGGACCTGTTCACGAAGGCCGGGCTGGACCCGAACAAGCCGCCGGCCACCTGGGACGAGGTGCGCGCGGACGCCAAGCTGATCGCGCAGAAGACCGGCCAGGCCGGATACGCGCAAATGACCACGAAGAACACCGGCGGCTGGATGTTCACCACCCAGACGTATGCGTTCGGCGGGTCGATCGAGAACGCCGACGGCAGCAAGGCGACGTTCGACGACGCGCCGTCGAAGGCAGCGCTGCAGGCGTTGCACGAGATGAAGTGGGTCGACAAGTCGATGGGGCAGGCGGTGCTCTACGACGTCGACGGGATCTCCAAGGCGTTCGCGGCCGGCAAGATCGGGATGTACATGTCCGCGCCGGACGCGTACCACACGCTGGTCGACATCAACGGCCTGAAGGCGTCGTCGCTCGGTGTCGGCCCGATGCCGCAGCAGGACGGCGACCACGGCACCCTGTCCGGCGGCAGCGTGCAGATCGTCAGCCCGAGCGCGACCGACGCCGAGAAGGCGGCCGCGATCAAGTGGATCCGGTTCAACTACCTGAACAAGTACGTCGACGAGACCGCCGCGGTGACCAGCGCCAAGAACGGCGTGGCGGCCAAGCTCCCGGTCGGCGTACCGGGGCTGCCGGTGGTGGCGGCCGACCAGTACTCGAAGTACCAGTCCTGGATCAAGCCGTACGTCAACGTGCCGCTGGAGAACTTCGCGCCGTACACGAAGGTGGCGGCCGGCCAGAAGATCATCCCTGAGCCGCCGGTGAAGGCTCAGGAGGTGTACGCCGCGCTCGACCCGGTGGTGCAGACCGTGCTGGGCAACGAGAAGGCCGACATCCCCGGGCTGCTCAGCAAGGCCGCGGGCACCGTGGACGCGAAGCTCGGGCGCTGAGTTGCTCCGCCGTCTGCGCAACGGAGTACCGGCGGTGCTGTTCGCACTGCCGGTGCTCCTGGTCTTCGTGGTGTTCTCGTGGGGCCCGATCGTCAAGGGCCTCGTGATGAGCCTGCAGCAGACCAACCTGGTCGATCCGGTGAAGTGGGTCGGGCTGGACAACTTCAAGTACGTGCTGACCGACCCTGGTGTCGGTCAGGCGTCCTTGAACACGCTCTGGTTCACCTTGCTGGCCTTGCTGTTCGGCTTCCCGGTGCCGGTGCTGCTGGCGATGTTCCTGTCCGAGCTGCGTGGCAAGTCGTGGCTGTACACCACACTGGCGTATCTGCCGGTCATCACGCCGCCCGTGGTCGCCATCCTGCTCTGGCGGTTCTTCTACGACCCGTCGCCGACAGGAATGTTCAACAGCATCCTCGGCACCGTAGGACTCGGCCCGTACCCGTGGCTGGACAGTCCGTCGTCGGCGATGCCGTCGATCGTGCTGGAGGCCACCTGGGCCGGTGCCGGCAACGCAGTGATCATCTATCTGGCTGCCCTGACGTCCGTACGCGCTGATCTTTACGAGGCGGCCGAGCTGGACGGTGCAGGAGTCGTACGCCGGGTGTGGCACGTCATGCTGCCGCACCTGCGCGGCGTACTGCTGCTGATGCTTCTGCTGCAGGTGATCGGGACGATGCAGCTGTTCACTGAGCCACTGCTCTTCACCGGTGGCGGACCACAGGGGTCGACGATGACGATTCTGTTGCTCATCTACAACTACGCCTTCGTCAACGGGGACTACGGCGCGGCCACCGCGTTGAGCGTCCTCCTGGCACTGGCACTCGCCGTACTGTCGGCTGTGTTCCAGCTGGCGACACGTGGTTGGAGCACCGAGTGAGTGACGAGCGCGGTGCGCTGTCGGACGCGGACCGCAGGCTCTCACGAGTACGGGTGCCGTTCGTGATCGGACAGGTCGTCGTACTGATCGCGCTGGTCGTTGCCGGTCTCGGACCGATGCTGTGGTTGCTCAAGGCAGCTATCTCGCCGACACAGGACAGCATCCGCTCACCACTCGGCTGGTTCCCGTCCGGTCGCGTGGAGTGGCAGAACCTTGCTACCGCATGGCAGCAAGGCCACATCGGCTACTACCTCACCAACACCGCCTACATCGCAGCAGGTACGGCGGTTGTGTCGCTGATCGTCTGTACGACGGCCGGCTACGTGTTGAGCGTGCTACGACCGCGTTGGGGTGTGCTGTTGTCCGCGCTGATCCTGGCAACGCTGTTCGTACCGCACATCGTTTCGCTCGTCCCGCTGTACCTGACCGTGCTGAAGCTGCCTTTGGTGCACACCAACCTCACCAACACGTTCTGGGCGGTGTGGCTGCCACCAGCGGCCAGTGCGTTCAACGTGCTCGTCGTGAAGCGGTTCTTCGACAGCATTCCCCGTGAGTACTTCGAAGCGGCGCGCATCGACGGCGCCGGGTCGCTCCGGGTGTTCACGTCGATCGTGCTCCCGCTGTCGCGGCCGATCCTCGGCGTGGTCGTGCTGCTCAGCATCATCTCCTCGTGGAAGGACTACCTGTGGCCCCTGCTGGTGCTGACGAATCCGGATCTGCAGCCGGTCTCGGTGGCGTTGCCCAAGATCGCCAAGGTGACGGAGCTCAACATCCAGTTGGCGGGGCTGTTCCTGGCGCTGCTGATCCCGGTGCTGCTGTTCCTGGTCTTCCAGCGAGCATTTCTGCGTGGCGTGGGCCTGTCTGGGGGAATCAAGGCGTGAAACGCGTTCTGGTCACCGGTGCCGACGGCTCGATCGGCCGTGCCGCGGTCATCGGCCTGCAGCAGGCGGGGTACGACGTGACCGGCCTGTCGCTGCGCTACGACCACACCAGTACCGCGGACCGTCCACTGGTCGGCGACGCACGGTCGGCGACGGACGTGGCCGCCGCACTCGACGGTGTGGACGCAGTACTGCACCTGGCGGCCATTCCGCACCCCAGCCTCGGCACGCCGGAGGAGGTGTTCGAGAACAACGTTGCTGCGACGTTCAACGTGCTGGCACAGGCAGGACAGCAGCAGGTACGCCGGGCCGTGATCGCGAGCAGCATCAACGCTTTCGGCGTACCGATGAACGTGAACGACGTGGTGCCGGCGTACTACCCGCTGGACGAGGACGTGGAGGCTGACATCGCCGACGCGTACTCGTTGTCCAAGAGCGTCGACGAGCAGAGCGCACGGATGGCCTGGCGGCGCTGGGGTACCAACGTGATCGCCCTGCGGTTCCCACTGGTCAAGAACCGCGACGAGCTGCTCAAGTTCGCGGCCATGGCTGACCGGGACCCCTCCATCATGGCCCGGGAGGGCTGGGCGTACCTGGACCTGCGGGACGGCGTACGGGCGATCATCGCCGCGCTGGAGTCACCCGCGGCCGGAGCGCACGTCGTAGGCCTCGCGGCTGACGACATCCTCATCGACAGGCCTACCGAAGAGCTCCTGCGCGAGTACGCGCCGACCGTGCCGTTGCGGCGACCTGTCCAGGGACGTGACTCGCTCGTCGACACCAGCCGGGCGCGTGAGCTGCTGGGATTCACCCCGCGGCACTCGATCCACGATCAGACGGTGTCCGCCATCACCACATGAGGCTCGACGTACTCGACGCCGGGCTCGAGGTCGCCCTCGAGGAGGCGGTTCGCGACCCGGCGGCCGATCTCCTCGAGGCCGACGTCGATCGTGGTCAGGTGCCGGGTGCCGCGCTGGTCGTGCATCAGGCTCTCCCAGTTGTCGACGCCGATCAGCGCGACGTCGCCGGGCACCTGCCGGCCGCTGGCCGCGATGACCCGCTCGACACCGCGGCCGATCGCGTCGCTGCCGCAGAAGATCGCGTCGATGTCGGGGGCCTCGGCCAGCAGCTCGGCCGCGGCCTGCTCGCCCCACTCCTCGCGCCAGCGGCCGAAGCGCACCGGTGCCGCCCAGCGCAGCCCGGCGTCGGCGAGCAGTCGCTCCGCGCCCTCGGCCCGGCGCTGCGCGGCCATGTCGTACGGCTCCGCGGTCAGGTGCGCGATCCGGCGCCGCCCGCTGGTCAGCAGATGGCTGATCGCGAGCCGCCCGATCGCGTGGTCGTCGGCGGTGATCGTGGTGTCCCGCGGGTCGTCCGGGACCGTGAACGCGTTGATCACCGGGACGTCGAACCGGCTCGTGAACGACGGCGTGCGGAACGACGTGCTGGTGCCGATCACGATCACACCGTCGATCCGGCGGGCCCGGAGCTGCAGGATGCTCTCGTTGACGTCGTCCTGCTCCTCCATCCGGGCGTCGTACAGCAGGATGGCCTGTTCCTTCGCGCCCAGCTCGGTGGCGGCGGTGGCCAGCACCACGCGGGTGAACGGGTTCGACGCGCGGTGCGTGAGCACGCCGATGGTCTGGCTGCGGCCGCGGGCGAACGAGCGGGCCAGCGCGTTGTGCCGGAAACCGAGCCGGTCGGCGGTCACCCGTACGTGCTGGCGGGTGGCGTCGGAGATCCGGTCGGTGCCGTTCAGCGCCTTGGACGCCGTCGACAGCGAGACTCCGGCCGCGGCGGCCACATCGGACAGTGTGATCACCTGGTCGGCCATCTTCCCATCGTAGTCAGCAACGAGCCGTTGACACGGGGCGCGCCGGGTATCAGGGTGTGATCTGCGAAACCGCTTTCGCTCACCCCTGAGAGGAGCATTCGATGACCCGTCGCCGCACCGGCGCAGTCAGTCTGCTCACGGCCGGCCTGTTGCTGGCCGCCGTACTTCAGTCACCCGCCCGCGCGGCGACCACCGCCGCGCCCAGCCTCACCATCACGCCGACCACGGTCGGCAACACCTTCACCGTCGGCCAGCAGGTGAAGCTTGGCTTCAGCACCGACGCGGCCACCGTCACCTGGACCGTCCGGAACGCCGACGGCACCGAGGTCGCCAAGGGCTCCGCTGCCGCCTCAGCGCTGAACGGCCAGCTGCCCCTGTCGATCAGTACGCCCGGCTGGTACCAGACCGACCTGAGGGCGGTCGCCGCGGACGGTACGACGACCCTCGGCGGCACGGACTTCGCCGTACTGACGCCGCACGACTTCTCCACGTCGACGGACACCCGGATCGGTACGGCGACAGCGTTGGGGTTCGGGGGAGCCGCCAACCCCGGGCTGGACGCCGTACCGCTGCTGGCCAACGGTGGAATCTCCACCGCGCGTGACGAGGCGTTCTGGGCGGCCGCGGAGACCACCAAGGGCGTCATCCAGTTCCCGCAGAACGTCAAGAACTACAAGGCCGCGCTGGACGCGAACCACGTCGACTTCCTGAACATCCTCGACTACGGCAACCCGCTGTACTACCCGGACGAGGCACCGTCGACGGACGAGCAGCGGGCCGCGTTCGCGCGGTACGCCGTCGCCGCGGTGGACGAGTTCGGGACCGAGCACACGACGTACGAGCTGTGGAACGAGTGGAACCTGCGAGACCCCAACGGTGCCGCCAAGGCCAGCCCGGAGAACTACGTCGCACTGCTGAAGACCGTGAGTGCCGCCGTACGGGCGAAGCACCCGGACGTGAAGCTGACGGGGCCGTCGCTGGCGGTCATCAACGACTGGCAGGGCTGGTTCACCAAGTTCGCCGACCTCGGTGGGCTGGACTACGTGGACGCGGTCACCATCCACCCGTACGTGCAGCCGCTGGACCCTGAGGCCTCGGTGGCGTACGTGAACACCATCCGCAGCATCATGGCGGCGCATGGCTCCACCAAGCCGATCTACATCACCGAACAGGGCTGGGCGACCGGTACGAACCCCAGCGCGGTGTCGGAGCCGGCTCAGGCGCGTGACCTGATCCGTGGGCAGCTGCTGTCGTACGGCAACGGTGTGGCCCGCTACAGCTCCTACAACTTCATGGACTCCGGCAACGACCCGTCGAACGTGGAGCACCGGTTCGGCATGGTGCGCAACCGGCTCGACGCCCGTGGTGCGCTGGTACCCAAGCCGTCGTACGTCGCCACGGCCGTCCTGGCCCGGCAGATCGATGAGTTGCCGCTGACCGGGCAGACCCGCTTCGGCACCAACGGGTACGACGTGGCGTTCAACGCCGGTGGTGGACAGAGCGTGCACGCGGTGTGGTCGACGACGCCGGGCCTGGTGAACCTGGCGGCGCCTGCCGGCTCACAGGTCCAGATCACCAGCCTGTACGGCGAGACGTCCACGCTGACGGCTGACGCCGGTGGCCACGTATGGGTGAGTGCTGGGCCGGACCCGTTCTACGCGAAAGGTGCGATTACCGGTGTCGCGCCGTCCAACCGGTTCGCGCTGTCGGTGGGGCCGGAGATCGCTGGTGACGCGGCTACGGGCACGCTGACGTTCAGCAACCCGGACGCTGTCGCGCACCCGTTCACTGTTGCCGCAGGTGGCGCTGAGACGAGCGGGTCGGCTGCTGCTGGCGGTACTGCGACCGCTGCGGTCACCTACCCGGCGCAGGACTCGACCGGGGCGCGCACTTACCGCGCAACTGTCAGCGTTGACGGACAGGCTGTCGGCCTGGTGTCGGCCAGCGGGTCTGCGACGCCGCCGCTCTCGGTGACTGCTTCTCACGTGCTCAACGGGAGTGGGAAGGACCTGCTGCGGTTCCGGGTCACCAACGCTTCCTCACATGCGATTCCGGTCGCGGGGCTGGACTGGCAGTCCGGTACGGCGTCCGGGACGTTGCTGGCTGGTTGCACGATCGCTCCGAATGCCACGCAGGAGGTTGACGTTCCGATTGCCCTGACAGGTGCTTCCAGTTGGTCCGCGAGCTTGCGGCGGGTGGGGGAGACGGCGATTGGCGCGTCGGGCACGTTGGCGCTCGCGAGTCCGTTGACTGTCGCCAATCGGTACAGCGTGAAGCTGGACGGAGTGATCGACCCGGCAGTGGCTGCGCAGCCGGCTATCGCGCTCGAAGGGACCGGTACGCCGCCGGTTACCGGCTGGGGTGGGCCTAGCGACCTGTCCGGGAAGCTATGGCTCACGCACGACGACCAGAACCTGTACTTGTCGGCCCAGGTCACCGACGACGTGTTCTCGCAGCCCAACCGCGGCGGGAACATCTGGGGCGGCGACGGGATCCAGCTCGGCATGACCGCCGGTGCGCCGGGTGAAGCCACGGCGGCGCAGGAGATCGGTGTCGCGTTGACGGACGCCGGCCCGGTGGACACCTGGCGCTGGACACCGACCAGCCAGACCGGTGTGCCGCCGGGCGTCGACGCCAAGGTCGTACGGGACGAGGCCGCGCACACCACGACGTACGAGATCGCGGTGCCGTGGAGCACGCTCGGGTTCGCGGCCAAGGACCGGCTGCTGTCGGCCACCGTCGTCGTCAACGAGAACGACGGCACCGGCCGCCGCGGCTGGCTGAGCTGGGGCAAGGGGGTCGCCGAGACCAAGAACCCGGCCCTGTTCAACGCGATCCGCCTCGACCCGGCCGCCCTTCGGTAGCCGACCCGAAACTCGGCGTAGGTGCCCTGGAACGCTGCCCGAGGGGCACCTACGCCGAACCTCCGGCGCCCGCCTAGGATCGGTTCATGAGTCACACCGTGCTGGCCGAGCTGGTCGCCAACGTGCTGAAGGTCACAGCCAAGGCCGGGGATACGGTGGGTCCGGATGACACGCTGGTCATCCTGGAGTCGATGAAGATGGAGATCCCGGTGCTGGCCGAGGTGGCCGGCACCATCGCCGAGCTGAAGGTCGTCGAGGGCGAAGTGGTCCGCGACGGGGATCCGATCGCCGTGATCGAGGAGACCTGATTCAACCGAAATGCCCGTCAACGCGTCTTTACCGGTGAAGGCACCGGCCGGGAACTTCCGGTCGCGGCGCCGCGTTGAGCCGTCGTACGAACAAACCAGGGTCCGACCCGGGTTTTCCCGACGTGCGCAGAGGACGGTGACCGCGGCACCATGGCCTTCACGCTCATTGCCGAGAGGACCCAGGGAGGCGTCGCGGTGAAGCCGTCGACGGTGCAGGTGGCGCCGGAGGTGCTGCCGTCGTGGGACGAGATCGTCCGGACCCACTCGGCCCGGGTCTACCGGCTGGCCTACCGCCTGACCGGTAACAAGCACGACGCCGAGGACCTCACCCAGGAAGTGTTCGTCCGGGTCTTCCGTTCGCTGTCGTCGTACACGCCGGGCACCTTCGAGGGCTGGCTGTACCGGATCACCACGAACCTGTTCCTGGACGGCGCCCGCCGCAAGCAGCGGATCCGCTTCGACGGTCTCCCCGAGGACGCCCACGACCGGCTGCCGGCCAAGGGCGAGGGGCCGGCCGAGAAGCTGGACTCCGACCTGTTCGACCACGACGTACAGGACGCGCTCGACGCGCTGCCCGAGGACTTCCGCGCCGCCGTGGTGCTGTGCGACATCGAGGGCATGACGTACGACGAGATCGCGGACGTGCTGGACGTGAAGCTCGGCACCGTCCGGAGCCGGATCCACCGCGGCCGGTCGATGCTGCGCAAGCACCTGGAGCACCGGGCCCCGGGGCCCGGGCAGACCCGGGTCGGCGGCCCGCCCACCGACGGGCTGTTCGACGGGGGTGACCTCGGATGACGCACCCGCTGGACAAGCTGAGCGCCGTCGTCGACGGTGAGCTCGACCACGACTCCCGGGACAAGGTCCTCAGCCACCTGGTCAGCTGTGACAGCTGCCGCACCGAGGTGGACGCGCAGCGCCGGCTGAAGGCGCGGATGGCCGCGCTGGACACCCCGGACGCACCGACCGACCTGATGCAGCGCCTGATGGGCGTCTCGTCGTTCTCGACCGAGCCGCGCGAGGAGGTCCGCCCGGTGCTCACGCCGGCGGTCAGCCTGTTCCCGCAGCGGTCCGCGTTCCCGGCCGGGCGGTCGGGTGGCACCCGGCCGGGAACCACCCGCACGCGCTCCCGCCGCCGCGCCGGCGTGCTCGGGGCAGCCGGCTCGGCCGCGGCCGTGGCCTCCCTGCTCGGTACGGCGTTCGTCGTCGGCGACCCGTCCCGCTCGGAGCAGCCGCCGGCCCTGCAGCCGCCGGTGGCGAGCTTCTCCTCCGACCACGCGACCACGTCCGGCGGAGCGCCGTTCGCGGACCCGGTCGCGCTGATGAGCACGTACAGCCCGACGGGGTATGCCGGGCTGGGCTCCACGCTGCGGCCGGTGGCCCTCGCAGGGCGCTGACCGGTGAGCCTCTCCCGGCTCGCCATTCTGGTCAGCACCGCCCTGATCGGTTTCGGCCTGCCCACGTCCGCTGCCGCCGTACCCGCGGTGTCGAAGGCTGATTCACCCACTGCGGTCAGTTGGTTGCGGAGGGCGGCCGCCGCGCCGAACCATGTCTCGTACCACGGCACCCAGATCATCACGTCCTGGGGACCGCAGGGGGCGAGTTCGGCGATGTTCGACATCCTGCACGCGGCGTCGCAGGGGTCGGAGATCAGCGTGCTCGGGTCGTCCGCGCCCGGGGCGAAGGCGTTCGTGCAGCGGGCGACGACCACGGACGCCGCGATCGACGGCGGGCCGCTGGCGTTGCTGCAGTCGACGTACCAGCTGGTCGACAAGTGCTGCACCGACCTGATCGGGCGGGCCGCCGTACTCGTGGAGGCACTGCGGGACGACCAGACGCTGGCTGCGCGGTTCTGGATCGACAAGGCGACCGGGTTGCTGCTGCAGCGGCAGTTGTTCAGTGCGGACGGTAAGACGATGGTGCGGGCGACCGTGTTCACGGAGCTGCACATCGAGAGCTCGGAGTTCCTCGGTCACTTGCCGCCGATGCTGCCCAGCGGTGTCGAGGCGGTCGGGATGGGGAAGGTCGACGATCTGCGGTCCGCGGGCTGGGTCTGTGCGCCGGATCTGCCGGCGTCGCTGAAGCTGTACGACGTGCACCAGGACACCACCAACGGCTCGTTGCAGTTCTCGTACTCCGACGGGTTGTTCAACGTGTCGGTGTTCGAGCAGCGTGGGGCGTTGGATCCGTCCGCTGTGCGGGGGTACAGCACCACGGACAGTCCTGGGGTGTACCTGCGGTACGGGATGCCGTCGTACGTCGTTTGGTCGTCCGGGGGGATCGTCTACACGCTGATCGGGGACCTGCCGGCGGATGAGCTCGGACAGGTGGTTCGGTCGTTCCCGCACGACCTGCCGGAGAAGCTGTCCGCGATCCAGCGGCTGGGGACCGGGCTGGCGAAAATCGCGACCTGGCTCACTCCGATGGGTGCACTGTCCCCGAAGCTGGGATAATCAGATCTGGAAGCACCTCCGGTTACCTCCGGCCCGGGCTTCCGACCGACGACCACGACGAAGACGTGAGGCGGGGACCGTCAATGACCGACGACGCCGAGCCGACAGTTCCAACCCCGGCAACCGCGGACCCAACCGCACCCCTGCCGCTCACCCCTGCCTCCCCGGACCCCCTCGCCACCACCCCACCCCCGCCGGCAAGCGGCCCCTCCACGCCGGGTTCTGGACCCGCCCCGGCCCATGGAACGAGCGGCCCCACCGCGGGGTATGCAGCGGGCGGCTCCGCCGCGCAGGGTTCCGGAACGGGCGGCTCGGTGGCCGGAGCAGGTCCGCTGACGGCGGGGCCTGTGGTGGGTGGGGGATCGCCGTTGTCGGCGTTGACGCCGCCTCCGGTGGGGGCGGGGGCTATGCCTCTGCAGACTCCGGGGTCGGATGCTGCTTATCGGCAGACGAACGGTGGGCGGTCGACCACGCAGCGCAGTTTCGGGCGGCCTGAGCCGCAGCAGCAGGCCAGCTTCCGCCCGCTGTACCAAGGGCAGGCCTGGCCGACCGAGCAGCCGCCGTACCGTCCCGCCTACCTCCCGCCGCCACCGGCCGACTGGCACCAGCAGCAGGCGCGCTCCTACACCTCCGAGCCGCCGAAGGTGAACCGCGTCGTCACGATCGCCGCACTGGTCGCCCTTGTCATCGGCGTCCTCGCCGGTGCCGGCGCAGCCACCGCGGTGGTCGCCCTGGACGGCAACAACGCCCCGATCGCCCAGCAGCCCGACCCGCCGATCGGCACCGGCGCCGACCCGCGGATCAAGACCGGCTCGGTCTCCGCGGTCGCCGCAACCCTCCTCCCGAGCGTCGTCCAGCTCAAGGTCCAGGGCGCCGACAACTCCGACGCCACCGGCTCCGGCTTCGTGATCGACAACCTCGGGCACATCCTGACCAACAACCACGTGGTCGAGTCCGCGGCCAAGGGTGGCTCGATCCAGGTCGTCACCAACGACAACAAGACCGCGACCGCCCGGCTCGTCGGCCGCTCCCCGGCGTACGACCTGGCCGTCGTCCAGGTGGCCGGCCTGACCGCGCCGTCGGTGCAGTTCGGCCGCTCCGACGCGGCGATCGTCGGCCAGGACGTGGTCGCGATCGGCTCGCCGCTCGGCCTGGCCGGCACCGTCACCTCGGGCATCATCTCGGCGAAGAACCGCCCGGTGACGACCGGCGACGACACCGGCCAGGCGTCGTCGTACATCAGCGCGCTGCAGACCGACGCGGCGATCAACCCGGGCAACTCGGGCGGTCCGCTGGTCGACATGAACGCGCGGGTGATCGGCATCAACTCCGCGATCGCCACCGTGGCCGGAGCCAGTGGCGGCCAGAGCGGCAGCATCGGGCTCGGGTTCGCGATCCCGATCGACCAGGCCCGCCGGACCGCGCAGCAGATCATCGCGACCGGTCAGGCGTCCTACCCGGTGATCGGGGCCAGCGTCGACATGACGTTCGAGGGCGGCGGCCGGGTCAGCGCGGTGACGCCGCGGTCGCCGGCCGCGAAGGCCGGGCTGCGGGTCGGCGACGTGATCACCGCGATCAACAACCAGGCGGTGGACAGCGCCGAGGTGCTGATCGTCGCGATCCGCACGCACCAGCCGGGGGAGGCGGTCCGGCTCGCGTACGAGCGCGCCGGACGTTCCCGCACGGTGACGCTCACCCTCGGCCAGCAGATCGGCTGAGGCGCCACAGCCGGCCTGGGGATAGGCTGGTCCGGGAACGTACGGAGAGGTGAGGACATGTTCGGCATCGGGCCGCTGGAACTGGTCGTGATCGCGATCGTCGCCGTACTCGTCTTCGGACCGGATCGGCTGCCGGAGTTCGCCCGGACGGCGGGCCGGCTGCTGCGCCAGGTCCGGCAGATGGTCAACAACGCGCAGAACGACCTGCGCAACGAGCTCGGCCCGGAGTACGCCGACCTCGAGCTCCAGGACCTGAACCCGAAGAACTTCGTCCGCAAGCACCTGCTCGACCCGATCGAGGACGAGGTCAAGTCCGTCACCGAGATGAGCAGCGACAACACCCCGCAACGCCTCCCGGCCGGCGCCAAGCCCCCGTTCGACCCCGAGTCGACCTGATCACCTCCGCCGGAACAACAAGCCGGTAGCGACCGCACCGGCGACCGCGGGCAGGAGTGTCAGCAGGCCCCAGAGCGGCGGGTACGGGTGGACGCCGTACTCCGAGGCCGCGAGCAGTGTGATGCCCAGCGAGGCGGTCAGCAGTACGACGAGTACGCCGACGCCGGCCGCGATCAGGCGGTGTGAGCGGGCCAGTCCCGCGACGAGCAACCAGAGCAGGGCGTTGACGACGGCAACGCCGTACAGCATGCCGTAGAGGGCGCCAGCGGACGCGTGCTTGCCGTACGCCGCGTACCCGCGGGACGCGTGCTCGAACAGGCTGCGGCTGCCGGTCTGGTCGACGATCGCGATCACTGCGACCAGGACCGAGAGGCCGACGGCGATCAGTGCTGTGCGCTTTTCTGAAAGTGACTGTCTCATGCAAGTGACTGTACGAACGGCAGTGACGCCTGGTCAAGAGTTTTAGAGAGTCACTTGCTGAAGCGCGGAACTGTCTCTAAGGTCGGGGCATGGCTACCGGTCTGCGGGAACGCTGGCGTGTGAAGGCGCGGCGGACGATCCAGGAGCGCGCGCTCGACCTGTTCGACGAGCGCGGGTTCGGCGCGGTGACGATCGAGGAGATCGCCGCAGCGGCCGAGGTGTCGCCGTCGTCGGTGTACCGGTACTTCGGCACCAAGGAAGGGCTGATCGTCGCCGACGAGTTCGACACGATGAGCGAGGAGGCGCTCCGGGAGCTGTTCGACCCGGCGGACCCGGTCGGCACGATGACGCGGATCGTCCGCGACTACGAGGTCGCACCGGATGACCGGGAGCCGATCCCGTGGCGGCGGATCAGGTACTTCTTCAAGGAGCCGTCCGTCCGGACGGCGTTCTGCGCCTCACTGGACCGCGCGAGCCAGCGGATCGCGCCGCTGATGACCGGCGGGCACCTCAGCGACACGCAGGCACGGGTGGCCGCGAACGCCTTGGTTTTCGGGTACTTCTCGGCGCTCGAGCAGTGGTACCTGGACGGCGGTGTCCGGCCGGTCGCGGAGTACGTCGCGGAAGGGCTCGACGTACTCCGTCCGATCTGGTCAGCGACCGGCGGGGGAGAGTCCTAGCTGGCGGCCGAGCAGCCCGCGCGGCTTGCCGCCGAGCGTTGCCGCGATCTTGTCGAGCATCTGCGCGGCCGGGGTGTCCGGGTCCGCCAGCGTGAGCGGCTGACCGAGGTCGCCGCCGGAGCGGAGCCGTTCGTCGAGCGGGATCTCGCCGAGCAGCGGGATCTGGTATCCGAGCCGCGCGGACAGCGTCTCCGCGACCCGGGTGCCGCCGCCGGAGCCGAAGATCTCGATCCGGTGCTCCGGACCGCAGTGCGGGCAGGGCAGGTACGACATGTTCTCGACCACGCCGGCGACCCGCTGGTGCACCATCTGCGCCATCGTGCCGGCCCGCTCGGCCACCTCGGCGGCGGCCTCCTGCGGGGTGGTCACGACGATCACCTCGGCGCTGGTCAGCCGCTGGCCGACCGAGATCGCGATGTCACCGGTGCCGGGCGGCAGGTCCAGGAGCAGTACGTCGAGGTCGCCCCAGTACACGTCCGCGAGCATCTGGACGAGCGCGCGGTCCAGGATCGGGCCGCGCCAGGCGACCACCTGGTCGCGCTTCGGCTTCAGCATGCCGATCGAGATCACCTTCACGCCGTGCGCGGGCACCGGCATGATCATGTCGTCCACGGCGGTCGGGCGCTCGTCGGCGACCCCGAACATGGCCGGCACCGAGTGGCCGTAGATGTCCGCGTCCAGGACGCCGACCGACAGGCCCTGGCGGGCCATCGCGACCGCCAGGTTGACGGTGACCGACGACTTGCCGACGCCGCCCTTGCCGGACGCGATCGCGAACACCTTGGTCAGCGAGTCCGGCCGGGAGAACGGGATCTCCTTCTCGGCCACGCCGCCGCGCAGCTGGGTCTGCAGGGCTGCCCGCTGCTCGGTCGACATCACGCCGAGGTCGATCTCCACCCCGGTGACGCCGTCGAGCTTGCTCACCGCGGCGGTGACGTCGCGGCGCAGCGTGTCCTTCATCGGACAGCCGGCGACGGTCAGCAGGATGCGTACGGCGACCACGCCGTCGTCCCGGACGACGACGGACTCGACCATGCCGAGATCCGTGATCGGTTTCTTGATCTCCGGGTCCAGCACACCACCGAGCGCGGTGGTCACCTGATCAGCAGTGGGAGCCATGCCCCCAGGCTACGTGCTCGCCCCGATCCACCCGACCACGGTCCATGTGAGATACCCCCCCAACCACCGCCTCCGCTCCCAGCCCGGCATTTGAGTGGTTAACCTCTCAAACGGCCCGTTCGCAGCTCGCATGCGGCGTGTGAAGGGGCAACTTGAGAGGTTAACCACTCAAACGGGGGCCGGGAGTTTGGCTGGGGGCTGGGCCTGGGGGCGGGGTTATAGGCCGGGAGCGCCGTAGATGGGGAACCAGCGGGACAGGTCCTGCTCGAAGTTCAGGTCTGCGCCTACGACCGACTTGATCTGGAGTTCCTTGGCGTTGTCGCGGCGGTCGGCGCCGACCGGGACGAACGGGTACCAGGAGCCGCGTTTGTACAGGTAGACCAGGCCCAGGGGCTCGGTGCCGTCGGTGAAGGCGACCAGGGTGCACAGGAGCGCGTTGCCGAAGCCCGCGTCGACCAGGGACGTGTTGACGGCGTGCAGGTCGGTGACGAGCGTTTCCAGGTCGTCAGGTGCCGTCTGCCGGACCAGCCAGGTGAAGCCGTACGAGTCCGTCGTACTGGTGAACTTGCCGTTGTCGAGGGCGAGCAGCTTGTCGACCTCGTCCCGCAGCGCGGTGAACCCACCACCCTCGGCCGCCTTGAAGCACACGGACCCGCTGCCGGTCGGACGGTAGTCGGCCGCGGTCTCCAACGTGATCGCGGCCGACGGAAGCGAGAACAACTGGTCGAGGTTCGGCGGCACAGCCTTGCTGCGCCCGAGCAGGATGTCGAGAAGGCCCATGTGTCTAAGCTTGCTCGCCCAGCTCGCGGGAGAGTGCACCGAGGCGGTCGAGGCGTGTCTCCAGCGACGGGTGCGTGGAGAACAGTGCCGACACGCTCTTGCCGCCGGAGATCGCGGGGGCGAAGAAGAACGCGTTGAACGCCTGCGCCTGGCGCAGGTCGCGCGACGGTATCCGGGCGATGTCGCCGCTGATCTTCGTCAGCGCCGACGCCAGTGTGGACGGTCTGCCCGTCAGCATCGCGCCGGCTCGGTCGGCGGCCAGCTCGCGGTACCGCGACAGCGCCCGGGTGAGCAGGAACGAGATCGCGTACACCGCGACCGACACCGCGATCACGGTCAGCATCACCAGCGCCGCGTTCTGGTCGCGGTTGCCGCGGCCGAGGCCGCCGTACAGCCCGAAGCGGGTGATCAGGCCGGCCAGTACGCCGAGGAACGACGCGATCGTCATCACCGCGACATCCCGGTGCGCGACGTGCGAGAGCTCGTGCGACAGCACGCCCTCCAGCTCGTCCTGGTCGAGCCGGCGCATGATGCCGGTGGTCACGCAGACGACCGCGTTGTTCGGGTTCCGTCCGGTGGCGAACGCGTTCGGCAGGTCGACGTCGGCGATCGCGACCCGCGGCTTCGGCATGTCGGCCAGTGCGCACAGCCGGTCGATCGTGCCGTGCAGCTCCGGCGCCTCCTCCGGCGTGACGATCCGCCCGTGCATCGCGTACAGCGCGATCCGGTCGGAGAACCAGTACTGCACGAACAGCATGCCGCCCGCGATCACGACCGCCAGCACGGCGCTCCTGGTCAGCGCGATCAGCACGCCCACGAACGCGACGTACAGCAGTCCGAGCAGGAAGCTCGTGATCACCATCCGGCTGGACAGCCCCCGGTCGGGCGCGAATCGAGTCTTCATCCCACGTCCTTCTTCCTCACCTGATAGCGAGGGTAGCTCGGGGTCAAACCCGATCGTCCTCGCGCGTGTCCAGATCCGCCAGCAGCGACCGCAGCTCGGAGCGCAGGAAGTCCCGGGTGGCGACCTCGCCGACCGCCATCCGCAGCGACGCCATCTCCCGGGCCAGGAACTCCATGTCCGCGCGGGTCCGGGCGTCGACGTCGCGGTCCCGCTCGTACTGCACCCGGTCCCGGGCCTCCTGCCGGTTCTGCGCGAGCAGGATCAGCGGGGCGGCGTACGACGCCTGCAGGCTGAGCGCGAGCGTGAGGAAGATGAACGGGTAGGTGTCGAAGCGCAGGCCGGCCGGCGCGAAGATGTTCCAGCCGATCCAGAACAGGATCGTCACGGTCATGTAGACCAGGAACTGCCCGGTGCCGAGGAAGCGCGCGATCCGCTCGGACAGCCGGCCGAACGCGTCCGCGTCGTAGGTCGGCCGCGGTACGAACGTCCGCCGCCAGTCCCGCGGTATGTCGAGCCGGGTACTCCCGCGGAGCGTCCTGCGGTCGTCACGTGCCATCGTGGCCCACCTCCTGCGGCGTGTCCGGGTGATCGTGCTCCCGCCAGTCGTCCGGGAGCAGATGGTCGAGTACGTCGTCCACGGTGACCGCCCCGAGCAGCCTGCCCTCGTCGTCGAGCACGGGTGCGGCGACCAGGTTGTACGTCGCGAGGTACTTGCTGACGGTCTGCAGGCTGTCGTCCGGACGCAGTCCGTCCAGGTCGGTGTCGAGTGCTGCGGACACCAGCTCGGACGGGGGTTCCCGGAGCAGCCGCTGGATGTGGCCGATGCCGATGAACCGTCCTGTCGGTGTCTCGAGCGGGGGCCGGCAGACGTAGATCATGGCGGCCAGTGCGGGGCTGAGGTCCGCGTTGCGCACGTGGGCGAGTGCGTCGGCCACGGTGGCGTCCACAGGCAGGATGACAGGCTCCGACGTCATCAGACCGCCGGCCGTGTGTTCCTCGTACGTGAGCAGCCGCCGTACGTCTTCTGCTTCGTCAGGCTCCATGAGCGTCAGCAGGCGCTCGGCGGTCTCGGTCGGCAGCTCGGCGATCAGGTCGGCCGCGTCGTCCGGGGACATCTCCTCCAGCACGTCCGCGGCACGTTCGGTGTCCATGCCGTCGAGGATCTCGACCTGGATGTCCTCGGGCAGCTCTTCGAGTACGTCGGCCAGCCGCTCGTCGTCCAGCGCCGCCGCGATCTCCTTACGGCGCTTGGGGGACAGGTCATGCAGTACGCCGGCCAGGTCGGCCGGGCGCATCGACTCGAAGGCCGCGAGGATGTGGGTCGCGCCCTGGCCTTCCTCCACCTGGGTGAACCCGCTGACGTCGCTCCAGTCGAACACATGCGTCTGGCCGCGCCGACGGAACCGCTTGGAGCCCTCCCGCACCGCCACCTTGGTCAGCAGCCAGTCCCTGGTCCGCCACTGCTCCATGGCCATGTCGAAGACGACCGCGGTGGCACCTGTGTCGGCGATGGTGACGGTCCGGTCCAGCAGCTCACCCAGCACGAGTACTTCGGTCGGCCGCTGCTCGAAACGCCGCATGTTCAGCAGGCCGGTGGTGATGACGTGCCCGACGTCCAGGGAGGTCACCCGGGTCATCGGGAGGAAGATCCGGCGCCGGGTGAACACCTCGACGACCAGGCCGAGGACCCGCGGCGGCTGGTCGCCCTGGCGCATCATGGCGACCACGTCCCGGAGCTTGCCGACCTGGTCGCCGTTGGGGTCGTACACCGGCAGCCCTGCCAGCCGAGCGACGTACACCCTCGACGGTGATCCAGTCATGCCGGAAGGCTAACCCGCCGAGCCGGAGTCCCGGCTGAGGACGCTTCGTAGACTTTGTCCCTCGGGCGAGGACGAAGTGGGGTGGGGATGCTGGGAACCACCGGGCTGGGTGTGGACGAGGAGACGGCGTACCTGGACCTGGTCCGGCGTGGTGCCGCCGCGCCCGCGGACCTGTGCAGGCGGCTCGGCCGGCCGCTGCCGGACGTCCAGCGGGCGATCGACGTGCTGCTGGCCGAGGGGTTCGTGCACCGGACGCCGCCACCGGGCGAGCTGATCGTCCCGGTGCCGCCGGAGCTGGCCGTGGAGCAGCTGATCCGGCGGCAGGAGGAGGAGTTCGAGCGGATCCGGAAGTCGGCGTACCGGCTGGCCGCCGAGGCGACCCGGCAGGGCGGGGTACGGCGGACCGAGGAGCTGATCGAGATCGTCACCGGCGAGTCCGCGGTGGCGCTGGCGTTCGACCGGGTGCAGCGGACGGCCCGGGCCGAGATGCGCGAGCTGGTCGCCCCGCCGTACGTCGCGACGGCCGAGGTGAATCGGACGCAGCTGGACCGGCAGGTCGCGGGCGTGGCGTACCGGGTGGTCTACGACAACTCCGCACTCGCCGACGCGGTGCTAGCCGCGAGCGCGGTCAGCCATGTCCGGGCGGGGGAGCAGGCGCGGATCGCGGACATGCTGCCGACCAAGCTGGCGATCGCGGACCGCGAGCTGGCGCTGCTACCGCTCGACTGGGCCACCCCTGCTCAGGACGCGGCGCTCCTGGTGCACGCTTGCAGTCTGCTCGACGCCCTGGTCGCTCTGTTCGAGACCGTGTGGAACAGGGCGAGCCCGCTGAGCGTGACCGACTCGGACAGCCTGGAACCGGAGGAGGCCATGTCCGCGGAGGACAGGCATCTTCTGTCGTTGCTGGTCGCAGGACTGACCGACGACGCCGCGGGCGCCCGCCTGGGCATCAGCCGCCGTACTGTCGCCAGACGCGTCCAGCAACTGATGGAACAGACCCACTCGCGCTCCCGCCTGCAGCTGGGCTGGCACGCCCGCGACCGCGGCTGGCTGTGACGATTGCTGACGGCAACTAGCTGAGCTTGGGGCGTCGGCGGACCCGCCGATGGAGGGTTGTCGGCGGCTTGCCGCGGGTGGTGGCCCTCGTCGGTGCCGGTGCTTCGGCCCTGGGCGAGTCGTCGGTCAGTCCGGTGAAGTCACCCGTGGGATCGAGGACCAGTACGTCGGCCTGGGTGCGCCAGCGCTCCAGCTGGGTGTCCAGGTCGGCTGCGTTGAGCCGCTCGGTGCGTAATACCTGCGCGGCTGCCGTCCACTCGTCGCTGCTGGGGTCCAGACGTCGTACGGTCGCCGTCCAGCTCGCCAGGCGGTTCATGGCGGGCTTGGCCGGTACGACGACCGTGACGGAGCCTGCCGTTGCGAGTCCGGGGAGTGGTTGCTCGGCGCCGTCCGCCGAGTCCGCCAGTACGACGTACTGCCCGTCGACGTTCGCGAACCAGGCCGGGACCGGGCGGCGGCCGTCCCAGGCCAGCCAGACCAGTCCGGCCTTCTTCATCACGCCGGCGATGTCCTCGATGCTCACAGGCCTCAGTGTTTCACGGTGAATCGGGACACACTCGGAGAGGAAGTGAGCCGGGTCACCGGGACAGCGGCGGCGGACGCCGTACGCTGCCGGTGACCGGTGGGTAACCGAGTGGAGGGCGACCGTGGTGGACAAGGTGACGGACAAGGGTTTGCGCAGCAGGCGGTCGTGTCTGGCCACCCCGGGGTCGAACCCGCGGTTCCTGGAGAAGGCGAAGGGGCTCGACGCCGACCAGGTGTTTCTGGACCTGGAGGACTCGGTCGCGCCGCTCGCCAAACCGGACGCCCGGAAGAACATCGTCGCCGCGCTCAACGAAGGCGGCTGGGGGAACAAGCTCCGCGTCGTCCGGGTGAACGACTGGACCACCCAGTGGACGTACGCCGACGTGATCGAGGTCGTCGGCGGCGCCGGCGCGAACCTCGACTGCATCATGCTGCCGAAGGTGCAGACCGCCGAACAGGTGGTCGCGCTCGACCTGCTGCTCACCCAGCTGGAGAAGGTGCACGGGTACGAGCCCGGCCGGATCGGCATCGAGGCGCAGATCGAGAACGCGCTCGGCCTCACCAACGTGAACGCGATCGCCACGGCCTCGCCGCGGGTCGAGACGATCATCTTCGGCCCGGCCGACTTCATGGCCTCGATCAACATGAAGTCGCTGGTGGTCGGCGAGCAGCCGCCCGGGTACGACGTCGGCGACGCGTACCACTACATCCTGATGCAGATCCTGATGGCGGCCCGCGCCCACGACAAGCAGGCGATCGACGGCCCGTACCTGCAGATCAAGGACGTCGACGGCTTCCGCCGGGTGGCCGGCCGCTCGGCCGCCCTCGGCTTCGACGGCAAGTGGGTCCTGCACCCCGACCAGATCGCCGCCGCCAACGAGGTCTACTCCCCGCGCCAGGAGGACTACGACCACGCCGAGAACATCCTCGACGCCTACGACCACTACACCTCGGCCGCCGGCGGCGCCCGCGGCGCGGTGATGCTCGGCGACGAGATGATCGACGAGGCCAGCCGCAAGATGGCCCTCGTCATCTCCGCCAAGGGCCGCGCCGCCGGCTTCACCCGCACGAACGTCTGGACGCCCTAGACCTGGGACATGATCGCCAGCAGTTGACCGTCGGGGTCGGGGAAGAACGCCATCCATTCCTCGACCCCGTCGTCGTGCTTGTGGATCAGGTGCGGCGCATTCTCGAACACCACGCCGCGCTCCCGGAGCTCGTCGTACGCCGTGTTGATGTCGTCGACGCGGAAGTACAGCGTCGACGCCGCGCCCTCGCCGACGCTGAGGAACAGCCTGGTCCCGCCGCAGTCGAAGAATGCCAGGTCGCCGAACGTGTAAAGATGCGGCAGCCCGAGGACGTCGCGGTAGAACTCGACCGCCTTCTCGATATCACTGACCGGGCGGGCAATCTGCCCGATCGCACCTAGCTGCGTCATCTCGGCGTCTCCTTGTCCTCGTAGCGCGCTGTCGAAGGGCACGCCGCGCCAGGTCCGCAGTTCGGCCCGGCGATCCAGGCCGAGCTTCCGCAAGGCGTTCGCGACGTGGAACTTGACCGCGTCCACGCTGACCCCGCGGCGCCGCGCGATCACCCGGTTCGACATTCCGTGCCGCACCATGTCGACCACTCGCCACTCGGCGGGGGTGAGTACGTCGGGATGCCGCGGCCGGCCACGCTTGCCCACACCGTCAAGGTAGCGGCGCGGCCGCGGAATTACCCTCCCCTAGCGCGTCCACACCTTGTAGATGCGGATCGGCTTCGCGGGCGGGCCGTCCTGGTCGGGGTCGGCGATGCCGGCCGCGACCATGCGGTCGAAGGTGGACATGCCGGCGATCACATGGCCGAGGACGGTGTAGTTCGGGGCGATGTGGGCGAAGGAGTGGACGACGAAGAACTCCGAGCCGTTCGTCCCCGGGCCCTGGTTGCCGTAGGCAACGGTGCCGCGGTCGTAGGTCTCCTGCCCGGTGACCTCGTCGGGGAACTTGTACCCCGGACCGCCTTCCTCCTGGCGGTAGATGTCGCCGCACTGCAGGACGCCGAGCCGGGCCGAGTTCGTCAGCCGGAAGCACTGGGTGGCGTCGTAGAACCGGCTCTGCACCAGGTGCACGAAGTTGTGGACGCCGCACGGCGCGTTCGCGCGGTCCATCCGGACCACGAACGGTCCGTAGTTCGTCACGAAGTACACGTCGACCGTGCCCTTGGCACGGGCGTTCGCGGACGGGATCCGGACCGGTTTCGCGGCCGGGTTGTCCGGCGTCGGGGTGAACTGACACTTCACCACCGGGCGCGGATGCCGGTCCGGCGCGGCGGAGGCGGTGGTCGTGGTGAGGGTGGTCGCGACCAGCGCGGCCGCGAGCAGGGCGGGTAGCTTCATCCACCCACCGTAGTACTCCGATCGCTGTCCGCAGAGGTTTCTGAAGCTTTTCGCCGCGGACTCGATCATCGGGCGGTTCGCCGCCTAAGGTGATGCGGTCCACTGCGGAAGGTGAATGCGTGAACGGCGAGGTACTGGCAGGTCGGTACCGGTTGCTGACCCTGCTGGGCAGGGGCGGTGCGGGCGAGGTGTGGCAGGCCGAGGACACGGTCCTCGACCGGCAGGTGGCGGTGAAACTGCTGCGCAGCCTCGACGGCGACCCGATGGACGCCGTGGAGCGGTTCCGGGCCGAGGCTCAATCAGCCGCTCGATTGACGCACCCGAACGTCGTGGCGACGTACGACGTCGGCACCGAGGGCGACCGCGTGTTCCTGGTCATGGAGCTCGTCCAAGGCCCAGACCTGGCCAAGCTGATGCGTACGTCGGGACTCCCGCCCGCCAACCTGGTCGAGAAGATCGCCGTCCAGGGCGCCCGCGCGCTGGATGCCGCGCACGAGGCCGGCATCGTGCACCGCGACGTGAAGCCGGGCAATCTGCTGCTCGCACCTGACGGCACGCTCAAGATGACCGACTTCGGCATCGCGAAGCGCGCCGGCAACGAGACGACCGGTCTGGGCGTCCTGCTCGGTACGGCGTCGTACGTGTCGCCGGAGCAGGTCCGTGGCGAGCCCGCGACGCCGGCCAGCGACTGGTACTCGTTCGGCTGCGTCCTGCACGAGCTTCTGACGGGTACGCCGCCGTTCACCGGGCCGACCGCCGACGTGGTGATGCGACAGCACCTGGAGGCACCGCCTCCGCCCGTGACGCGTACCGACGTACCGGCTGAGCTGGCTGGGCTGGTCACGCACCTGCTGGCGAAGAACCCGGCAGACAGGCCTGCCTCGGCCGCTGACGTCGCAGCGCTGCTCGCACCGGCCAACCAGACCCAGGTGCTCGCCTACACACCGCCAGCCGCGGCTGAGGTCGTTGGAGTAGGGAAGTGGCAAGAGGACGAGACCCGAACGCACCGTGCGGCGCCGAGCGGCGGGTTCCCGCTGGCAAAGGTGGGCGTAGCCGCAGGTCTGGTGGTGGCTGCCCTGGTTGGAGCGCTGTTGCTCCGTTCAGGCCTGTCGAACGATCCGCCGACAGCACAGGCGGGCGGTTCGCCGTCTGCGCCGGTTCAGAAGGCCACGGGCGCGCCCAAGACGACAACGACCACCACACCGAAGCCCACGCCGACGCCTACGAAGACCACGCCCACCAAGAAGCCCACGCAGAACCCGCAGGCTGTCCTGGTGCAACGACTGCGGACGCTGGCCGCTCAAGTGCGGGCAACGCAGCAGCAGGGGAAGAACAGCAAGGCTCCTCGTGACGCCGCGCGCCAGCTGGACGAGGCGGCGCAGGCAGTGGACCAGGGCAACCTGCAGTCGGCCGCACAGCACTTCTACGAGGCCAGGCAGCGCCTGTTCGAGGCTCAGCAGCACCACCGCTGGCAGGCCACCCAGCAGATCGCCACGTTGGTCCAGACGATCGGGCAGTCGCTGCCCCGCCCGAACGGCGGCGACCACAACGAGTGAGCCACGCGACCTCCCCCGGGTGGCCGGTGTCACAGCGGGTGTCAGGCTGGTACCACGATACTCACTGGTACGCAGGCCAAGGAGGCGCAGATGAGCAGGTTGCAGCAGACCGACGGGCTGACCGACGTCCAGGAGGAGATCCTGAAGACGGTCCGGGCCTTCGTCGAGGCGGAGATCCTCCCGGTCGCCACCGAGCTCGAGCACCGCGACGAGTACCCGACCGAGATCGTCGAGGGCCTCAAGGAGCTCGGCCTGTTCGGGCTGATGATCCCCGAGGAGTACGGCGGACTCGGCGAATCGCTGCTCACCTACGCCCTCTGCGTGGAGGAGATCGCCCGCGGCTGGATGAGTGTCTCCGGCATCGTCAACACGCACTTCATCGTCGCGTACATGCTGCTCCAGCACGGGACCGACGAGCAGAAGCAGAAGTACCTGCCGCGGATGGCGACCGGCGAGGTCCGCGGCGCGTTCTCGATGTCCGAGCCGGGCTGCGGATCCGACGTCTCCGCGATCAAGACCAAGGCCACGCGCGAGGACGACGGCTACGTGATCAATGGCCAGAAGATGTGGCTGACGAACGGCGGCTCGTCGAACCTGGTCGCGGTGCTGGTCAAGACCGACGAGGGCCAGGAGTCGGTCTACAAGAACATGACCACGTTCCTGGTCGAGAAGGAACCGGGCTTCGGCGAGGTCGACAAGGGTCTCACGATTCCCGGCAAGATCGAGAAGATGGGCTACAAGGGCGTCGACACCACCGAGCTGGTGTTCGACGGGTACCGGATCGACGCCGGCCAGATCCTCGGCGGCGTACCGGGCAAGGGTTTCTACCAGATGATGGACGGCGTCGAGGTCGGCCGGGTGAACGTCGCGGCCCGCGGCTGCGGCGTGGCGCGGCGGGCGTTCGAGCTCGGGATCTCGTACGCCCAGCAGCGCGAGACGTTCGGCAAGAAGATCGCCGACCACCAGGCGGTGCTGTTCCGGCTCGCCGACATGGCGGTCAAGGTCGAGGCCGCGCACGAGCTGATGGTGAAGGCCGCGCGGAAGAAGGACAGCGGCTCCCGCAACGACTTCGAGGCCGGCGTCGCGAAGTACCTGGCCAGCGAGTACTGCGCCCAGGTCGTGGAGGACTCGTTCCGGATCCACGGCGGGTACGGGTTCTCGAAGGAGTACGAGATCGAACGCCTGTACCGCGAGGCCCCGATGCTGCTGATCGGGGAGGGAACCGCCGACATCCAGCGGATGATCATCGGCCGCCGGCTCCTCGAGGACTACAAGCTGTGAGCTGCCGGCGCGCTGGGTCGACGGGCGGGGCGGTGCCGGTCGGCCCAGCGCGCATTGGGGCAGGGCTCAACGGGACGGGCTAGGCGGGCGCCCGTCCGGGGATGGGGGTCGGGACGCGGCCGGAGCCGTGGCCGGACAGCAGCCAGATGCCGAGCTGGGTGATCTCGTGCCGGACCGAGGCGCCGGAGCGGCGGGTGGTGATCAGCCCGGCTTCCCGCAGTACGGTCGCCTGGTGGCTGGCGGCGGCCGGCGAGATCTTGCAGCGCTTCGCCAGCTCGGTCGTCGTACAGCCGCTGACGGTCGCTTCCAGCGCGGCGGCCCGGGTCGAGCCGAGCAGGGACCCCAGCGGGTCGCTCGACGGCGCAGCGTCCGTCGACGCCTGCCGCAGGATGCCGGGCGCGTGCTGGATCGGGTAGACCAGGATCGGTTTCAGATCTGGATCCCGCAGCTTCGTCGGTACCTGCCAGCAGAACGCCGAGGGCTGCAACTCGATTCCCCTGCCATCGAGATACAGATCGCGGTCGTTCATGTCCAGCACCTGCAGCACCGGTGCGACCCACCGGACCCGCGGGTGCAGCGACGACAGCAACCGGTGGACGCCGTGCCGCGCAAGCGTCT
The DNA here is from genome assembly GCF_042730855.1 of Kribbella sp. NPDC059898. Classification (NCBI taxonomy): domain Bacteria; kingdom Bacillati; phylum Actinomycetota; class Actinomycetes; order Propionibacteriales; family Kribbellaceae; genus Kribbella; species Kribbella sp. NPDC059898. The sequence continues at coordinate 287,805 of NZ_JBHWKR010000004.1, forward strand.
CGCCGCGGTGCGCGTGGTCGGCGGACACGTGGGTGCCGATCGACTTCCAGTACGGCCGGATCGCCACGTCGTGGTATGTGCGGATCGCCCGGCCGAGCTTCTGCATCGACGTACGGTCCCCATGCGCGAGCTCCCGGGTCCACGGCGACGACGGGCGCCATTTCTGCAGCAGGTCGAGCTGGCTTCGCACCTGGTGCCGCGGGGTCGCCAGCGTCTGCTCCAGCGCGGTGTCGAAGTCCGGCGCGGCCTCGGCAGGGGTCAGGAAGTCCGGCGAGTACCCGTGCGCCGGGGTGAGCTCGAGCAGCAGCCGCATCTGGTCGGGGCCGACCGTCGTACGGACATGCCGGCGCCAGTCCTCGAAGATCAGCCGGCCTTCCGAGTGCTGGAGCATGTGCAGGCTCAGCAGCACCTCCCAGAGCGGTGCCGGCCGGGTGGCCACCGTGACCCGGGTCAGGTCGCGCGGCGTGAAATGGATTCGCAGCATCGCAGTCCCCTCCCGTTCCTCGTTGTCACCACGTCCCCCGGCGCGATCGCGGAAAGTAGTCAGCTCCTGACCGAACGCGACCCCGGAATTCAATCAAGGCAGGGGAGCGGGCGACAACTGTTTGAACAATCCAATGCGGTAGTACTCCTGGCCATGGCAAAAGGTTGCCACCTCACCTCAACGCGTCGAGCGGCGCCGGAGGTTCAAAGCCAGTGGTTCCGCTTGAACAGTCGGTAAAGGGTGAAACAAGCGCAGACCATCACGCCGAGCACCACGAAGTACGCGTACTTGAGGCGCAACTCCGGCATGTAGTCGAAGTTCATCCCGTAGATCCCGGCGATCATCGTGGGTACGGCGAGGATCGCGACCCAGGCGGAGATCCGGCGCATGTCCTCGTTCTCGGCCACCTGGACCTGGGCCAGGCCGGCCTGCAGGATCGAGCTGAGCAGCTCGTCGAACGAGATCACCTGCTCCTTCACCCGCTGCAGGTGGTCGTCCACGTCGCGGAAGTAGTTCCTGGTCTCGTCGGTGATCAGCGGATGCCGAATGGTCGCCAGCGCGCGCATCGGCCCGGTCAGCGGCGCCACCGCCCGCTTGAGCTCCAGCACCTCGCGCTTCAGCTGGTACACCCGGTCGATGTTCCGCCAGCCGCGCGGCGTGAACATGTCGGTCTCGATCAGGTCGATGTCGGCCTGTACGGCGTCCGCGACCTCCAGGTACCGGTCGACGACATGGTCCGCGATCGCGTGCAGAACGGCGCCGGGGCCGGTCGCCAGCCGGTGCTGCTCCTTCTCCAGGTCCTGCCGCAGACCGGTCAGTTCGCTGTGTTCGCCGTGGCGGACCGTGACCACGAAGCCGGGGCCGCAGAACACCATCACCTCACCGGTGGCCACCACCTCGCTGGTCGCGGTCAGGTCCCGGTGCGGGACGTACGTGACCGTCTTGAACACGGCGAACAGCGTGTCGCCGTACCGCTCGAGCTTGGGCCGCTGGTGCGCCTCGGACGCGTCCTCCAGCGCCAGCGGGTGCAGCCCGAACTCGGCGCCGACGATCGCGAGCTGGTGGTCGGTCGGCTGGAACAGGCCGATCCAGACGAACCCCTGGCCGCGGCGCGCCCGGTCGAGCGCCTCGGTGTAGGAGTCGACCCGGTGGTCGCGGACGCCGTCGCGGTACAGCCCCCAGTCGACCAGGGCGCCCTCGAGCTTGCCGCGGACCACCTCGTCCGACGGGCGTCCGGCAGCGCCGCCGCGGCGGGCGAACACTCGTCCCACACGGCGTGTCGCGCCCATGTCCCATCGTCGCCCGGCCATCAACGGCGAGGCTATCAAGACGTGGTAACCAGCCGTCGGCAATGATGGGGGTGGAAGCACGTGGAGAGGAACGACGATGACCGCGCAGGGCATGCCCTCGATGGACCCCAGGCCGACCGGCCTGACGATCGGGACGTACGACACCTACCGGGAGGCGCAGCGAGCAGTCGACTACCTCTCGGACGAGAAGTTCCCGGTCGAGCACACGACCATCGTCGGCAACAACCTCCGCCAGGTCGAGAAGATCACCGGGCGGCTCACCTGGGGCAAGGCGCTGACCGCCGGTGTCGCCAGCGGCGCCTGGTTCGGGCTGTTCGTGGGGCTGCTGCTGGGGCTGTTCACCACCAACAACTGGATCGCCGCGGTGATCACCGGTGTGGTGCTGGGCGCCTTCTTCGGGCTGGTGTTCGGCGGGCTGAGCTACGCCCAGTCGGCCGGGCGGCGGGACTTCACCTCGCGGACGGCCGTGGTGGCGACGACGTACGACGTACTCTGCGACTTCAAGTTCGCCGAGGAGGCCCGCAACCACCTGGCGAAGCTCGCGCTCAAGGGCGAGGTGCACCCGCTGCTGCCGCAGCAGACGCACCCGCAGCAGGACCTGCCGTGACCTATCTCTCCTCCGTTGCCGCAGCGTGGTGAGATCCAGACCACGGTCCGGATGCGCCCGGACCCGGCAGCATGGGGAATCCAGGAGCTGAGGAGGAACCGGGATGCAGTTCGGGCGGAGCTACGAGGAGTTCGAGGTCGGTGCGGTCTACAAGCACTGGCCCGGCAAGACGGTGACGGAGTACGACGACCACCTGTTCTGCCTGCTGACGATGAACCACCATCCGCTGCACCTGGACGCGAACTACGCCGGGGAGACCACCCAGTTCGGCAAGAACGTTGTGGTGGGCAACTACATCTACTCGATCCTGCTCGGGATGTCGGTCCCCGACGTGAGCGGCAAGGCGATCGCGAACCTGGAGATCGAGTCGCTGCGGCACGTCGCGCCGACCTTTCACGGCGACACGATCTACGGCGAGACGGTCGTCCTGGACAAGTGGGAGTCCAAGTCCAAGGACGACCGCGGCGTCGTCTACGTCGAAACCAAGGGCTACAAACAGGACGGCACCGTCGTCTGCCTCTTCCGCCGCAAGGTCATGGTCCCCAAGAACAACTACCTCGAAGCCCGAGGCGGAGAACAACCAGGCCGCCCCACCCCGGCCTCCTGACCCGCAAACCCTCCAGTTGAGGGGGCATCCCCTCAGCTGGAGGGTTGCCCACTGAGAATTCGAGGGGGCAACCCTCCAACTGAGTGGGCAAGGTCAGGTGAGGAAGAGTTCGATCACCGGGACCAGGACGTTCGGCCTCTGGATCGGGAGCTTCAGCGTCAGGGTCTCGCCAGACACCCCGCCCATCGTGGTGTTCTGGGCCTGCTGGTGCGGGTCGTTTTCGATGCGCTTGATCTCGGAGGCGTCGTTCAGGAGTTGGGCGTACTTGACCTTGCCGGCCAGGCCCTGCAGGTGGATGTGGCCCATCGGCCAGGAGAACAGGTGCAGGTACAGCCGGTTGCCCTTCTGGGTGAAGCGGCAGTCGACCGGGGCGACGTAACCGTCCGCCGGCCGCGCACCGCGGATCGACCGTTCGTGCAGCCGCATCCACTCGCCGATGGACGACAGTGTCGCCAGCGCCCGCGGGTCGAACTCGCCTCGCCCGGTCGGGCCGACGTTCAGCAGCAGGTTGCCGTCCTTGGAGACCGAGTCGACGAGCATCTTCACCAGCGTCTCGGGCGACTTCCAGTCCAGGTTGTCCCGGTCGTAGCCCCAGCTGCCGTTCAGCGTCTGGCACGCCTCCCACAGCACCGGTACGCCGTCGCGCTGCATCGGCCCGTCCGGCTGGTACTGCTCCGGCGTCACGAAGTCGCCCGGGATGTCGAGCCGGTCGTTGATCAGGATGCCCGGCTGCAGCTCCCGGACCATCGCCATCAGCTTCTCCGACTGCCAGTCGTCGCGGCCCTTCCCGTGCCCGTCGCGGCCGTCGTCGTACGTCCGGCCCGGGTACGAGAAGTCGAACCACATGATGTCGATCGGCCCGTAGTTCGTCAGCAGCTCCCGGGTCTGCGCGTGCAGGTACTCCGCGTAGACCTCGATGTCCCGCCCGGCCGCCTTCGCAATCGCCTCCTCGTCGTCGCGCTGCGGGTGCACCAGGTCGATCGGGAACTCCGGGTGGTGCCAGTCGATCAGCGAGTGGTAGAACCCGACCCCGAGCCCCTCGGCCCGGCACGCCTCGACGAACGGCCCGACCAGGTCCTTGCCCCAGGCGGTCTTCGCGACCGTGTAGTCCGACACCTGCGAGTCCCACAGGCAGAAGCCCTCGTGGTGCTTGGTCGTGAGTACGGCGTACTTCATCCCGGCCTCGCGCGCCGCCTTCGCCCACGTGCTCGGGTCGTACAGGTCCGGCTCGAAGTGGTCGAAGTACGGCTGGTAGTCCTCGTCGGTGAGCCGCTCGCGGTTCTTCACCCACTCGTGCCGGGCCGGCAGCGCGTACAGCCCCCAGTGGACGAACAGGCCGAACCGCCAGTCGCGGAACTTCTCCACCGAAGCCGCCGGAGGCGTGTCAGTCATCAGAACACTCCTTAAGTGAACGCAATAAGTGAGAAGAAAAGAAAAGGCGGGTGTGGGGCGGGTGGTTTAGCGGCCGCCCAGACCAGTGACGAGCAGGCCGCGGACCAGGTGTTTCTGTAGCAGGACGACGAGCAGCACGGTGGGCACCATTGCCATCACCGATGCGGCCATCATCAGGTTCCACTGGGTGCCCTGCTGGCCGACGAACTGCGCCAGGCCGAGCGGGACGGTGCCCTTGTCCTCGACGCTGTTGATGATGATCAACGGCCACAGGAAACTGCCCCAGAAGCTGATGAACGTGAAGACGGTCAGTACGGCGATGGCCGGCCGCGCGAGCGGCAGCATGATCCGCAGGAAGGACCGGAACGGGCCACAGCCGTCCACCCGGGCCGCCTCCTCGATCTCGGCCGGGACGGTCAGGAAGAACTGCCGCAACAGGAACGTGCCGAACGCGGTGAAGGCCCACGGCAGGATCAGCGCCCAGTAGCTGTCCACCCAGCCGAGCGACTGCATCAGCCAGTACATCGGCACGATCAGCACCTCCTGCGGCACCATCAGCGTACCGAGGAACAGCACGAACAGTTGCTCCCGGCCCCTGAATTTCAGCCGCGCGAAGGCGTACGCCGACATGCTCGACGCGCACACCACCACCAGCGTCCCGGTGACCGCGACGAACAGGCTGTTCAGGAAGTACTTGCCGAACGGCGCGAACGTGAACGCGTCGGCGTAGTTCTGCCAGCGGATCTGCGACCCGAACAGGTGCGGCACCGGCGTGAACACCTCGTCCGCGGGCTTCAGCGACGTGGAGACGGCGTACACCAGCGGGCCGAGGAAGACGATCGCGACCGCGACCAGCAGCACGTGGGAGACCACCCGGCGGACATTCTCAGACGTCATAGTTGACCCACTTCCGCTGGCCGACGAACTGGATCGCGGTGATGCCCATGATGATCACGAACAGCACCCACCCGGCCGCCGAGGCGAGTCCCATGCTGAGGAACTGCCAGCCCTGGTTGTAGACGTACATGACGATCGTCTGGGTGGCGACGCCCGGCCCGCCCTGAGTGAGGATGAACGGCTGCGCGAACACCTGGAACGACGTGATCAGCGTCATCGTGGTGGCGAAGAACAGCGACGGCGTGATCATCGGCCAGGTCACGTACCGGAACCGCTGGAACGGGCCGGCGCCGTCGATCTGCGCCGACTCCAGCTGGGACTGCGGCACCTGGTCGATGGCCGCGGAGAAGACCAGGAAGTTGTACCCGAACCCCTGCCAGATCGACATCGCGACGATCGCCGGCATCGCCCAGTTCGAGGAGCCGAGGAAGTTCGGCGCGTGGATCCCGAACCAGCTGCCGAGGCCCGCGTCGAGCAGCCCGCCGGGCTGGAACAGCAGCCGCCAGACCATCACGTTCGCGACCATCGGCGTCATCACCGGGATGAAGAACAGCACCCGGAACGCCTGCCGGCCCTTGATCTTCGGGCCGAGCCAGGTCGCCAGCCCGAGCGATACGACCACGTTCAGCGGCACGTACAGCACCACGAACAGCGCGGTGTTCAGGACGACGCGGCGGAACACCGGATCGCCGAGCAGGTGCGAGTAGTTGCCGAACCCGAGGAACTTCCGCTCGCCGAACACCGGCCAGTCGAACAGGCTGATCGCGAGCGCCATCGCGGTCGGGAACAACGTGAACAGTGCCAGCCCGCCCAGGCTCGGGGCGAGGAACACCGAGGCGTAGCGCCCGTCCCGGCGCAGCGCGGGCCGGCGCCCCGGCCGAACCTTCTCGGCCGGGGCGACGGATTCCTGAACGGTCACCATCAGGAGCCAGCGCCTGCCTGGTCCTGGATGGTCTTCAGCGCCTGGTCCGGTGGGATCTCGCCGTTCAGCGCCTGGGTACCGAACCGGGTGAGCAGGTCGTTGACCTGGACCCAGTTCTTCGAGGTGACCAGCGGCACCGAGTTCTGCGACGCGTACTCGATGACCTCCTTGGCCTCCGGGATCTTCGCGGCGGTGAACCAGGCCGGGTGCGCAGCGGTCCGGGCCGGGTACGCGCGGCCTGCCGAGGCCAGCGTGGTGAGGGGGCCCTCGCTGGTCATCGACATGATCGCCTGGAACGCGGCGTCCGGCGTCTTGCAGGACCGGGAGATGCCGAACCCGGAGCCGGCCGTGAAGGTCTTGGACCCGTCCGGCCCGGCCGGGATCGGCGCGATCCCGAGGTTGAACTTGACCTTGCCGAGGGTGTCGATCAGCGACCACGGGCCGTTCAGCTGCATCGCGGACTTGCCCGAGGTGAACTGGGTGGTCTCGAAGTCGCCGTTGCCGGACGGCACCTGCGGCGCGATCTTGTCGGTCCGGACGAAGTTCGCGTACGTCGTGAACCCGTCGACGAACTTCTGGTCGGTGAGGTTGAGCTTGCCGTCGGCGAGCGGCTCCGCACCGGTCAGCGTCCGTACCCAGGAAGTCACACCGAGATCTCCGGGCGACGTCACCAGGCCGGTCCGGCCCCCGGTCGTGAGCTTCTTCGCGGCGGCCTCGAACTCGTCCATCGTCCAGCCGGGCTTGGGATCCGGGACGCCGGCGGCCTTGAACAGGTCCTTGTTGTAGAAGATCACCATCGGGCCGGAGTCGTACGGGATCGCGACCTGCTTCCCGTCCGACTTGAGGCCGTCCATGATCGGCTTGTCGAAGTCCTCGGTCTTCAGGCCGTACTTCTTCATCAGGTCGTCCAGCGGCAGCATCGCGTTCGCGTACGACGCCAGCCGCAGCGACTGCATGCCGATGATGCAGGGCGCCTTGCCGCTGGCCAGCAGGGTGCCGATCTTGGACCAGTAGTTGTTCCAGTCGGTGCCCTGGAGCTTGACGGTGATGCCGGAGTGGTCGGTGTGCGCCTGGTCGGCGACCTTCTGCCAGGCCGCCTGGTCCGCCGTACCGCCGATCCAGAACTGCCAGGTCAGATCGGCCTTGTCGGCCGACCCGGACGCGCTGCTGCCGCCGTTCCCGCCACCGCAGGCGGCCACGGCGGTCAGGGTCAGCACCGCACCGGCCGCGGTCAGCCAGCGGCGTGCCCGCGCTGGTGTTGCTCTCATCCTGACCTCCAAGGAAAGCTGTGAGTCATCCGATCAATATGTTGGATTCTTGGGCGGAGTCAACAGCTCGTGACCTTATTTCAGGAGAAAAACGAACCCGCCACACTCTAGCGGACTACCTAGACGTCCGATGTATGGTCCGAATACATCGGACGTTTCGAGGCAGTGGGGAGGTGGTGCCATGGCGGTCACCGACACCGCGATCGAGGCGATCAAGCAGATGATCGTGAGCGGCGAGCTGCGGCCCGGCGACCGGCTGCCGCGGGAGGCCGACCTGGCCGCGCGGCTCGGCCTGTCCCGGAACTCGCTCCGCGAGGCGGTCAAGGCGCTGGCGCTGATCCGGGTCCTCGAGGTCCGGCAGGGCGACGGCACCTACGTGACCAGCCTGGACCCGGCGCTGCTGATGGAGACGATGGCGTTCGTCCTGGACCTGCAGCAGGACGCCTCCGTGCTGGAGTTCTTCGAGGTACGCCGGATCCTCGAGCCGGCCGCGGCCGCCCGGGCGGCGCTGCGGATGCCGGACGCCGACGTGGCCGCGATGCGCGCGCTGCTCGACGACCTCGGCGACGACCCGTCGGCGGACGACCAGCTGGCCTGCGACGTGGAGTTCCACCGGCTGCTCGCGATCGGCAGCGGCAACCGGACGCTGGCCTCGATCATCGAGAGCCTGCGGCAACCGACCTACCGGGCCCGGATCTGGCGCGGGCTGACCCAGACCGGGGCGGTGCACCGCTCGATGGCGGAGCACCGCTCGATCCTGGACGCGATCGCCACCCGCGAACCGGAGGTCGCCCGGGCCTGGGCGACCGTACACATCGCGGGCGTCGAGCGCTGGCTCAACGAGATGGTCAGTCCCGAGCCGGACGCAGCTCCAGCAGCACTGCGGACGGCATCGGCAGCGTCACCTCGACCGACGATCCGTTCCATTCGGCGGCGGTCGTGACCAGTTGGGTGCGCTCGGCCAGGCCGGCCAGCTCCGCGTCCGCCGGCCAGTCGGGCAGTCCCGCGGCGGCGGTGGCCAGGTCCGCGGTGCCGATCGCGAGCGTGGTGGTGCTGAGCTGCCAGGACGGGTCCGCGCCGGGCAGCTGGACGCGGACCGTCCTGGTCAGCGCGGGGTCGCCGTCGGCCTTGGTCTGATCGAGCGTCAGGTTCCACAGCAGTACGGCGATCCGGTCGCGGTCGCGGGACGCCCACGCTTCGACGAGGCTGCCGCCGCCGTCACCGTCGTACGTCACCGGGAGCTCGACCGGGCCGAGGCGGCTGAGCAGCGTCAGTGCGTGGTACCGCGGTTTGCGCAGTCCGCCGACGGTCTGCAATCCGAACCCGCCGTGCAGGAACCGCGGCGGCCGGCCGAGCTCCTCGAAGTGGTCGGAGGCGACCCAGTACGAGAGCGCGTCGATCCGCCCGGACGCGGACCGCATGCCGCGGAGCAGGAAGATCCCGGAGAACACCGAGTCGTTGATCGGGTTGAAGTGCGTCGGCGTGACGCCCCACTCGGTCCAGAGGATCCGCGCGTCCGGGTACCCGTGCCGCTCCAGCGACGCCCGGACGTCGAGCGGCGGACTCCCGTAGGTGTGGGTGGACACGAAGTCGACCGGCGTACCATACCGTTTGGTATGTTCGAGCAGGTCGTCCACCCAGCCGGCCGCGGCCGACGACGGGCCGCCGACCTGCAGGCGCTGGTCCACGGACTTCACGGCAGCGGCGGACACGTCGTACAGGTGCAGGTACTCGGCCTTCGTGCCGGACCAGAACACCTCGAGGTTGGCTTCGTTCCACACCTCGAAGTCCCAGGTCAGCACCTCGTCCAGCCCGTACCGGTCGACCAGATGCTGGACGAGCGCGCGCACCAGGTCGTACCAGCGGTCGTACGACGCCGGCGGCGAGATGATCGCGCCGTACGCGAACACGGTCCTGGCGGGATCGCTCGCCAGTTCGCGGGGCATGAACCCGAGCTCGACCACCGGCCGCAGGCCGATCCCGAGCAGCTTGTCGTAGATCTGGTCGACGACGGAAAAGTCGTAGGTGTCGCCATCGATCACGTGCGTGTCGTCGTGGAAGATCGCGTGCGCGCGCACCGTCCGCACACCGAGCTCGTCGTGCATCCGGCGCAACGCGTCCTCGAGTTCCACACCGATCTCGTGACCGCCCGTGAGGTCCTCGCAGAGCAGCTGGCTGAGGCGTTCGCTGCCGACCATCGGCGTCCACGGCCGGTGCAGCTCGGTGCCCTCGGCAACTACGTCGATGGTCACGCCAGTGGTCGGGGCGATGCTTCCGGCCACCAGCGGTACGGCGCCGACCGGCGGGCTCGGGCGTCCGTGGGTCGTCACCTCGGGCACGCTCGCGACCGCGTAGCGGTACGGCGTACCCGGGGTGCACGTGGTGTCGACGTACGGCGGCGACGGCACCGAGAGGACGTCGCCGCTGTGGTGATCGACCGGTTCCAGCGGACCGTGCGCGCCGGCGCCGCGGAGGATCAGGTAGCCGGCCGCGCCGTCCACCGGCGACCAGTCGATCGTCACCTGCCCGACGCCGCCGACCGCCCGCACCTCCTTCGGCGGATCGAGGTCCGGGAAGGCGAACTCGCGCTCCTCGTCACTGCGGAGCGCGATCCGCTGGTCCCAGTCGGTCTTGGCGTCTTCGTGCATCTACAGAACTCCCGATTCGAACTGCTCCCTGGCGATCAGCGGCCGGATCCGCTGCTCGACCGTCCGGCTCGCGAAGTTCCGCCGGATCAGGTCGTTGCCGAAAACGTTGCCGATCGCACCCATCACCATCGCCTGGTCGAGCGACAGGTACCGTTTCGCGATCAGCCCGGACTTCGTCGCCACCGAGTCGTAGAACCCGCCGGCGCCGTACGCGTGCAGTGTGTTCTCGATCTTGCTCAGGTTCTCGATCGCCTGCGCCGGGGCGTACGCCATCGCGAGGAACGCCGCGTGCGGGGTGACCACGCCGTCGCCGTACGTCGGGTTCGGGTTGGTGCCCGCACGGCAGCCCTCGAAGCCGGCGTCGTAGTTCGTACCCTCGAGGTCGGACGGGTAGCCGCCCGGGTCCATCCCGATCGGCTCGACGCCATACACGGAGTACCCGCCCTTCGGGTTCGACGCGGGGGAGAAGCCCCAGTAGCCGTACTTCGCGTCGTACAGCCCGTGCTCGATCTGCGCGCGGACCGTCAGCGGGTGGTTGATACCCCAGCTGCGCGGCGCCCAGGTCGCCTCCGGGACGAACAGGTCCGGCATCAGCGACTCGAACATGTCGCCGCCCCAGGACGGGACCAGCCGCATCCCGCGGTACTCGTACGTGCCCTCGAAGACGTCCAGGCCGAGGTACGTCCGGTGCACGCCCTTCGGTTTCTGCTCCACCCACGACCAGTCGCAGGTGTCGGGGAAGGTGCGGTACGTCGCGAAGTACTGCGTGTGCGGGACCTGGTTGAGGGCGAACCCGACGTACCCGGCGATCCGGGCCTCGGTGTTGCACGTGTCGTAGTGGAACTTGCGGTAGTACACGTCCGGGCCGACGCCGGCGTGGTTGCCCTTGTCGGTCGCCTCGTCCGGCGGCGGAGTCTCGAAGAAGCCGCCGCGCATGAGGCCGCCGGGGCGGGCCGCGGGGTTGTAGTAGTACTTGAAGTTCATCCGGTTGAGGAGCAGGTCCGCGAGGGCGCGGGCGCGCGGTTCGGCGTTCCGGACCACCATCAGCGCGCAGGCGAACCACGCGTTGTCGACGCTGGACACGAACGGCGTGATCGGCCGGGTCCCGTCCGGGTCGACGTACCGCACCTCGCCGGTCGCCTCGTCGTACCAGTTGAAGTACATCCCACTGGGCACGTGATGGACGGCGTCCCGCATCGTCGTGAGCGTCTGGGTGATCCGGCGCAGCGACTCCTGCGGCGAGATGATCCCGAGATGCCTGGCAACGACGGTGCTCCACAGATACCCACCGATGTTGGTGGGCGAGGTGTAGTTGCTCCGCACCGGGTTGGTCACCGAGTCCCCGATGTTGTCAGCAGGCAGCCCAGTGCGGTCGTCCGTCATAGCAACGATGCTGCGCCAGGTATCCCGAGCCCACCGCCCAACCAACGCCCTGTCGGATCGGCTAGGACTCCAACTGCTCTCGGATTGCTGTGCATACGCGGGAGTTCCTCCGAAGGCAGGTGATTCGCTCCCCGCAAGCGCCAACGCTCCGGTTGAAGCGAGTATCGTTCGGCGACTGATGATGGCGGTCATCTGAAACCTCTCCTACTTGAGTCCGGTAATGGCAATGCCCTTGGTGACGTGCTTCTGGAAGGCCAGGAAGATCACCAGCACCGGTACGACGACCACGACCGCGCCGGCCATCAACAGGCCGTAGTTCTGCGCGTTCTGTCCGGTCGAGTACAGCGCGAGGGCGACGGGCAACGTGTACTTGTCCTCGGTCTGGGCGATCACCAGCGGCCAGAGGAAGTTGTTCCAGGAACCGAGGAACGTGAGGATGCCGAGCGTGGCCAGCGCCGGGCGGGTGAGTGGCAGCATGATCCGGGCGAAGATCCCGAGCTCGCTGGTCCCGTCGACGCGGCCGGCGTCCATCAGGTCGTCGGGCAGCCCGAGGAAGAACTGCCGCATCAGGAACACGCCGAACGGCGAGACCAGGAACGGCAGGATCAGCCCCGGGTACGAGTTCGCCAGGCCGGCGTTCGTGACCAGCACGAACAGCGGGACGAACGTGACCATGCCCGGGATCATCAACGTGGCCATGACCAGCACGAACAGCGCGTTCCGGCCCTTGAACCGGAGCTTCGCGAGCGCGTACCCGATCATCGAGCAGAACGTCAGGTTGCCGGCCGTCACCACCAGCGCGACGAACGCCGAGTTGAAGAAGTAGCGCGGGAAGTTCGCCTTGCTGAACAGGTCTCCGTAGTTCTGTGACGTCGGCTGCTCCGGCCACCAGGTCGGCGGCACCCGCAGCAGCTCGCCCTGCGTCTTGAAACTGCCGAGCACCATCCACAGGAACGGCGCCGCGACGGCGATCAGCCCGAGCACACCGATCAGATAGATCCACCAGGTACGGCGCATCACTTCTCCCTCAGCAGCCGGAACTGGATGAACGTGATCACCGCGATGACGACGAACAGGATGTAGGCCATCGACGTCGCCAGCCCGTAGTTGCCGAAGCCGAACTGGTTGTAGGTGTACATCGACACCGAGAGCGTGCTGTCCAGCGGGCCGCCCTGGGTCATCACGAACGGCTCCTCGAAGAACTGCAGGTAGCCGATCCCGGTGGTCACACTCGTGAACAGGATCGTCGGCCGGAGCAACGGCACGATCAGGTACCGGAACCGTTGCCATGGGCCCGCACCGTCGATCTGCCCGGCCTCCTCGACGGTCTCCGGGATGCCCTGCAGGCCGGCCAGGAAGATGATCATCGCGGAGCCGAAGTTCCGCCAGACGGCCATCGCGATCAGCGACGGCATCGCCCAGGTCTTGGACGCCAGCCAGTTCGGGCCGTGGATGCCGACCCAGCCGAGCACCGTGTTCACCAGACCGTTGTCGGGCGAGAGTACGAACCGCCAGATCACCGCGATCGCGACGATCGACGTGACGACCGGGAGGTAGTACCCGACCTTGAACAGCGCCTGGAACCGCTTCACACCCCGGTCCAGCAGCACCGCCGCCGCCAACGCCACGACCAACGTCAACGGGACGCCGAGCACCACGAAGTACGCCGTGTTGAACGCGGCCTTCCGGAACGTCTCGTCCGACAACGCCTTCACGTAGTTGCCGAACCCGACCCCGTCCACCGAGAACGGCGTCCGCAGATCCCGCTGCCTGATATCCGTGAACGACATCCCGAACGACCCGAGCACGGGTCCCGCCGTAAACGCGAGAAACAACACCACGAACGGCAAGACCAACACCCAAGCAGCCACCGTCTGCCGATCCAGGCGTCTGCGCCCGTCCGGTGCCCCACGCCGTCCACCGCTCGTCACCGCGTTTCCTCCACCCGGCGAGGCGCGCAGCGCCTCGCCGGGTGCTGTTTTCTGACTCATCGGGATCAGCTACCGCCGGTCCCAATGGCGGTCGCCTTGGTCTGGATTGCCTTGGCGGTGTCGGCGGGGGACTGGCCGGACTTGGCCATCTTCTCGACCTCGGTGTCGAACGCCTTCGCCACCTGCTCCCAGTTCACGATCGCCGGCGGCGCCTTCGCGTCCTCCAGCTGCTTCCCGAACACCGGCAGCAACGGATCCGACGCGATGCTCGGGTCCTGCCACGCGCTCTTCACCGCCGGCAGGTCCGACGACAGCTTGAACCACGAAGCCTGCGTCTTCGCATCCGACAGGAACTTGACCAGCTTCCACGCGCTGTCCTTGTTCTTCGACGACTTGAACACCACGAAGTCCGACCCACCCACGAACGACGTCGCGGTCTTGTTCTTCGGGATCTGGAACACCCCGATGTTCGGCTTGATCGCGTCCCCGCCGGCCTTCGCCACCGACCCGGCCATCCACGGACCGGAGATGAACATCGGCACCTGCCCGTTCACGAACTGCGCCTCGGTCTGGTTCGGCGGCAGGTCGGTCCCGGCCAGCTTCTCGGTGAAGAAGCTCTGGTAGTACTTCAGCCCCTCCTGCATCTGCGGGGTGTCGAACGTGAACTGCTTCTGGTCGTCGTTCGTGATGTTCGCCCCGGCCGACCACGCGAACGGCATCACGGTCTGCCACGAGCCGTCCCCACCCGGCTGCAGGTTGATCCCGTACTTCGCGCCGGCCTTCTCCTTCATGGCCTTCGCCATCGCCTTCAGGCCGTCCCAGTCGGTCGGCGGGGTGCTGAAGCCGGCCTTCGCGGCGAGGTCCTTGCGGTAGAACACCAGCCGCGTCTCGACGTACCACGGCACGCCGTACTGCGTCCCGCCGACCTTCGTCGTGTCGAGCGCACCCTCGTAGAACCCGGAGTTGTCGAAGCCCTGCGGTGTCGGGTCGAGCGCGCCGAGGTCGGCGAACTCGCCCATCCAGGTGGTGCCGACCATCGCGGCGTCCGGCGGGGTGCCGGCCGCGATCGCGGTGGTGAACTTGTCGTGCGCGGCGTCCCACGGGATCGGCGTCACGGTCACGTTGACGCCCGGGTTCGCCTGCTTGAACTGGTCGATCAGCTTGGGCAGGTTCTCGCCCTCGGTGCCCATCGCCCAGACGGTCAGGTTGCCGGTCGCCGGTCCTTCGCTGACCGTCGTGGTCGGCTGCGAACCGGAGCCGGTGCCGGTGCCGGTGTCGCTCGAGCGGCCACAACCGCCGAGCGCGAGCGCCGCCGCGGTCAGTGCAGCGCTGCCGATCACCAGCCGGCGGCGGATGCTGTGGGTGAACATCAATTGTCTCCTCACTCGGTTACTGCTGGTTTGCATCCCCCGCGCGCGTGCCACAGCTGTCCCGCAGCACCAGTTGCGTTGCCAGTACGTCGTTCCGCGCCCGGGTACGCGCCCCGGTCACACGCTCGTGCAGCCGCTCCGCCGCCGTCCGCCCCAGCTCGGCCATCGGCTGCCGCACAGTCGTCAACCCCGGCGACACATACCGCGCCGCCATCACGTCATCCCACCCCGTCACCACAATGTCGTCCGGAACCCGCACCCCACCCGCCCCGAACGCCACCAGCACAGCCAACGCCAACTCATCGTTGGCACACACCAGCCCATCCGGCCGCCCGCCCACCCCACCGCCCGCTCCCGCGCCGCCCGCCCCGCCGGGCGTTCCCGTGCCGCCCGCCTCGGCGGGGCGCGGCTGCTCGCCTTCTAACTCCCCGCCCGCCGCGCGCGCAGCGCGGGGCGGGCGGGTCATTGCCTGGAGCACCTTTTCGGCGACGTCGCGTCCTGCTTCTTCCGTGAGGGGTACGCGGATCGGCTTCGGTGGCTGGATTCCGCGGAGTTCGTGGGCTTTCGCGAACCCGGCGTACCGCTCGGATACGTCGTACGAGCTGGCGGGGTCGCCGACGAAGTGCAGGTTCCGGCGACCGTGGTCGAGCAGTCTCGTGGTGAGCTGCTCGGCGCTGGCGGCGCTCTCGCTGCGGACCGAGTCGCACCCGGTCGCGGGTGGATGCGCGATCAGCACCACCGGTACGTCGGCCTTCCGCAGGCTCTGCACCGTCGGCAGGTCCAGAGCGTTGCCGTGGACAACGATCCCGTCGACCCGCCCGGCCAGGTCCATCACGCTGCGTCGCGGGTCCGGGTTGCCGTGCGTGACCGTGATCACCACGCTCTGCCCGTGCTCGCCGGCCCACCGCTCGTACCCCATCAGCAGGTCCCCGTAGAACGGACCGGCGAGGTCCGGCAGCACCAGACCGTGCGCCTCGTGCCGCTGTACGGCGAGACTCCGGGCGGCCCGCAGCGGTACGTAGTTCAGCTCCTGTGCCGCCTGGTCCACCCGCGCCCGCGCCTTCGCCGACACCGGTCCGGTCCCTTGCAGGACACGCGAAACCGTCGCGATCGACAGCTTCGCGCGGGCCGCGACGTCGTAGATCGTCGCCGGCCGGCCGGTGGGTCCGGAAGGCATCGGGATCACTCCTGGGCGAAAAGTGGAAGCGCTTACAGTTTCAGTACCCTGCCCTGGATCGTTCCAACGGTCAAGACCTCGTGACCGGTCTGAGAGGATGCGGGCGTGACTACAGAGGAGCGAGTGGACCGGGTCTTCCTGGTCCGGCACGGGGAAACCGAGTGGAGCAGGTCCGGACGGCACACGTCCGTCACCGACCTTCCGCTGACGCCCGAGGGCGAACGCGTCGCCGCGAGTTTGAAGGAGCGCCTGGCGGGGGAGTCCTTCGACCTGGTGCTGACCTCACCGCGGCAGCGCGCCCGGCGTACGGCGGAACTCGCCGGCTTCCCGGACGCGCAGGTCGACGACGACCTGGTCGAGTGGAACTACGGCGACTACGAGGGCATCACCACCGCCGAGATCCGCGAAACCGTCCCCGGCTGGACGATCTGGGACAGCCCCGTCCCGAACGGCGAGACCCCCGACCAGGTCGCCGCCCGCCTCGACCGCGTCAACGCCCGCCTGGCCGCGGTCCCCGGCGACGTCCTGGTCTTCGGCCACTCCCACGCCCTTCGTTCCCTGACCGCCCGCTGGCTCGACCTCCCCGTCACCGAAGGCCGCCACTTCGTCCTCGACACCGCCACCCTCTCCACCCTCGGCTGGGACCGCGACGCCCCCGCCATCCTCCACTGGAACAGCTGAGCCTCTCCGGAAACTTTCCCGCGCTATCCAGCAGAAATGTTCCGTGAAGCGGCGATGGGACACCCCGCCGAGCACGCGACCGCGCGGAGCGACGGCTCCGTACGCCGAAGTACCTGCAGTACTTGTACCGCGGCATCGCACGGCCGATTCGTCACGTCGAACCACCCGTACCGCAGCGTTGCCTCGGCGCGCAGCGTGGCGCGGTTGTCGCGGTCGAGATCCCGCCACCGCTGCTGAGGTACCAGGTGGAGTCGTCCGTCGAGCTCGACGTTCAAGCCGACGTAGTACACGTCGGTGAACGTCCCGTCGACGGAGCGCTGCCGTTGTCCGCGGGGCAGTCCGTGCCGGCGCTCGACATCGCGGAGATAGCGAAGCTCCAGCAGCGAATGCGACCCGGCGACGACATCGGCGATGATCGGCCGAAGGCTCCCGCGATGCCGCAGCCGCCGTCGACCGGCGAGCGCGTGCAGGAGATCGTCGGCGCCGACCCGCCCGCTCTGGCATGCCTCGGCGACCACCCCGGCCGCCTTGTCCAGCGACGGCATGATCCCGACGATGTCCAGAACGGCGTCCGCCGGCGTACGGCGCGGTGGCGCGACGCCGGCGAGCCGATCCGCCCAATGCGCGTCCCGCCGGATCACCAGGCCGGGCTGCGATCGCACCCTCCGGTACTCAGGGATCGTCACGTAGACCTGTCGGTCGGGGTCGGGTTTGATCAGCCCGAGCTGTTCCGCGGCGCTGTAGTGGCTCCACGCGGCCTCGGGTCCGGCGTACAAGAGCGCGGCGAGCAGCCGTTCGGTGTACCCGATGCCTCCGGTATGGACGACGTACACACCGGGATGAACCGCCCGCCAGCGCTTGTTGCGGAGTGACTTCCGGATGTGCGGCTCGGACCACCCCGCCGCGAGCAGCTGGGTCCGCGAGACGATCTGGTCCTGGTCGTCGATCAGCGCGTCGAGACCGCCCTCGCGCAGGCGCCGCACCCACCACCACTCCACCCGCCCAGCATGCCGGATCGCCCCGCCGGCCGCTCCCGCCCTGTGGACAACCGGCTTTGCGGAACTTAATCGTCGGATAGCGCGGGAAAGTTTCCGGAAAGGTGGGAGACGAGCACGTCCGCACGAGCACGGGTGTGCGTAGGGCGGAGGCGGCCGGTCCGGTTGAGCGTGGCTTGCCCATGGAGCGAGCTCCACAGAACCTCGGCGAGCGTTTCGGGGTCGGCGGCGGGTTCGACGGCGGCGATGAACTGGTCGAAGGCGGACTTCAGGGCGGCGGGGCTGTCCGGCGTACCGAAGGACAACGCCGTCGGGCGGACGAACATCGCCTCGTAGACGGCCGGGTGGTCGGCGGCGTAGTCGAGGTACGCGTGGGCCAGGGCGCGGAGGCCGCCGGACTCGCGGGCTCGGCGGAGTACGTCGGTCATTTCCGCGATGCCCTGGAGGGCGACGGCGTCGGCGATCGCGTTCATGTTCTTGAAGTGGCCGTAGAGGACTGGCTGGCTGTAGTCGACGGCCTCGGCCAGGCGGCGGGTGGTGACCGCGTCCCAGCCGTCGGCCTCGGCGAGCTCGCGGGCGGTGCGCAGGATCAGCTCGCGGCGCTCCTCGCGGGCCCGCTCGCGGCGTGACGTGGTCGGCATAGTCCGGATACTAGCACTGCTAGACAATCTAGCGACGGTAGGGTTAGCATCGCTAGGAAAGTTAGCACTGCTAGTTCAAGGAGTCTTCCGATGCGCCGCTTCACCACCGTCCTGACCGTCCTGCTCGGCGTCTTCCCGCTCACGTTCGGGACCCAGTTCCTGGTCGCCGGGCACACCGCCGCCCCAACCTTCGGCATCGCCGAGTGGCCGACCGGCGTCGCCGCCGGGTACTTCGCGGTGAAGGGCATCCGCGACATCGTCCTCGGCCTGAACCTGCTCACGCTGTTCGCGCTCCGGCAGCGCCGCGCGACCGGCGTCCTGATGGCGATCTCCGCGCTGATCCCGATCACCGACATGATCACGGTCTTCACCCACGGCGGCCCGGCTGCCACCGCGCTCGGCGTGCACGGCCTCACCGCCCTGGTGATGCTGTTCGACGCGTTCCTGCTGATCCGCGAACGTCAGTCGGCCGAGGTGCTCGAGCCGGTCCACTCGTAGAAGTCGATCGTGCAGTACTCGCGGAACCCGAGCGACTCGTACACCGGGCGCCCGGCCGCGGACGATCCGAGTACGGCGTACTCCGGGCCGGCTTCCCGGAGTACGCCGTACGTGAGGGCCGCCCCGATCCCGCGCCGCCGCAGCGCGGGGACGGTCATCACGAAGTACAACCCGGCGACGCCCGCGCCGAGGAACACCGTCGCCGTCCCCACCGGTGCGCCGTCCAACCAGGCGAGGTAGTGCCGCCACGGGTCGTCGTACCCGAGCTTCCGGTACGTCGACGCGACCCACCGCGCCTCCCGCTCGCCCTCGCCGAACCCCTGCCCGAGCGTCGCCTCCCACACGCCCAGCGCCTCGTCGTCCACGACCCGCGTGATGGTCAGTCCTGGTACGTCGCGCGGCGCTTCCAGTTCGGCGATCCGCACGGCCATGCCCGGCTCCGCGCCAGCCGGCGTGAATCCGGCCGCCGTCAGCGCCGTACGGTCGATCCGCATCGACGGACCCACATGCCAGGTGCCCGGTACGTCGTGTTTCGTCAACTCCGCAAGGGATTCCGCGACCACGTCGGTGTCCGACGCGCGGACGACGGCGTTGTGGTAGTCGAGTGGCGAGCCGCCGATCGTCCAGGTCGCGCGGTCGTCGGCGCGTTGCGATCCGCCGCCGGCCGCACCCATCGCCATCAGCAGTTCGGCCGCGTTGTCCTCGATCGCCCGTACGACGTCCATCGGCCCAGTCTGGCGGTCAGCCGAAGGACGCGCGAGCCCATTCCCGGAAGGTACGTGCGGGCCGGCCGAGGACGCGTTCGACGTCGTCGGTGACGGTCTCCTCGCCGCCCGAGCGGATCAGCTCCGCACCGCGGAGCGCGACGCTCACCACCGCCTCGTCCAGCCCGGCGGCGCGGAGCTGCTCCGCGTAGACCTCCGGCGGTACGTCGACCACGCTCAGCGGCGAACCGAGTACGTCGGAGAGTACGGCGACCTGGTCCGGGACGCTCAGCAGTTCCGGGCCGGTCAGCGTGTAGGTGTGGTCGTGGTGGTCCGACAGCAGCGCCTCGGCGGCGACGGCGGCGACGTCGTACGGATCCACGAAGGCATGCCGTCCGCTGCCGGTCTGGTTGGGGATCGGCTGTCCGGCCTGGATCGCGGGGAGCCAGCGCAACGCGTTCGACGCGAACCCGGCGGGACGCAGAATCGTCCAGGTCAGGCCGCTGTCCCGGACCGCGCGTTCGCCGGCCGCGTGCCAGTTCGCCGGCATCTCGTCGTCGGTGCTGCCGATCGCGGACAGCTTCACGATCTTCTGTACGCCGACCTCCACCGCCGCGTCCACCAACGCCCGGTCGTGCGCCGGGACCCACGGGCCGGGCGCGGTCAGGGCGAACACCGTGTCCGCCCCGTCGATTGCCTTTCGCAACGAGTCGGGGTCGTCGAAGTCGCCGTGGACGAAGAACTCGTGCGGCTTCCGGGTCATTCCGCGGACCTGCGCCCCGCGGGCCTCCAGTTGGCGGACGAGTTCACTGCCGATGGTGCCGGTCGCACCCGTAACCAGGATCATGCCGCCACCTTGCCCACGGCGCCTCGGTCCCGGATAGGAACTTTCGGTACTACGGAACGCGCCCGGCGGGTGGCTACGCTCGAAGCGTGCACCCGTGGATCGAGACCGTCACGCTGACGCCGGCGACCACGCCGATCACCGTCCTCCCGCCCGACCCGGCGACCACGGTGGTCTGGCGGATGACGCCCGCCGGGGACAGCGACGTACTGGTAGCAGGCCCGCGTACGACGGCGGCGTACCACACGACCAAGGACCTGCCGGTCTGTGTACGCCTGCGGATCCGCCCGGGCGGGGTGATCCCGTTGCTCGGTACGCCACCGGACCAGCTGGTCGACCAGGTCGTACCGCTCGAGTCCCTCTGCGGCGCCTCGGCAACCAGCCTCGCCGAGCAGCTCGTCACCTACCGCAACCGCCCTGCGCGCGCGGCCGACGTACTGTCCGACTACTTGACTGCGCGAGTGCCGACGTACCTTCCTGAGCGGTTGGCGTTGGTTCGTACTGCGGTTGCTGACCTGCCGGGCAGGAGAGTGGATGAGGCTGCTGCTCGGTTGGGGGTCAGTGAGCGGTATCTGCGGCGCGTGTTCCGGCAGGCGGTGGGTGTTTCGCCGAAGCACTTCGCGCGGATCGCCCGCGTACGCAGGGTGATCGGCACCAGGCACTCGTGGGCCGACACCGCGGCGTACGCCGGCTACACCGACCAGTCGCACCTCATCGCCGACTTCCGCGCCCTCATGCACGTGACCCCAAAGGCCTACGCGACCGGCAACGTCCCGCTCAGCACCTGCTAACCAGGTAGCGCGTTCCACTGCTCCAACGTGGAAACCAGCAAACTGGCAGTCGGCAGCGACGTGAACTCCGATCGCGTGACGAACCGCGCGTCCGACGCGTCGTCGCCCGCCGTGAGCGTCCCGCCGACCGCCGTCGCCTCGTAGTCGCGGATCACGTACAGCTGCCCGCGCGGCCCCGGACGCTCCACCTCGCCGACGAGTTCACCGACGACGACCCGCAGCCCGGTCTCCTCCGCGACCTCCCGCGCCACCGCGGCCGGATCGTCCTCGCCGGGTTCGACCCGCCCGCCCGGGATCGACCACAGACCCCGTCCCGGCTCGTTCGCACGACGTACGACGAGGAGCCGGTGCTGCTCGTCGTACACCAGGGCACCCACACAGTCGACGCGCTCCATGCACCCCGAGGATAGGGGTTCTGTGTACAACTACCAGGGCACGGGCGGGATCGCGGATAGCATCAGCGGTGACAACCGGCTCTCGGCGAAGGGACTAGGCCAGCTCGTGCGCATCGACCTGCACACCCACTCGAACCGTTCGGACGGCACCGATCCGGTGCCGGTCCTGATCAGGCACGCGCACGAGGCGGGGCTGGACGTGATCGCGCTTACCGACCACGACACCGCCGACGGCTGGGTGGAGGGCCGGCAGGCCGCCGAGGAGCTCGGGATCGGGTTCGTGCCGGGGCTGGAGATCTCCTGCAAGCTGAACGGGATCAGCGTCCACCTGCTCGGGTACCTGCCGGATCCGTCGTACGCGCCGCTGGCCGAGGACCTGCGGATCGTCCGCGAGGGCCGCACCGACCGGATCCCGGCGATCGTCGCCCGGCTGAACAGCATCGGCGTCCCGCTGACTGTCGACGAGGTGCTCGCCCAGGCGACCGGTACGCCGTCGGTCGGCCGCCCACACGTCGCCGACGCCCTGGTCGCGAACGGCACGGTCGCGAACCGGACCGAGGCCTTCGACAAGTATCTCGCCGACGGCCGCGCCGGGCACGTCCCGCACTACGCGCTGGAGCCCGGCCACGCGATCGACCTGGTCCGCGAGGCCGGCGGCGTCCCGGTGATCGCGCACCCGTGGGGCCGGTCGAGCTACAAGGTGATGACCGAGGAAACCCTCGGCCGGCTGGTCGACGACCACGGACTGGCCGGCATCGAAGTCGACCACCAGGACCACTCGCCGGAGTCCCGGGAGGCGCTGCGCGCGATCGCCCGGAACCTCGGCATCATCTACACCGGTTCCAGCGACCACCACGGCGTCGGCAAGATCGACCACGACCTGGGCGTGAACAGCACCGAGCCCGAGCAGCTCGACCGGCTGCTCGAGGTCGCCAAGACGAACGCCGCCGCTTCGAACGACGCCGCAGTACCCGAGGCCTACCTCCCGTGAACAGTGTCATGAACGTCGGGCTGTTCACGTCGGTCTTCGTCACGCTGTTCGTGATCATGGACCCGCCGGGAACGGTCCCGTTGTTCATCTCGCTGACCGCGGGTCAGTCGCGCGCCGTACGGAAGAAGGCGGCGTGGCAGGCGGTGCTGGTCGCGTTCGGCGTGATCGTGGTGTTCGCGGCGTTCGGGCAGCAGATCCTGAAACACCTCGGCATCACGCTGCCGGCGCTGCAGTGCGCGGGCGGTCTGCTGCTCCTGCTGATCGCGTTGCAGCTGCTGACCGACACCGCCGAGGACCCGGTGCAGACCAAGAACGTGAACATCGCCTTCGTCCCGCTCGGTACGCCGCTGCTCGCCGGACCGGGCGCGATCGTCGCGACGATGGTGTTCGTGCAACGGGCCAACGGCTCGCTGCCGGACGTGGTCGCGATCTCGGCCGGGATCGTCGCGATCCACCTGGTGATGTGGCTGACGCTGCGGTTCTCCGGCGTGATCATGCGGATCCTCGGCGAGAACGGCGTACTGCTGATCACCCGGATCGCCGGTCTGCTGCTGAGCGCGATCGCCGTACAGCTGGTCGCCGGGGCTGTTCGAGACTTCATCAAGGCGGGTTGAGCGTGCTTCCTGGAATGCCCACCCGGTTGTTCGTGGCGACGCCGACGAAGCTGCTCACGTTCGCCGACTGCAAGCGGAAGTACCGGTACACCTACCTCGAGACGCCGCGGCCGCCGAAGGGTCCGCCGTGGGCGCACAACACGGTCGGCGCGATCGTCCACGAGGTGCTGGCGGACTTCTTCGGCCGCTGGCCCGCTTCCCGCCGTACCCCGGACGAGGTGGTCGCGAAGATGCGGTCGAGCTGGCGCAGCGAGGGGTTCCGCGACGAGCAGCAGTCGCTCGACTGGCGGGACCGCTCGACCGAGATGGTGCTCGGCTATCTGCGCGACTCCGACCCGTACTACGAACCCCGCGGTGTGGAGCGCACCGTCGCCTTCACCACCGAGCGGGCGTCGCTGCGCGGCCGGGTCGACCGGATCGACGAACGCCCGGCCCGCGACGGCAGCGGCGACACCGAGCTCGCGATCGTCGACTACAAGACCGGCCGCCGCCCGCTGACCTCGACGGACGCCCGCTCCTCGCTGGCGATGGCGCTGTACGTGCTCGGCGCCCGACGCGTCCTGCACAAGCCGTGCACCCGGGTCGAGCTGCACCACCTCCCGACGAACACCATCGCCGCCGCCGACCACGACGACGCCTCGCTGGCCAGGCACCAGAAACGCGCCGAGTCAATGGCCGACGACGCAGCCGCCGCCGAAGCCCGCTGGTCCAAAGGCCTCACCCCAGCCGAGGCCGACGAGGCCTTCCCACCCGAGCCATCACCCCTCTGCGGCTGGTGCGACTTCGCCAAAATCTGCCCCCAAGGCCGCCGCGAAGCACCAACCCGCGACCCCTGGGCAGGCCTCGACGAACCGGCCCAAGTCCCACTCGACGAGACAGGCTGACCCCTTCACCGCCGCCCGCCCACCGGCTCCACCGCCCGGCCGCCCACCGCCCGGCCGCCCACCGGACCGCCATTCGCCGGCCCCGCCGCCACCCTCCGGCCCCGGCCGCCCACCGGCTCCACCGCCGCCGGGCGGCTCCGCCCACCGCAGTCCGTCCACGGGTCCGCCGCCCGCCGGGCCTACCGGTCCCGCCGCCCACCGGGCCCCACCCAACCGCCCACCGGGCCCCACCCCGCCGCCCGCCGGGCCTACCGGTCCCGCCGCCCACCCGGCCCCACCCCACCGCCCGCCGGCTCGCCGCCCGCCGGGTCCACCGCCGCCGCCGGCCGGCTTCGCCGTTCGCCGCGTGGGGGCGTGTCAGCGGCGTGTGCGTGTGGTGCCAGCGGGTGGGTGGACGCTGAGGGTGGACGAAAGGGGTCGGAAGTATGGGTGCGAAGACTGTGAACAAGCTGGCGGTGCCGGGGGTGGCGTTGCACTACGAGGTTGCCGGGGACGGGCCGGTGTTGTTGCTGATTGCCGGTGACGGGGCGGACGCGGGTGTCTACTCGGGGATCGTCGGGCAGCTCGCGGCGGAGTACACGGTCGTGACGTACGACCCGCGCGGCAACTCGCGGAGCCGGTACGACGGGGAGCCGGCGGACGAGTCGGTCGCGCAGTCGGCCGCGGACGCGCTCGCGCTGATCGACGCGGTCGCCGGCGACGAACCGGCGGACGTGTTCGGCAGCGGCTCCGGCGCGATCACCGGGCTCGAGCTGATCACCCGGCACCCGGACCGGGTCCGGATGCTGGTCGCGCACGAGCCGCCGTGCACCGAGGTACTCGCGGACGCCGCCGACGCGCGGGCCTTCTTCGAGGAGGTCCGCAGCACGTACCACGAGGACGGGCTGACCGCGGCCGACGTGGTGTACATGATGGGCACCGGCATGGACGGCGACGCGATGCCGCCGATGGTGGACCTGCTGCCGGAGTACCGCGAGCTGGCCGAGCGGATGCAGGCGAACGCGGCCACCTTCTACGAGCACAAGCTGTTGCCGTACACCCGGTACGTCCCGGACCTCGACGCGCTGCGCCGGGTCGCGGA
Source organism: Kribbella sp. NPDC059898 (assembly GCF_042730855.1). Lineage (NCBI taxonomy): Bacteria > Bacillati > Actinomycetota > Actinomycetes > Propionibacteriales > Kribbellaceae > Kribbella > Kribbella sp. NPDC059898. The sequence goes on from NZ_JBHWKR010000004.1 coordinate 312,920, forward strand.
CCGCGTCGTACCGGCGGCCGGGCTGGACTCCTACCCGCACCTGCCGGGGCGGCCGATCGAGGTCATCGCCGACCACCTCGGCTGGCCGGTGGTGATGTTCCCGGGCGGGCACGGCGGCTACTCCAGCCACCCGGCGCCGTTCGCGACCCACCTGGCGCAGCTGCTGAAGACCGGCACGTTGTAGGTTTCCCCGGCACGGTCCGGGCGCGGGTCTGAGGGGTCCCGCGCCCGGACCGGTTATTTGTTTGACGTTGCGGGTGGACCGGCGTAGCGTCCCTCCTCTGCCTTGACAACTTCGGTGTGGATCAGCCACGCCGTCACAGTGGTGTCCGAACCCCCGGGTCGTTCTCGAACCGGGGCGGTTCCGCATGCCGCTGGGGCTCTCGGACACCACCTTCCGCGGTGCGAGAGGAGGTAGTTGTGGGTGTCTACTGGGCGATCGCCGTACGGTCCTTCCGGCGGTTCTCGACGTACCGGATCGCCACCGTGTCGGGTGTGTTCACCAACTCGGTCTTCGGGTTCATCCTCTGCGGCGTGTACCTGACGCTGTGGCGCGAACGACCCGGCCTCGGCGGGTACGACGTACCGGACGCGCTCACGTTCGTGTGGCTGCAGCAGGGGATGCTCGCGCCGGTCGGGATCTTCGGCGCGACCACGACGAACGAGCTCGGCGAACGGGTCCGCAGCGGCGAGATCGCGGTCGATCTGTACCGGCCGACGCAGCTGTTGCTGTGGTGGCTGTCGGTCGACCTCGGGCGCGCGGTGTTCCAGCTGTTCGCTCGCGGCGGGATCCCGATGGTGGTCGGCGCGCTGGTCTTCGACCTCAAGTTCCCTTCCAGTGTGTGGCTCTGGCCGGTGGTCGTGCTCGGGCTGGTGCTCGGGATCGTCGTCAGCTTCACGATCCGGTACCTGGTCGCGCTGTCCGGGTTCTGGATCACGGACTCGCGCGGGATGGAGCAGCTCGCGCTGGTGCTGTCGCTGTTCTTCGCCGGCACGATCCTGCCGCTGGTCGCGTTCCCGGGCTGGATCGGTGTGGTCGCGCGGGCGACACCGTGGGCCGCGACCATGCAGGTGCCGATCGACATCTGGCTCGGCCGGAACCCCGGCGGCACCGGTCAGGCCCTGCTCTTCCAGCTGGGCTGGCTCCTGGTGCTGCTGCTGACCGCGCAGTTCGTCACCACGCTCGCGACCCGGAAGGTGGTGATCCAGGGTGGTTGAGCGAGTGCTTCGGGCGCCGGCGCAGTACTGGATGCTGGTCGTGATGTGGATCCGGTCGGTGCTGGCGTACCCGGCGTCGTTCGTGATGATGCTGATCGGGTCGACGCTGGTCAACCTGACCGATTTCGTCGCGGTGCTGATCATGTTCAGCCACATCACCGCGTTCGGCGGGTTCACGTTCGGGGAGATGGCGTTGCTCTACGCGACGTCCTCGATGGCGCTCGGGCTCGCGGACCTGATCACCGGGTCGGTCGAGCGGGTCGGCGAGCGGATCCGGACCGGCGCGTTCGACGCGTACCTGATCCGGCCGATCCCGGCCCTGCTGCAGACCGCGGCCGACGGGTTCGCGCTCCGCCGGCTCGGGCGTCCGCTGCAGGCCGGGACCGTGCTGGTGATTGCCCTGAGCAAGGTCGACATCGACTGGACGGTTGCCCGCGGCATCGTGTTCGTGGTGTCGATGGTCACCGGCGCGATCATCTTCGGGTCGCTGTTCGTGCTCGGCGCCGCATTCCAGTTCGTGTCGATCGACTCGGCCGAGCTGGCGAACTCGGCGACGTACGGCGGGATGGCGCTGACCCAGTTCCCGTTGACGATCTTCGGCAAGGAGATCGTCCGGGCGGTCACGTTCGTCGTACCGCTTGCCTTCGTCAACTACTACCCGGTGCTGTTCGTGCTGGGCAAGCCGGCACCGCTGGGGTTGCCGTCCTGGATCGGTCTGCTGTCGCCGCTGGTCGCCGCGGCGATGGCCGGGCTGGCGTCGCTCGGGTGGCGCGCCGGCCTTCGTCGCTATCGCAGTACAGGGAGCTGAGCTGTGTCAGTCATCGAGTTGCAGGATGTGTCGCGGACGTTCACGGTCTCGTCGCGGACCGGGCTCCGGCGTACCCGCCGTGAGGTGCGGGCGGTCGACGGGCTGTCGTTCACCGTCGAACCGGGGGAGGTGGTCGGGTACATCGGCCCGAACGGCGCCGGCAAGTCCACCACGATCAAGATGCTGACCGGGATCCTGGTGCCGTCCGGCGGCACGATCCGGGTGGCCGGCGTCGACCCGTCGAAACACCGGCTGAAGCTGGCGAAACGGATCGGCGTGGTGTTCGGCCAGCGGACCACGCTGTGGTGGGACCTGCCGCTGAAGGACTCGTTCGCCGTACTGCAGAAGATGTACGGCGTACCGCTCGCGCGGCACCGGGAGAACCTGGCGACGTTCGTCGAACTGCTCGACCTCGGCGACCTGCTCGACGTCCCGGTCCGGCAGTTGTCGCTCGGCCAGCGGATGCGCGGCGACATCGCGGCCGCGCTGCTGCACGACCCGGAGATCGTCTACCTGGACGAGCCGACGATCGGGCTCGACGTGATCAGCAAGGCCCGGCTCCGCGAGTTCCTCGCCGAGGTGAACGCGGAACGCCGTACGACGATCATCCTCACCACCCACGACCTCGACGACATCGAGGCCCTCTGCACCCGCGTCATGGTCATCGACCACGGCCGCCAGATCTTCGACGGCACCCTGACCGGACTGAAATCCAGCCAGTCGGCGCCCCGCACCCTGGTCGTCGACCTGGCCACCTCCCTGCCCCCGATCGAGGTCCCCGGCGCCACCGTCACCAAGGTCAACGGCCCCCGCCAGCATCTGACCTTCCCCACCACCACAAGCGCGGCCCCGCTGCTGGCCGAGATCGCCGCCAACTACCCCTTGGTCGACCTCTCCGTCTCCGAACCCACGATCGAGTCCGTCATCACCCAGCTCTACACGGTCAACAGCACCGTCGACTAGGCGAGGTCAGCGGCTGAGCCCCTTCGGCCGCGTCGCCTTGGTCGCCCTGGTGGCCTTGGCCGCGGTGACGTCCGCCGTCTTGGGCTCGGGCGCGATGCGCAGTTGCTCACGCATCACCTGGTTGAAGCCCTCCTGCCCGCGGACCATCCCGTCCAGATCGATTGCCTGCGGCAACACCGGCGCCGCGTCGAACACCCGGGCGTGCGCCGCGACCAGGAACGTCCGCATGATCGCGTCGCTGCCGCGCTGGAACTCCGGCCCCTGGACGAGGAAGTACGCCGCGTCCGCGAACGCCTGGCGGTGCGCCGGGTTCTTCGGATCGGCCTTCAGTTCCTCGAGCTCCGCGAGGGTCTCGAACGACGCCCGCCGCAGCACCTCCCGGTCCTCCGGACCCGCGGTCTGCGTCTTCACCTCGTCCGGGAGACCGTCCGGGAAGAACCGCCGCGTCGCCTCGTCGTCCGGCGCGGGCACGAAGTGCAGGATGTTCCCGTTGACCGTGCTGCCGTCCCGCAGCGTGACGACGTTCTGCAGCTCGTGCCGCCCGTCCAGCCGGTCGAGCGCGACCCGCTCCAGCTCGGTCAGGAACGTGTACGCCGGCGACCCCGGCTCCCGCCGCCCCACGGCCGGCGACAATCGGTAGTTCATCCCGAACTCGATCCGCGCCCGCACATCCTCCGCACTGGCCCCCGGCCGAACCCACTTCCCCTCGACCGCCAGCTGGTACCGCCACTCCGCCACATGCCGGTACGCCGCCTCGAACCCAGCCACCCGCTCCGCCCGCGTCCCGGCCCCCGCCAGCTCCCGGTCCAGCACCTGCAACGCCGCAGTCGCCTCAACAGCCTGCACCGCAGCAAACCCCCGCAGCTGATCCGCCACCGCCGGATCAACCGAAGTCATCACCACCGCCGGCGTAGGAAAACACCGCCCAGAGATCCACACCATCCCCGCACCCTACAAACCCACCGGCCCACCTCGCCGGCGACCTAGGCGAGGTCGGCGGCCAGGGAGGCGAAAACAACCTCTGGGTCCATGCCGTCAGCGTCCTGACGCCAGCCGTCGAGCACATCGGGGTACTGCGTCTCGTCGACCTGCCCCACGCCATCGGCGATCAGCCGCTTCGCCTCGGCGATCCCGATGTCGACGTAGCTCGCCTCGTTGTCCGCGAAGTAGTCGTCCCGCACACCTTCGTTGCGATGGAACTGCCCGGTGTTCCCGACGTACGTCCAGACATCCTCGTCCACCAACGCCGCGACCCACACCTTCCGCCCACCCTGACTGACGAGGAACAACCGCGTCATTTCGCCATCCCGCCTTTCCGCTTGTAGTCGATCGACTGAATCGGAGCAGACCGCTCCTCGAGCATCGGCCCGGATGCCCGGTTCCGTCGTGGGGACCGGCGGTCCTGCCTACCGTAAACTCTGACTTCGACCGGCACCCCGCCCAGGGTGGTCAGGTCGTCGATGCCACGGGGCTGACGCAGTTCGGCCGACATGGCGATTGCGGCCTCCCTCGCCTCCGCTCGCTTGTCTCGCGGTTGCGTCGCATCCCGTTCGACGACGTACAGCGCAGTTGTCCGGTTCTTCACGTCGATCGACTCGTGCGAGTGCAGCTGCAACTCGGCTCGTTGGCCGTGCTTCTCCAAGTAGAGGTGTAGTCCCTTGTACCTGCTGCCGTCGGCGTACGAATGGACGGCGCCGTTCGTACTCCAACCGTGCCGGCGCAACGAGTCGTGTGCTTCAACCGCTCTCGGCACCAGGTCGTCCGGATCGGGCGCGACGATCGTGTAGCGCACGACATCTTCCAAGGGCTGCTTGCCGAACTGCGTGCCGGCCAGCTTGCGGATCTTTCGTGCCAGCGACTGTGGCGACTTCACCCGGTTCTGGAGTTGGTACGTCGTGGTGTCATCGCGGATCGCGGCAACCAGATCGTCCGTGAGCTCCGCCTCGACCTTCGCCGCACGTGTCAGCAGCATCAGGCTCTCGACGGCGGCTTTGGACCCGTAGAGGCCGGCGATCTGCGCCTTGGTGGGAATCGGCTCTCCCCAGTCCAGCGGGCGGGCCCTCGTCAACCGCGCGTGCAGGTCGGCAGGTTCCGGCAGGTCGTCGAGGCCGGGTTCCATCTCTCCCCCAGGAATGTTCGGGCTTTCCAACGACGGTAGAGACCTGGGGAGGGGCTGTGGGGTGGGTTTTGGGATCTGTGGATAACTCGGGTGGGTTACGGAATGGGGTTGGGGGTGACGTGGGGGTGGTGGGGGTCGTTGTGCGGGTAGGACGCGACCGGTGGTGGGGCCTGGGGTTGGCGTGTGGGCGGCGGAACGACTGTGGAGGGTGTGGGATGGAGCCGGTCGACGAGGTGGAGGAGTTGCTCGCGCGGGCGGGTGCGCGGTGGCGGGCCGAGCAGGAGGTGCCGACGGAGCTCCAGCCGGAAGTCGGACCGGTGGCCAGGCCGGGGGTCGGACCGGTGCAAGGTCCGGGGGCCGGGTTGGAGGTCAGGTCGGAGGTCGGGCCGGTGCGAGGGGTGGAGGTTGGGCTGGGGTGTGGGGTGGGTGGCCGGTGGAGGTGGTGGGTGGTTCCGGTGGTGGCGGCTGTGAGTGTGGTTGTGGTTGTGGCGGGGGTGCTCACGGTGGGGCCGAAGCGCATCATGGCCGGGGGAGGTGGGGCGGCGATGAGTGGTGAGTTGGCTGTGCCGCGGGCGCAGGGGGACAACGAGGCGCTGTTGGTGAAGCCGGGGGATCGGGTGCAGGTCAGTGGGCTGGTGATTGCCGCGCCGGGGACGAAGCCGGTGTTCTGTGCGTTCGAGGACGGGATGGGCGTCGGGTACGCGCCGGAAGACGAACCGGCGCCGACGTGTGCGCCGGAGTTCTCGATCGGGCTGACCGGGGTGGACGTGGATCGGCTCAGCGACGCAAAGACGACGCAGGGGGTGCGGAGCGGGCGGGCGAAGCTGGTCGGGATCTGGGGTGATCGGACCGGTGCCGGCGAATCGGTCCGGACGATCGACGTACAGGAACAGTCCGCGCCCGAGGCCCGGGCGCCGTGGACGTTTCCGAAGCTGCCGTGCCCGGCGCCGGAGGGCGGGTGGGTGTCAAAGCCGAGCAACATCTACTCGCCCGCGGTGACCGCGTTCCTGGCGGCGCACGCCGACCAGATCTACGGGCCGGTGATCCACTACCCGAACGGTCACTCGCGGAACGCCCCGGTGGTGATCATGGTCGGTGTCGCGCACGGTGACCTGGACGCGTTCCGGCTGGCGTTCGAGCAGGTGTACAGCGGGAACCTCTGCGTCGCGCCGGTGCGGCTGAGCCGCGCCGACAACGAGCGGATCGTCGACGCGGTCGTCGCGCTCACGCCGGACAAGTCGCTCGGCATCCTGGCGGTCGGCGGCTCGGAGCCCGACGGCGGCCGGGCGGGGGTTTCGGTGATCGCCTACACCGAGCGGTTGCGTACCGCGCTGGCCCCGATCGGTCTCGACGACCTCAAGGTGATGCCGGTGGTCGAGCCGGTCCTGCGGTAAGAATCTTTCGACCACCGTCGAAACGGCGGACGTTCTCGCCCTCCCGTGTCATCGTGTGAGCATCCGTTCGCCCACGGTGAGGTAGGGATCCATGGCCAAGTTCGCGACCGCGGCCGTCGGAGTGGTCACGCTGGTGGTATCGGCGTTCCTGCCGATCACCGCTGACCACGTCGCCGGCGGTACGACGGCACCGGAAGTCTCCGGCGTACCACTGCCGGCCCCGCCGAACACCGCGCGGAACCCGGTCCGGGAGAACGCCGCCGACCCGTGGATGGTGTTTGCCGAAGGCAACTACAACCTGCTCTACACGCACGGCGACAAGCTCGTCGGCGTCGCGAGCCCGTCGGTCGACGGACTGGCCGCCGCGCCGGAGCAGACGCTCTGGCAGCCGCCGCCGGGGGAGGCGTGCTGCAACCTGTGGGCGCCGGAGATCCACCAGCTCGACGGCAAGTGGTACCTGTACTACACCGCCGACGACGGCACCGACTCGCACCACCGGATGTTCGTCCTGGAGGCGGACCACCCGATGGGGCCGTACGCGTTCAAGGCCAAGCTCGACACCGGCAACGAGCACTCGATCGACGGCAGCGTCCTGCAACTTCCGGACGGCCGCCTGTACCACCTGTGGTCGAGCGGCCGCCCCGACGGGCAGAACCTGTACATCGCCCCGATGAGCAACCCGTGGACGATCAGCGGCCCGCCCGCCCTCCTCGCCCGCCCGGACCAGCCGTGGGAGCAGAACGGCCGCAAGGTGGCCGAGGCCCCGAACGCCCTGGTCCACAACGGCAAGGTGTACGTCTACTACTCCGGCAGCGCGTGCGAGTCCCCCGACTACGCCCTCGGCGTACTCGAACTCACCGGCACCGACCCACTCGACCAGAGCGCCTGGACCAAGTCCGGCCCGGTGTTCAAACGCAACGACGCCAACTGGGTCTTCGGCACCGGCCACAACGGCTTCTTCACGTCCCCCGACGGCAAGGAGACGTGGCTGGTGTACCACGCCGTCACCAGTTCCAGCGGTACGCCTACCGGCAGCTGCAACGCCGGCCGCGCCGTACGGATCGGCAAGGTCACGTACGACGCCGCCGGCAGACCTCAACTCGGTACGCCGGCCGCGGCCTGGACCACGATGACGCTGCCGTCGGGCGACCCGGGCGCCGGCATCGTTGCCGACGGCATCTACGAGATCTCCCCGAAGAACGCGCCCACGAACCGGCTGGAGGTGGACGCCTGCTCGGCCGCCGACGCCGCGACCGTCCAGGTGTACACCCGGATCGCGGACAGCAGATGCCAGAAGTGGCGGCTCAGCTACCTCGGCGACGGCTCGTACAAGTTCCTCAACAACGACAGCGGCAAGGCGCTCGACGTCGCCGGGTGTTCCGGCGCGAACGGCGTGAAGGTCATCCAGTGGCCGTACTGGGGCGGTGACTGCCAGGAGTACTACCTGGACGCGATCGGCAACGGCTACTACAAGGTGACGTCGAAGGTCGGCGGCCGCACCCTGGACGTCGGCGGCTGCTCCACCGCCCCTGGAGCAGACGTCGACGTCTGGCCGTACTGGCAGGGCGACTGCCAGCAGTGGAAGCTGGAGAAGGTCGGATGAAGCGCTGGATCGCGGCCCTCGCCGCCGTCGCCCTGGTCGCCGTCGGCCAGCACGCGACCGCCCAGGAACACCAACGGCAGCAGGCCTTCCCGGACGTCAAGACCCGGGCCAAGGGCATCATCCCGCCGGGCGGAATGCTCAGCTCGAAGACCGGCGGCAACACTATCGACGCCAAGCTCCGCGAAGAGACGCCGCGCGCGGACGGCCGGCACCACTACGACTCGCGCAAGCTGGTCGAACGCCTCAAGGCGATGCACGTGAACACGTACCTGTTCGGCATCTGGGAGTCGCCGACCGACTGGGACGACCTGCGCAGCGAGTTCGCGCCGCTCGCCCGCGCGGCCGGGATCGACATCTGGGTGGACCTCGTCCCGCCGAGCGAGTGTCAGACCGATCGCCCGGAAGGCGCGTACCTCGAGGGCTACTGCTCGCGCCCGTTCAAGCTCGACTTCATCGCGTGGGCGCGGAACATCGCCACGTTGTCGCTGCAGTACCCGAACATCAAGGCCTGGCAGGTCGACGACTTCCTGGTCGCCGAAAACGCGAAGCTGTTCACGCCCGACTACCTCAGCAAGGTCAAGGCGACCCAGGACGCGATCAACCCGAACCTCGGCCTGCTCACCACGATGTACCGCTGGGACTACTCCGACGCGAACCTGGACCGGCTGGCGCCGTACATCGACGGCGCGATCTTCCCGTACCTCGGCGGCTCCCAGAGCGCCAGCGACCCACGGTACGTCGCCACCCAGCTCGACGAGCTCCGCGCCAAGCTGAACCCGCGGCACCTCGACCTGATCCTGCTGCTCTACACCGACCGCTTCCTCGACGCCGCGCTGCCGCCGACTCCCGAAGCCGTCAACGAGGAGCTGCAGCAGGCGATGCCGTACGCCGCCGACGGCCGGATCGGCGGGATCATCGCGTACGGCGCGCCGGTGAACTACGACCGCCGCCCGACGATCGCCTCGAACAACCTGGCGCAGACCGGCGACGGCCGGCTGAGCTTTGCCCAGGGCAACTACACGACAGCGGCCGCCGGCGGGTACGCCGAGGCGTCGCAGCAGGTCGCCGTCGACCCGAATGCGGGCAGCTGGAAGCTCGACTTCGCGACGTACGACCAGGTCAGCCGGACCCCGTCGAAGTCCGGGAAGCTCTTCAAACAGGTGCTGGTCGACGACAAGGTCGTCTGGCAGTCCGACGTCGCCGACGAGTTTGGCTTCACCTGGGCGCCCGCGTCGGTCGACCTGACCGCGGCGCTCAAGGGCAAGACGTCGGCCAAGCTCAGCCTCCGCCTGTACACGCAGGCCGCGGCCAACTTCCCGATCGACGTCGGGTTCGACAGCCTGGTGCCGACCGGGTTCACCGTGCGGAACTTCGGCTTCGAGGACGTCAACCCGGCGACCCGCGCGTGGCAGCTCAACCAGCAGAGCGCGAGCATCATCGGCTCGTTCGAGAAGGTCACCCCGCACCAGGCGAAGGACGTGTACGACGTGATCGCCGCGGCGTACGCCGGCCTGCCCGCTCCCGCCGTACCGACGACGCCGTCCGACCCGATCCCGGGCAACCTGCCGCGGACCGGGTCGCCGTACCAGCCTGGTGGTGCGAACACGATCCACGACAGCGCGATGTACGGCAAGGGCCGGTTGAGCCTGTTCGTGCCGGAGAAGACCGCGACCGGGACGAGTACGTGCATCTGGGCCGAGCAGCGGATGGCGGTCGACCCGAACGCGCCGCGGTACGAGATCTCCTGGTGGGACTACGACGAGTACGCCGCCGACCTGTTCGGGTACCACCTGAAGCAGGTCACGATCGTCACGTCGAAGGGCAAGAAGCTGCTCAGCAACGTCGACGCGGCGAGCGCCCCGAAGCTGTGGATGAACGGGCAGGGCGGCTGGGGGCCGATCGACATCACCGAGTTCGCCCGGGGTGAGAGTTCCGTCGTACTGCAGTTCGCGCTGTGCGAGCAGCAGGGCGTGGGCGATTGCCTGATCGACGTCGGGTACGACGACATCACCGCCGTCGGGCTGACCGTGACGAACGGCGACTTCGAGCAGGGCAGCACCGGATGGACGATCGTCAGCCCCCATCCGGGTATGCAGGCCAAGATCGTCACCGCACCCTGACGTTGGCGCTCAGACCGTCCTGAGGGTCGGGTAGTCGTGGAAGAAGTCGACGAGCATCCGGGCGGTCTTCGCCGGCTGGTCGATCGCCGGTGAGTGACCGGCGTCCGGGATCACCTCGGCCTCGACACCCAGCGTGGCAGCCATCGCCTGCTGCGCCGGGATCGGCCAGCCGTCGTCGGTGGCGCCGTGCAGGACCTGCTTGCGGACGGTGGCCTTCGCCAGCAGCTCGGTCTTGTCCTCGGCGTCGGTCAGCCGGTGGGTGATCTCGGCCAGGCTGGTCGGCACGTTGCTGGTGAACCGCTTCCGCAGGAACGCCGCGACGTCCTCGGGCGGGGCGACGTACCCGGGAGCCTTGCTGTCGTGGTCGAGCTTCAGGTCGTACACCTGCTCGATCGGGACGTTCTCCAGGCCGTACGCGAGCATCTGTAGGCTCTGCAGCGTCGCCTCGTCGGTGAACGCGCCGGGGCCGGAGCAGAGCAGGCTGATCGTGGAGAACACCGACGGGTCGGTCAGCACGGCCTCCCGCGCCACGAGCCCGCCGAACGAGTGCCCGACCAGCTGGCTGAACCCGCCGAGCGCCTTGCTCATCGCGACGACGTCGGCTCCGAGCTCGGCCAGCGAGTACGCCGACTTGTCGTTCGGGCCGGCGGTCTCGTACTGCCCGCGCTGGTCGACGGCGACCGTACGCCAGCCGTAACGGCACAGGTGGTCGACGAGGGGCGTGAAGTCCTCCTTGCTGCCCGTCCAGCCCGGCACGAGCAGCACCGTGCCCAGCGGCGTACCGATCGACGGCACAGCGGTCAGCGTGGCGAACGGGCCTCGCTCGGTCTCGAGTGTCACGGGGTGAACCCCGTCGGGCAGCGTCAACGTACGCGGCGTACTCACAGGTAGAGAGCCTAACCGGTCATTGCGCAGCGTTCGAAGTACGGCACAATGGCCGCGTGCCTCGCACTCTTGCGGTCGCGAATCAGAAAGGCGGCGTGGCCAAGACGACCACCGTCGCCACCCTCGGCGCGGCCCTGGCCGAGCTCGGCCTCCGCGTGCTGCTCGTCGACCTGGACCCGCAGGCCTGTCTGACGTTCTCGGTCGGCATCGACCCGGAGGACCTGGACAAGTCCGTCCACGACGTACTGCTCGGCGGCGTCCGGGCGCGCGACGTACTGATCGAGCTCGACGACGGCCCGGACCTGCTGCCCGCGACGATCGCGCTGGCGACGGCGGAGGTGCAGCTCGCCCGGGAGAGCGGCCCGGAACAGGTACTGCGGACCGCGCTGCGCCCGCTGCGTCCGGCGTACGACTGGATCATCGTGGACTGCCCGCCGACGCTCGGCCTGCTCACCGTGAACGGGCTGTCCGCGGCGTCCGACGTACTGATTCCCTTGCAGTGCGAGACCTTGGCGCATCGTGGCGTAGGGCAACTACTCGACACCGTGCACGACGTACAGCGGCTGATGAACCCCGGGCTGCAGGTGCTCGGGGTGCTGCCGACCCTGTACGACGGGCGGACCACACATGCGCGCGCCGTACTCGAGGGGATCGCGGACACGTACTCGTTGGACGTGCTGCAGCCCGCGATCCCGAAGTCGATCCGGTTCGCGGAGGCGCCGGCGATCGGGGAGACCGTGCTGACTACGGCCCCGACCTCGCCCGGTGCGAAGGCGTACCGGGCGTTGGCCGGGGCGTTGGCTCACTGACTGGCGGGCTGCTTGCGCAGTTTGTGGCGGAAGCGCCACAGCGGTACGGCGATGATCGCGAACAGGATCAGGAACGGCAGGACGGCGCCGGCCGCGGTCGCTAGTGCTGAGAAGACTGCGGTAAAGGCGTTCCAGCCGCCCTTGAGGCCGGCGACGAACCCGGTGTCCTTCTTCGGTTCCGGGGGAGCCGGTTTGCCCTTTTCGGTCAGAGTGAGCGTGAGGGTGGCGAGGTCGGTCTGCAGGGAGAGGTTCTTTTGCTTGGCCAGCAGGGCTTCCAGGTCGGACTCGCGGCGGGTCAGTTCGCTCTCGACCGAGACGATGTCGCCGATCGTGTTCGCCTTCGTCATCAGGGCGCGCATCCGGTCGAGGCTGGCGCGCTGCGACTCGATCCGGCTGGCGACGTCGACGACCTGCTCGGTGACGTCCTGGGACTCCTGCTGGATCTGCAGGCGTTTGCCGAGGTCCGAGAGTTGCTGGATCGCGGTCTCGAAGGACTTGGTCGGAACCTTCAGGACGAGGTTCGACCGGGTGATGTTGCCGTCCGAGTCGCTGCCGGTGTCCTCGGACGCGACCGTACCGTCGAGCCCCGCGACCGCGGTGACAGCCTTCTGCCGCATCGCCGACACGTCGTCGCCTTCGACCGTCAGCGAACCGGTCTTGATGATCGCCCGCGTGATCGTCGGATCATCCTGCCCGGCCGACTTTCCCTGCGCGGACGCCTGCGGCTTGCTCATCGCCCCCGCGTCCTGCTTGGCCGGCGCGGCCGCCCCACTACTCGCATGCTCGTCGGTGGAGGCCCCACCACACCCCGCCAACACCAACACACCCACCACAACAGCAACCAGCCTGATCCGCCCCATCACCCAGCCCCTCTCATCGTGATTACCGCCCTAGGACGGCGTACACGTGGGTGGGTGTTGCACCTTCAGATCACCATTAGGAAACGTTCCAGACCTCCACCGCCCGAGGGGCGCCCACGCCCCGGCACTAGCCGCCCGCCCCGAGCCAGCCGTTCCGAGAGCTGCCCCCCAGGCGGGTACGGCGCTCCGCCAACGGGCTGATTCAGGAGGCGCCGGCCGGATGGGTACGGCGACCCGGGGTGCCGCCAACAGGCTGATTCTGGAGGTGCCGGCCGGGTGGGTGCGGCGACCCCGGGGTCCGCCAACGGTCTGATCCGGGAGGCGCCGGCCAGCTGGGTACGGCGACCCGGGATCCCCAACGCGGTGACTCGGGACGTGCCCCGGAAGGTGCCGGCGGGGTGACTCGGGACGTGCCGCGGGAGGTGCTGCGGGGTGATTCGGGAGGTGCCGGCCGGGTGGGACCCGGCCGGCGGTGCCTCATTCGGGTGCTTTGAAGAGCGGCGCGGAGGCCGCTTTCGTGGCTCGCTTGGCCGGGGCCTTGGTCGCCTTCGCGGCGGCCTTCTTGGCTGGCTTCGTCGCGGCCTTCTTAGCCGGAGCGTCTGAAGCCGCGGTCGCCTTGGCCGTGGTCTTCCGCGCCTGCTTGACCGGCGCCTCCGCAGTCTCGGTCGCCTTGGCCGTTGTCTTTCGGGCCTGTTTGACCGGTGCTTCGGTTGTCTTGGCTGTTGTCTTGCGGGTGCGCGTGGCCGACGCCTCGGCAGGAGCAGGCTCGGCGGCCTTGGTGGTGGCCGTCTTGCGGGTGCGCTTCGCGGGGGCTTCCACGACCGCCGCCGGCTCGGTGGCAACTGCCTTTCGCGTACGGGCTCGCTTGACCGGCGCCTCCGCAGCAGGTGCTTCAGCAGCCGGCTCGGCTACCTTCTTCGCGGCAGTCTTGCGGGCCGGCTTCGCAGGTGCTTCCTCGACCGTCTCCGGCTCGGCGACGGCTGCCTTCCGGGTGCGGGCTCGCTTGACCGGAGCGTCGGCGGCAGGTGCTTCAGCTGCCTTCTTCGCGGTGGTCTTGCGAGTGCGCTTCGCGGGGGCTTCCTCGGCCGCCTCCGGTGCCTCGGCGGCCGCCTTCCGAGTGCGCGCCTGCTTGGTGGGTGCTTCCTCGACCGGCTCCGGCGTACCAGCAGCTGCCTTCCGGGTGTGGGCCTGGGGTGCTTCCGAGATCGCCTCCGGCGTACTGGCGGCTGCCTTCCGTGTGCGTGTCCGCTTGGCCGGCGCCTCAGCAGCAGGGGCCTGAGCAGCCGGTGCTTGGGCAGCAGGTGCCTCGGCGGGGGCTGCTGTCTTTCGGGTGCGGGTGCGCTTGGTCGGCTGGTCCGCGGTGACCCCCGGGGTGGTCGGCTCGGCTGGTGCTGTCTCGGCGACGGCGGGGCTCGGCTGGACGGTCTCGGCGGGTGCCTCGGGCGTGGACTTGGCATCCACGGACTTGGCTTCCACGGACTCGGCCGGGCGGGTTTCGCCGGAGCGGCGGTTGCGGTTGCGTTTGCGGGGCTTGCGGGCGGGGGCCTCGTCCGAGATGACCGGCGGTACTTCGGTCTTCGTCGTGACGTCGGCGAGTTCCTCGACGGGCTGGCCCGCGCGGGTGCGCTTCCGGGTGCGGTTGCGCTTGCGGTTCCTGCTCCGGCCGGAACGCTCGCTGTCGGCCTCGGTGTGCTCGCGCCGCGGACGGGGCTCGCGCCGCGGACGGGGCTCGCGGTGCTCACGGGGCTCGCGGGAGTCGCGGTGTTCACGGGGTTCGCGGACCTCGTGGGACTCGCGCGCGGCACGGATCCGGCCCTTCGCCTCGGACGGGATGCCGAGGTCGTGGTACAGCTCCGGCGAGGTCGAGTAGATCTCCTGCGGCTCGTCGTACGGCAGGTCGAGCGCCTTGTTGATCACCTTCCACCGGGTGACGTCCGGCCAGTCGACGAACGTGACGGCGATACCGCTCGCCCCGGCGCGACCGGTGCGGCCGATCCGGTGGATGTAGGTCTTCTCGTCCTCGGGGCAGGTGTTGTTGATGACGTGCGTGACGCCCTCGACGTCGATGCCCCGGGCCGCGACATCGGTACAGACCAGTACGTCGATCTTGTCGCCGCGGAACCGGGTCAGCGCCCGTTCCCGCGCCTGCTGGTTCAGGTCGCCGTGGATCGCCGCCGCCTTGAACCCGCGGTCCTGCAGGTCGTCGGTCAGCCGCGAGGCCTCGCGCTTGGTCCGGCAGAAGATCATCACCCGGCCGCGGTCGTCGGCCTGCAGGATCCGGGCCACCACCTCGGGCTTGTCCAGATCGTGCGCGCGGTACACGAACTGCGCCGTGGTCGGCACCATCTCGGTGTCCTCGTGGGACTCCGCGCGGATGTTCAGCGGGTGCCGCATGTGGGTGCGCGCCAGGCCGATCACGGCCGACGGCATCGTTGCCGAGAACAACATCGTCTGGCGCAGCTCGGGCGTCTTGCGGAGGATCCGCTCGACGTCCGGCAGGAAGCCCAGGTCGAGCATCTCGTCGGCCTCGTCGAGGACCAGGACCTTGATGTGGCCCAGGTCGAGGACGCCGCGATTCGCCAGGTCCAGCAGGCGTCCCGGCGTACCGACGACGACGTCGACGCCCTTCTTCAGGGTGTCCAGCTGCGGCTCGTACGCGACCCCGCCGTAGATGGTCAGGATCCGCACCTGGCGGACGGTGGACGCGGTCTCGAGGTCCTTGGCGACCTGGATGGTCAGTTCCCGGGTCGGCGTGACGACGAGCGCCTGCGGCTTGCCGGGGGCGACCAGTTCGGCGTAGTCGGCCTCGTTCGGCGCGATCGTGCGCTGCAGCAGCGGGATGCCGAAGCCGAGCGTCTTGCCGGTACCGGTACGGGCCTGCCCGATCAGATCGGTGCCCATCAGGGCCACCGGGAGGGTCATCTCCTGGATCGGGAAGGGTTCGACGATGTTGACGCGGTCGAGCGCGTCACAGATCTCGGGGAGCACCCCGAGCTCTCGGAAGGTGGTCAGGCTGATCGCCTCTCACATGCTTGTGCGGACAGATGCTCTGTGGCCGGGCGCCTGGGGCCGGACAGCCCCGATCGTGAGGCGCGGGGACACTGTGCAAGCACCTCGCACCAGCTTGCCCATCTGGGCGCGTCACCGGCGAATCGCCCACCAGTGTAACCACAGCAGCTGTCAACGCCGCCTCGTGTGGCATGCACCACTCGCGTAACGGGTGCCTGCAGGGTGCCGCGCGTCACGGTTGCGGACAGATAAGGTGCCGGGCATGGAGCAGACGGCCTTTGACGATCCCGCCTACCGGGCCGCGGCGGTGGACCTGCTGGGTGTGCTCGCGTACGGCGAGCTGACCGCGTTCGAGCGGATGGCCGAGGACGCCAAGCTCGCGCCGACGCTGGACGACAAGGCGGAGCTGGCGGCGCTGGCGACCACCGAGTTCGGGCACTTCCAGCGGCTCCGCGACCGGCTGGTGCAGCTCGGCGTGGACCCGATGGACGCGATGCGGCCGTTCGTCACGCCGCTGGACGCGTTCCACGACCACACCGCGCCGTCGGACTGGCTCGAGGGCCTGGTGAAGGCGTACGTCGGGGACGGCCTGGCGAACGACTTCTACCGGGAGATCGCGTCGTTCGTGGATGCCGAGACGCGGGCGCTCGTACTGGACGTGTTCGCGGACTCCGGGCAGGCGTCGTTCGTGGTGGACCGGGTCCGGGCCGCCATCGACGAGGACCCGAAGCTCGGCGGCCGGCTCGCGCTCTGGGGGCGCCGGCTGGTCGGCGAGGCGCTCAGCCAGGCGCAGCGGATCGCCGCCGACCGGGACTCGCTGGCCGCGTTGCTGGCCGGCAGCGTGGACCGTCCGGGGCTGGACCTGGCCGCGATCGGCCGGATGTTCACCCGCCTGACCGAGGCGCACACCGCCCGGATGACCGCCCTCGGTCTCCAGGCCTGACCCCGGACAGGGCAACGGCCGCCCTCCCCGGGTGGGGTGGCGGCCGTTTGGTGGTGCTGCCTGCGTCAGGCGGTCTTGGCCTTACCGCCGTTGCGTGCGGAGATGATCGCGATGACGACCGCGGCGCAGACGATCTGGATCAGGTACTGGATCCAGTCCGGGCCGGGAGTGTCCTTGACACCGAGGAAGTAGGCGATCAGACCACCGATGAAGGCGCCGATGCCGCCGCCGAGGATGGTCCAGCCGAGGCTGATGTTCTGCTTGCCGGGGAGCACCAGCCGGGCCAGCGGCCCGAAGATGATGCCCGCGATGAGGCTGACGATGAGCATCCAGACCCAGTACACGGTTCCTCCTTGTGAGGGTTGGTGACCTGCGGCCCGGCCTGGTGCCCCGTGACAACCAGACCACTGCGGACGCAGGTCTACCGTAATCGTGCCCTCTGAATGCTGCCGTGCAACCCGGACACGCGCGACTGTGTCCGGAACGCGATGTGAACGGATGCCGCCTAGATCGCGCCGAAGCCGACCTTGCGGGTCGAGACCTCGCCGATCTCGACGTACGCGAGCCGGTCGGCCGGGACCAGGACCTTGCGGCCCTTGTCGTCGGTCAGCTCGAGCAGACCGGACTTCCCGCCGAGCGCGTCCGCGACCAGCTGCTGGACCTCTTCCGGGCTCTGGTCGCTCTCCAGAACCAACTCGCGATTGGCGTGCTGTACGCCGATCTTGACCTCCACGAAACCCTCCGGGCACACGCTCCGACCGGCGGCTCTCGCCGGTGACGCTTCGAGCCTATCCGCTAGCAACCTCCGGCCCGCACCCGTCCGCCGAGAGCAGAACCTCCAAACCCCACCCGTCCAGCGACAGCAACTGTCCCGTGGGAGGAGAGGAGGGGGCGCCGGCCATGCGTGGAGAGAAGGGGGAGGGGGCGCCATCCACGCATGGGAGGAGGGGAGGGTGCGCCGTCCGCGGGTGGGAGGAGAGGGGATGTCGTCCGTGCGTGGGGAGGGGACGGCGTCCGCGGGTGGGAGGAGCGGAGGGGGCGCCGTCTGTGGGTGGGGAGGGGACGGCGTCCGCGGGTGGGAGGAGCGGAGGGGGCGCCGTCTGTGGGTGGGGAGGGGACGGCGTCCGCGGGTGGGAGGAGCGGAGGGGGCGCCGTCCGTGCGTGGCAAGGGGACGGCGCCCGCGAGTGGGAGGAGGAGGCGGGGGCGCCGTTCGTATGTGGGGAGGAGGGGCGGGGCGTGTGTCGGTGTGGGGTTGTGGGGGTGTCAGCCGTCGGTGCGGGGGAAGCCGCGGATGCCGCGCCATGCCAGCGAGGCGACGAGGTCGGCGGCGTGTTCCTGGGGGAGCGTGGGGTTGCCGGCGCCCAGCCAGTAGCGGGCGCTGACCTGGGCCATGCCGACCAGGCTGACGGCCAGCACCATCGACTGCTCGCGGTTCAGGCCGGCGTCGGCGCTGATCACCTCGGAGACCGCCTCGGCGCAGGCGTGGGTGACCCGGTCGACCCGCTCCCGGACGGCCGGCTCGTTGGTCAGGTCGGACTCGAACACGAGCCGGAAGGCGCCCTGCGCGTTCGCCACGTAGTCGTAGAAGGCGTGCATGGTGGCCGCGACCCGGAGCTTGTTGTCCTCGGTCGACTTGAGCGCGTCCTGGACGGAGGCGACGATCGCCTCGCAGGACGTGTCCAGCAGCGCCAGGTACAGCTCGAGCTTGCCGGGGAAGTGCTGGTAGAGGACCGGCTTGGACACCCCGGCCCGGTCCGCGATGTCGTCCATCGCGGCGGCGTGGTACCCGTTCGCGACGAAGACCTCCTGGGCCGCCTCGAGCAGTTGCGCGCGACGCGCCAGCCGGGGCAGGCGGCTGCCGCGCTTGGGTGCGGTCTCCGGTGTCGTCGACACGGCGGGCTCCTTCGTGGGGTGCGCTCCTGGTACCGGTCTGCGTCCGTCACCAGGTCGTTCCACGAATCCTACCCAGCAGTGCTCCCGGCCAGTAGCTTCCCCGCCGTCCGGTCTTCCATCGTGGTAGAGCGCGGACGTTCCAACGTGGTAACGATCACGTCACTCAGCGGTAGTCGTCCTCGCCCTCGTCGCCGACCTCGCGGCGCTGTTCCTCGACGTCGGCAGGGTCGGCCTCGACCGGGATCGGATCCGCCGCGGGCTGCTCGTCCTCGTCGCGCGGGTCCTCGGAATCGGTGGTGGTCATGCCGGCTCGTCTCCTTCCGGTCAGCTCTGCGGCAGTGGTTGCGGGTCGTCGTACAGGCCCTCGAGCACGTCACCGTACTCCTCGATCCGGGCGAGTACGTCGTGCGGCAGGAACTTCAGGTCCTGCGGTGTGGTGGCGGCGGCCACCTCGTCCCAGTCGATCGGTGTCGACACGCGGGGTTCGTCGGCGCCGCGGAGCGAGTACGGCGCGAGCGTGGTCTTGGCGCTGGCGTTCTGGCTCCAGTCGATGAAGACCTTGCCGGGCCGGAGCGCCTTCGTCATGTTCGCGGTGACGTTCTCGGGCAGGGCCTCCGCCAACTGCTCAGCCAGCTGCTTCGCGAAGGCACTGGTGTCCCTTGACGACGCGGGCTCGATCGGCACGTAAAGGTGCATGCCCTTGTTGCCGGAGGTCTTCGGCCAACCCTCAAGGTCGTAGTGGTGCAGCAGTTGCCGCAGGGCCAGAGCCACGTCGCAGCACTCGACGATCGACGCTCCCGGACCAGGGTCCAGGTCGAACACGATCAGATCGGCCTGCGGGTCCTTGCCCTGGTCGGACAGCCCGATCCGCCACTGCGGAACGTGCAGCTCGAGCGCGGCCAGGTTCGCCAGCCACACCACGGTCTGTACGTCGTCGCAGACCACGAAGCTCATCTCGTCGCGTCCGGTCGAGCTCCCGGGGGTCGGCAGCGTCTCCGTCCGCACCCAAACCGGCGTACCGCGAGGAGCGTTCTTCTCGAAGAAGAACGGCGCATCCGTCCCGTCAGGCCACCGTTTGCGGGTCAGTGGACGGTCGGCCAGATGTGGCAGCAGCAACGCCGCCACCTGGTGGTAGTAGTCGATCACCTCGGCCTTGGTGAACCCGGACTGTGGATACAGCACCTTGCCGAGGTTCGTGAGCTTCATGGTCTGCCCATCGACCTCGGTCGTCAGCTGCTGCTGCGCACCCGCCATAGGTCCCAGTCTCCATCAGCGAAGCGTCCTACCATGGGTCCTGTGGAGAGTTACGGGTCAGTAACCGGGGATGCCGTACCCGTGGAACTGCAGGAGTGGCCGGAGCGGCGGGTGCCGGTCGCAGGGGTGGAACTGCTGGTCAGGGACGTGCCTGGGGCCGCACCGGACCTGCCGCCCGCCCTGTTCGTGCACGGGCTCGGTGGGTCTTCGCTGAACTGGACAGCGCTCGGGCTGCTGCTCAACGACACCGTGCGCGGCATCGCCCCCGATCTCCCCGGATTCGGCCGTACGCCGTTGTCGGGCGAGACCGGGATCGCCGAGCAGGCCGAGGTGCTGATCCAGTTGCTGGAGCGCGAGTACGACCAGCCGGTCCACGTGTTCGGGAACTCGATGGGCGGGGCCTCATCGGTAGCACTGGCCGCGCAGCGCCCTGACCTGGTGGCGTCGCTGACCCTCGTCTCGCCCGCGCTGCCCCATCCACGGGTATCTGCGAGCGCCCTGTGGTTCACGGTGCTGGCGACGCCGCGGCTCGGTCCGACGGTGCTCGAGCGCACGCAGCGACTGCCGTTCGACCACCGGTTCGAGGCGTCGCTGGCGATGGTTTTCGGGAACCCTCGGGCGCTGGCGCCGGAGGTGCGGGCAGCCTACGAACAGGAGCTGCGCCGGCGTGACACCGACCCGTGGGGCCGGCAGGCCACCGTGCAGGGGGCTCGCAGCATCCTGCGCTCCTCGCTCGCCAGACCGCGCCGGTCGCTGTGGGCGGACGCAGCCACGGTGCAGTGCCCGGTGCTGTTGATCTACGGCGGCAAGGACCGTCTGGTCGACGCGCGGATCCGTACCAAGGCCCAACGCACGTTCCCGAACGCACGCCTGCTCTACCTGCCGCAGTCCGGTCATGTGGCGCAGATGGAACACCCTGACGAAGTGGCCCGAGCCTTCCGGCAGCTGATCGAAGGGATTCCGAGGCGCCACTGAGACACGACCGAAGGTCTCGTCAGGTCAACTTGGGCGCGTGATTGGCAGAACCGCCCGAAATCTGTCGTTGGGGATCGCCGTACTGCTGGGGGTGGGGTCGCTGCCGGCGACCGCCGCGCCGCCAGTTGTTGCTCAAAGCAACCAATGGGACGTGCGACCACTCGCAGCGGGCTACCAAGTGACCCTGCACCTCGACGCGCCAGCACCGCTGCGCGCGTCCCTTCCCTTGCTGGAGGTCGACGGTACGCCGCTGGGCGTCGCCAAGCAGTCGCCCGACCGCAGGACGATGACCCTGGTCACCACCGACCCGGCCGTCCTGACAGCACATGACGTACGCCTCGTCTGGTCCGGAGACCTGGGCAAGGAGGCGGGTAAGAGTCGCAGTATTACCGCCGCGGCCGGTCCGACCGACGCCTACTGGCTGAAAGCACGGCGTGGTCCGCTGCTACCGGCCGACCCTGGCGCACTGGGCAAGTACAAGGTGGACACCGCCGAGTACAACCTGGGCGACGAGGCCGTGTATCTGCCTGGCCTCGGCCACCGGTCCGAGCTGCTCGGCAAGGTCTACACACCGCGCGGTGCGATCGGACCGCGACCACTGGTCGTCTTCCTGCACGGCCGGCACCAGAACTGCTACGGGGATCCCACTGATCCCAACGGCCTCGACAAGCCGTGGCCGTGTCCCAAGGGCATGAAGCCTGTCCCTAGCTACCGCGGGTACGACGGTCCGGCGACAGCGCTGGCCAGCAACGGCTACCAGGTCGTGTCGATCAGCGCCAACGCCATCAACGGCTGGGACGGTGACGCGTACGACGCCGGTGCGCAGGCGCGGGCCGAGCTGATCCTGGACCACCTGGCGCTCTGGCGGAAGTGGTCCACGGTCGGAGGCGGACCTTTCGGTACCCGCTTCGTCGGCAAGGTGGATCTGCAGAACGTCGGCCTGATGGGTCACTCACGTGGCGGCGAGGGCGTTGCCCGGGCCGCCGTACTCAACGCGGACCGCGGCGGCCTCTACGGCATCCGCGCGGTCCTCCCGCTCGCGCCCACGGACTTCGCGCGTGCCACGGTGCCAGGCGTTGCCATGAGCGTCGTACTGCCGTACTGCGATGGGGACGTGTCCGATCTGGAAGGCCAGCAGTTCTACGACGACACCAGGTACTCCGTGACCGGTGACACCGCGCCGCGGTCGACCGTCACGGTGCTGGGCGCGGACCACAACTTCTTCAACACCGAGTGGACGCCAGGGCAGTCGGTAGCCCCGTCCAACGACGACTGGGCCGGTGACGAGAAGGAGTCGCCGTGTGGTGCGAAGACTCCGGGCCGGTTGACGGCAAAGCAGCAGCAGGCCGTCGGTACGGCGTACATCGCGGGGTTCTTCCGGCTGCAGCTGGGACATGAGAGGCAGTTCATGCCGCAGTTCGACGGTTCTGACTCACGGGCCGCGTCTGCCGGCAAGGCCGTCGTACGGGTGGTGTCGCAGGCGCCGTTGGCGTCGCGGGAGGACCTGAACCACTTCGACACGGCTCTACCGGCCGGAGCGGTCACCGGGAACGCTACGGCGACAGTGTGCGCTGGTGTGACCAGTACGGCGGTCAGGGCCGCGCTGCCGACGTGCATGAGCACCGACGACTGGGCCAACGCGCCGCACTGGACCACAGCATGGTTCGCGTCGAAGACACCGACCACCGCAGTCACCAAGCTCAAGTGGAGCGGCACCAACGGGGTAGTGCGCGTTCCTGTCCCTGCTTGGCAGCGTGACGTACGGCGGTTCGCTGCCCTCACGTTCCGCGCCGCACCGGACCCGGCTGGTAAGCCGACGACGGACCTGACCGTCCGTGTGGTCGACGGGCACGGACGGGCGGCCGCCGTACCGGTGTCTACCGTCAGCGACGCACTGGTACGGATGCCTGGCGCCAACGGCAACGGGCTGCCGAAGAACCTGCTGCGGACGGTACGGATCCCGTTGACGTCGCTGAAGGGCGTGGACCTGAGCGACGTACGCAGCGTGGAGCTACGGACGGACAGGGTCGCCACGGGGTCGGCGTACGTGAGTGACTTGAGCTTCTCGAGCCCTGGGCTCGGGCTGTCGGCTCCGGCGGTCCTGCTGCCCCAGGTGTCCGCGTCCAACGTCACGGTGAAGGAAGGCGACAAGGGCACGCACACCGTGGACTTCTGGGTCCGGCTGTCGCGGCCGAGCATCCGGCCGGTCACGGTGTACGCCGAGACCAACGGGGAGCTGGGGGAGTCCGTAGGCGAGGTAGCGCGCCGGCTTGTGTTCAAACCGGGACAGGTACGTCAAAAGGTGACTGTGTCGATCACGGGGAACACCCGGGACAGCTACGACCTCCCGTTCAGTCTGGTGCTGTCCGCACCGCACGACGCGCTGCTGAACGAGTCCTTCGGGCACGGGCTGGTCCTTGACGACGACCCGACGCCGACGCTCACGCTCGGCAACGTCAAGACCGTGGAGAAGGCGGGCGTCGTCGACTTCCCGGTCAAGCTGTCCGCGCCGAGCGACAAGTACATCACCTTCTCCGGCGTGCTCAAGGACGGTACGGCGGTGATCCGGAAGGACTACGCCAGCGTCAACGACGACGGCACCGGGCCGGTGATCCGGGCCATCGACGGGTACGTCGAACCGGGGAAGACCACCGGCGAGCTGCAGGTGAAGATCCTCGACGACAAGGTCAAGGAGCCGACCGAGACGTTCAGCGTGGTGATCGGCACCGTCGACGGCGCCGTACTGAAGGTCCCGACCACGCTCACCGGCACGATCACCGACAACGACTGAGACAGGGGTACCGGGATGTGGACTCTGTCGGGGGCTGTTGGGATAGTGCGGGAACATGGAGGCGGGAGAGTTGGTTGAAAACCATCAGACCCCGTCCGATGTCTTCCTGAGGAGCCGACACGTGTCTTTGCCACCGCTGGTCGAACCGGCCGACGAGCTCACGATCGACGAGGTGCGGCGGTACTCGCGGCACCTGATCATCCCCGAGGTCGGGATGGCCGGGCAGAAGCGGCTGAAGAACGCCAAGGTGCTGGTGATCGGCGCCGGCGGCCTCGGCAGCCCCGCGCTGCTCTACCTGGCCGCCGCCGGTGTCGGCACGCTCGGCATCGTCGAGTTCGACACCGTCGACGAGTCCAACCTGCAGCGCCAGATCATCCACGGGCAGTCCGACGTGGGCAAGTCCAAGGCGCAGTCGGCCAAGGAGTCCATCCTCGAGGCCAACCCGTACACGAACGTCGTCCTGCACGAGACCCGGCTGGACAACGACAACGTGTTCGAGATCTTCGAGCAGTACGACCTGATCGTCGACGGCACCGACAACTTCGCCACCAGGTACCTGGTGAACGACGCCGCGGTGCTGCTGCACAAGCCGTACGTGTGGGGCTCGATCTTCCGCTTCGACGGACAGGTCAGCGTGTTCTGGGCCGACAACGGCCCGTGCTACCGCTGCCTGTACCCGGAGCCCCCGCCGCCCGGCATGGTCCCGTCCTGCGCCGAGGGCGGCGTGCTCGGCGTGCTCTGCGCGTCGGTCGGCGCCGCGCAGGTCACCGAGGCGATCAAGCTGCTCACCGGGATCGGCGACCCGTCGCTGGGCCGGCTGAACATCTACGAGGCGCTCGACCTCAACTGGCGTTCGCTGAAGGTCCGCAAGGACCCGAACTGCGCCATCTGCGGTGAGCACCCGACCGTCACCGAGCTGATCGACTACGAGAGCTTCTGCGGCGCGATCACCGAGGAGGCGGCCGACGCGGCCGTCGGCTCGACCATCTCGGTGAAGCAGCTCAGCGAGTGGATCAAGCTGAAGGAGAACGGCGAGAAGGACTTCGTCCTGATCGACGTCCGGGAGCCGAACGAGTACGAGATCAACCGGATCCCGGGCTCGGTGCTGATCCCGAAGGCGGACTTCCAGACCGGCGTGGCGCTGGAGAAGCTGCCGCAGGACAAGCAGTTGGTCTTCCACTGCAAGTCCGGCGTCCGCTCCGCCGAGGTCCTCGCCATCGCCAAGGGCGCCGGCTTCTCCGACGCCGTGCACGTGGGCGGCGGCGTGGTCGCCTGGGTCGACCAGATCGACCCGAGCCAGCCTTCGTACTAACTAGAACGGCATCCTGCAAGAAGCGACCGCCTCAGTGGCTACGGGATCACCTGTAACCGCTGGGGCGTCGTCGCGTCCGGACAGGGTTCGCATATAGCCGACCGCGTCCACAGCGGCGCGACCTACTGGTTCGCCTCTTCCGAGCTGATAGGTGCCGCCCGCCGGGCCGGTGAGTTCGACCTCGACCGCGGGCCGGTCGCCCCACCACGGGCCGTCGATCACGTCGTACATCACCTGCGCGACCAGCTCCTCGCCGTACAGCCCGGCGTCGAACGGCCGGTCCAGCGCCTGGCAGACGTCGTCACGGTGCATCCACAGATCCCGCGCCAGCAGGATGTCGTGGATGTACCCGAGGTTCATCCGGAAGCCGTTGAACGTCATCGACATCCGCCGCAACAACCCCGGCTCCGTCGAGATCCGCTCCGTCGCGCGCGCCCACACCTCGTCGAACGACGTCCGCAGCCGCGCCGGCGGCGTACCCCGGTGCTCGTCGGCCTGCACCATCATGTGCGCGTCGATCCGTGGCACGTCCGGATAGACCCGCTTCGCCTTCCGGTACCGCCGCGG
The DNA here is from genome assembly GCF_042730855.1 of Kribbella sp. NPDC059898. Taxonomy (NCBI): domain Bacteria; kingdom Bacillati; phylum Actinomycetota; class Actinomycetes; order Propionibacteriales; family Kribbellaceae; genus Kribbella; species Kribbella sp. NPDC059898. Next base: position 338,444 of record NZ_JBHWKR010000004.1, read on the forward strand.
GAACGACGTCAGGTGATCCACGTCCTCCGCCTGCCCGATCAGGTGCCCGGCGATGTCCGCGACGTCCCACTCGTCGCAGACCGTACGGCGTTGCCAGTCGTCCCCCTCGATCGACGCGAGCAGTTCGTGCCACGCCCGGAGCTCGGCGTCCCGGTGAGTCCGGCACTGCGGGCGCCCGGCCCGCCCGATCCGCTCCGCGAGTACTGCGGTCATCACTACCCCCTGGTTGGTGCGTAGTACCGGTAGAACATCTCGAGTACGACGGGGAGCAGCCGGCTGAACCGCCCCTCGTCGAACGACGCGTCCGGCTCGTTCGCCAGCTGCTGCGAGAGCACGCCGGCCGTGATCGACGTGAACACCGCCAGCCCCTCCTCGCTCGCGGCGTCCGGATGCAGCCGGCCGGCGTCGACCCCCGCCTGGAGTTGCGCGCGTACGTCGGCCAACGCCTCCTGCGCCGGCGCGTACGCGTCCGGGCTCGGCACGAACCCGGGAATCGTCCGCCAGAACAGCAGCTGCGTGTAGACCGGGTTCCGCATGCTCCAGCGCGCGAACGCGGTGGTCCCGATCCGGTGCAGCTCCATCGGGTCGTCGGTCGCCGCCCCCGCGACCGCCTCCCGCTGCGCGGCGAGGAACAGCTCGGCGCCGCGCTGGAACAACGCGTCGTAGATCGCCATCTTCGACGGGAAGTACTGGTACAGCGACGGTGGCTGCAGGCCGAGCCGCCGCGCCACCGCGGACAGGCTGAGCGCCGCGACCCCCTCGCTGCTCATCAGCTCGATGGCGACGTCGAGGATCTCCGCGATCGTCCCCTGACGACGGCGGGTACGGCGGTCCGGCGCGGCAGTGCTCATACCCTGAGGAAAACCTAACGGCGTTAGGGATGTCAATACCTCGTAGACTGTCCCCGGCGGCGCGTACTGTCTGAAGGCATGTGCAGAAACATCACCGTGCTCCGGGGACTCGAGCCGTCCGCGACCTCCGAGGAGATCTACGCGGCCGCGCTGCAGTACGTCCGCAAGGTGACCGGCGTCGGCTCGCTGAGCGCGACCACCCGCGGCCCCATCGAACGCGCCGCCACCGAGGTCGCCCGCATCACCGAACAACTCCTCGAGGAGATGCCGGCCCGTCGCACCCCACCCCAGACCGTCCCCCCACTACGCCGCCCCGAAGTCCGCGCCCGCCTCGGCCTCGACTGAGGGGTAGTGTCGCCCTCGGGAAACGGTTACCTCTGAGGGAGGCGCGGGATGCGGTTCGCGATCAAGACCAGGCCGGAGCACACCACCTGGCAGCAGATGCGGGACGTGTGGGTCGCGGCGGACCAGTTCGAGATCTTCGAGTCCGCCTGGCACTGGGACCATTTCTATCCGCTGACCGGTGACATGCAGGGCCCGAACCTGGAGGCCTGGACGACGCTTGCCGCGCTCGCGCAGGCGACCTCGCGGATCCGGCTCGGCTGCCAGGTGACCGGGATGATCTACCGGCACCCGGCGGTGCTGGCGAACATGGCTGCGACCACGGACATCATCAGCAACGGCCGCCTGGAGCTCGGCATCGGCGCCGGCTGGAACGAGATGGAGACCGCGGCGTACGGCATCGAGCTGTACGGGCTGAAGGAGCGCTTCGACCGGTTCGACGAGGGTACGCAGGCGATGATCGCGCTGCTCACCGAGAAGGTCGCGAACTTCGACGGCAAGTACGTCAAGCTCACCGACGCGTACTGCAACCCGAAGCCGGTGCAGACGCCGCACCCGCCGATCACCATCGGCGGCAGGGGTCCGAAGCGGACACTCGGCGCGGTCGCCAGGTGGGCGCAGCAATGGAACGCGATCGTCCAGGGCGCCGAGGACTGGAAGTCGCTCAAGGACGTCCTGGTCCAGCGCTGCGCGGAGGTCGGCCGCGACGTCGGCGAGATCACCTGCTCGGTCAACGTCCGGATCGACCCGGACAGTCCGCTCGACAAGGCGGTGTCCGAGGCAGCGGCGTACGGCGAGGCCGGCGTCGATCTGGTCATCATGAACCTCCCCGTGGACGCGCCGCCGTCGGTCCTGGAGCCGCTCGCGAAGGCGCTCGCCCCACTCGCCTAGATTGGGCCTGTGGATCGGGAGGAGTACGTCGAGGCGGTACTGCAGGCCGTGGAGTCGATCCCGGAGGGCAGCGTCGCGACGTACGGCGACATCGCCGAGTACGTCGGCCAGGGCGGACCGCGGCAGGTCGGCGCGATCATGCGCGAGTACGGCGCGAGCGTGCCGTGGTGGCGGGTGATCCGTGCGTCCGGCGTACCGGCCGGCGAAGTCGGTGACGAGCAACTGCACCGGCTCCGGTCGGACGGCGTCCGGATCACCAACGGCAGGGTGAATCTGCGCGAGGTCCGTTGGGATCCGCGTCCGCTTTCCGGCTGACCGGGCGAACGCCGGGGCGCCGGTTCGCGAACTGTCGGTGGTGTCTGCTGGGATGATGCGATGGTCGGCAAACAGGGTTCCCGGTACCGGTTGGTGCGGGAGGTGCAGCACAAGGCGCAGACGCCTGTCCTGGATGCCGATCAGCAAGCTGTGGTGGATCACGCCGGCGGGCCGTTGCTCGTGCTCGCCGGGCCGGGGACCGGGAAGACGACGACGTTGGTGGAGGCCGTCGTCGACCGCGTCCGGAACCGTGGTCTCAGTCCGGACGAGGTGCTCGTACTGACCTTCGGGCGCAAGGCGGCGACCGAGCTGCGGGACCGGATCACCGGGCGGCTCGGGCGGACGACGCGGGTGATGCCGTCGATGACGTTCCACTCGTTCTGCTACGCGCTGCTGCGGCGGTTCACGCCGGCCGACGCCTTCGACGTACCGCTGCGGCTGCCGTCCGGGCCGGAGCAGTCGTTGCGGTTGACCGAGGCGTTGTCGGGCAGTCGCGAGGTCGGCGCGGTGCACTGGCCGGGCAGCCTGCATCCGGCGCTGAAGACGCGCGGCTTCACCGACGAGGTGCAGGCCGTGATCGGCAAGGCGCGGCAGCTGGGGCTGGACCCGGAGGACCTGTCCGCGATCGGGCGGTCGGCGGAGCGCGCCGAGTGGGTCGCGGTCGGCGACTTCTTCGAGGAGTACCTGCAGGTCCTCGACGCGGAGCAGGTGCTGGACTACTCGGAGCTGATCCATCGGGCGGTGATCCTGGCGCAGCAGCCGTCGGTGCAGGCGAAGCTGCGGACCGAGTTCAAGGCCGTGTTCGTGGACGAGTACCAGGACACCGACCCCGGGCAGACCAAGCTGCTGCAGGCGATCGCGGGCGACGGGCGCGACCTGGTCGTGGTCGGCGATCCGGACCAGTCGATCTACACGTTCCGCGGCGCGGACGTGCGCGGGTTGCTGCGGTTCACCGACGAGTTCCGGACCCGGGACGGCGCGGAGGCGGCGCAGATCGCGTTGGGTACGACGCGGCGCTTCGGGACCACGCTGCAACGGGTGTCGCGGAACGTCGTCAACCGGCTCGGCGTACCGGGGTCGCTGGACCGGGACACGTTCGAGCGGTTCCGGAACCCGGATGCGTCGTCGTGCGTGTACGGTCCCGGCAAGGTCGAGGCGAACCTGTACTCCACGAGCGGAGCCGAGCTCGAGCACATCGCGGACCTGCTCCGCCGCGCGCACGTCCAGGACGGCATCGGGTGGAACGAGATGGCAGTCCTCGTCCGGTCCGGCAGCCGGTCGATCCCGCCGTTGCGCCGGGCGCTGGCGGCGGCCGGGATTCCCGTCGACGTCGCGGGTGACGAGTTGCCGCTGTCGCGGGAGCCCGCCGTACGGCCGATGCTGCTGGCGCTGCGGGCGGTCGCGGATCCCGAGACGCTGACCGTGGACGTCGTACGGGCGTTGGCGCTGTCGCCGTTGGGGGCGATGGACGCGGGGCAGTTGCGGCGGCTGGCCCGGGTACTGCGACGGCGCGACCGGGAGGCGGCGGGTGGTCAGCGGTTGCCGCGGTCGTCGGACGAGCTGATACGGGAAGCGTTGCTGAATCCGTTGCTGCTCGACGAGGAGGCGTCGCCGGCCGAGGCACGGTTCGCGGCGCTGGGCGAGCGGTTGCTCAAGGCAAGGAATATCGTGACCGCGGGTGCCGCGCCGGACGAGGTGATGTGGTCGCTGTGGGCGGACTCGCCGTGGCTGCGGCGGTTGCGCGGTCAGGCGTCGTCGGGCGGCGAGACCGCGCGGACCGCGAACCGGGACCTGGACTCGTTGTGCGCGCTGTTCGACGCGGCCGGGCGGGCCGAGGAACAGGTCGGTTTCAAAGGGGTTTCGGCGTTCCTGTCCGAGTTGGAGTCGCTGGACATCGCGGGCGACAACCGGTTCGACGGGACGTACCGGGAGGCCGGCGTCCAGCTGATGACCGCGCACCGGTCGAAGGGTCTGCAGTGGCGGCTGGTCGTGGTGGCGTCGGTGCAGGAGGGACAGTGGCCGGACCTGCGGCGGCGCGGATCGCTGCTGGAGCCGGACCGGTTGGGCCCCGATGGGCTGATCGATCCGTTGTCGGCGGGCGCGTTGCTGGCCGAGGAGAGACGGCTGTTCTACGTCGCGATCACGCGGGCGCGCGAGCGGTTGATCGTGACCGCCGTCCAGGCGCCGGAGGCGGACGGCGATCAACCGTCGCGGTTCCTGGCCGAGCTGGACATTCCTTTGAAGTTGGTGGCGGGGCGGCCGCGGCGGCCGTTGTCGTTGCCCGGTCTGGTCGCGGATCTGCGGTGCGTGCTGGCGGATCCGGCGTCGTCGCCCGCGTTGAAGCGGGTCGCCGCGGACCGGCTGGCGCAGTTGGCCGATGCCGTGGACGACCGGGAGCAGGCGTTGGTGCCGACAGCCGACCCGGCGCGGTGGTGGGGCGTGCGGGAGCGGACCGAGTCGGTGCGGCCGATCGCGGATCCCGCGCAGCCGGTGCCGCTGTCGGGCAGTGCGCTGACGACGATCGTGGACTGTCCGTTGCGGTGGTTCCTGACCCGGCGCGCGGGCGGGGAGACGCCGAGTACGTCGGCGATCGGGTTCGGCATGGTGCTGCACACGCTGGCGGACGCGGTCGCGACCGGGACGCTGCCGCCGTCGGTCGACGAGCTGAACGGGTGGCTCGACAAGGTGTGGACGCAGCTCGAGTTCGAGTCGGCGTGGATCTCGGACCGCGAGCGGGTGGAGGCGGAGCTGGCGCTGCGGCGGTTCGTCGCGTGGCACCAGGGCCGGCCGGATCGGACCTTGGTCGGTACGGAGGTGGACTTCGACGTACTGCTGCCGGACGAGGAGCACCCGTCGGTCCGGGTGAAGGGCCGGATGGACCGGGTCGAGACCGACCCGGAGGGGACGGTCCGGGTGGTCGACCTGAAGACCGGGCGGAACGTCCCGACCAAGCCGGCGCTGGCGCGGCACGTGCAGCTGGCGATCTATCAGCGCGCGATCAACTCCCGCCAGTTGAAGAACCTCGCTGAGTCCGGCGGCGCCGAGCTTGTCCAGCTGCGCCACGACGACAACGGCGGCTTCCCGAAGGTCCAGCATCAGGGCCCGCTGGAGACCGACGAGGACGGCCGGACCTGGCTCGACGAGGCCGTCGACGACGCGGAGAAGCTGATCCGCTCCGAGGATTTCGTTGCCACCCGCAACGACGGCTGCGCCCGCTGCGAGGCCCGCGCGCTCTGCCCCATCCAGCCCGAAGGTCGGGAGATCGTCTGATGGCCGTCGAACTGCGCACCACCGCCGACCTGTGCGAGCTGCTCGGCATCCCGTTCTCCGATCAGCAACTGGCCGCGATCACAGCACCGCTGGCGCCGGGCGTGATCGTGGCGGGCGCCGGTTCCGGGAAGACGACCGCGATGGCGGCGCGGGTGGTGTGGCTGATCTGTACGGGCCAGGTCAAGCCGGAGGAAGTGCTCGGGCTGACGTTCACGAAGAAGGCGGCGAACGAGCTCGACGTCCGGATCCGCGAGGACCTGACCAAGGCCGGCGTCCTCGGCTCGACCCTGCCCAAGGACCTGCACCCGATCCTCGCCGCGCACCTGCGCAGCAACGTCCCCAACTGGGAGCCCGAGGAGCCGGGCGAGCCGGTCGTCTCGACGTACCACGCCTTCGCCGGGACGCTGATCGCGGAGCACGGGCTGCGGTTGGGCCTCGAGCCGGACTCACGGGTGCTCGCGGACGCGACCCGTTTCCAACTCGCGGGTCGCGTCGTACGGCGGTCCGCCGGGCCGATCCGGTTCGCGTCGCACCACGTGCCGACGCTCGTGAACAGCCTGCTCGCCCTCGACGGTGAGCTCGCGGACCACCTGCTCCGTACGGACGACATTCGCGATCACGACGACGCCGTACGGCAGGAGGTTGCCGCGGCGCGGAAGCAGACGGTCGAAGTACGGAAGCTGGCCGAGACCGCGTTGAAGCGTGGCGAGATCCTGCAGCTCGTCGAGGAGTACCAGGCGTACAAGGGGGAGCGGGGCGTCGTCGACTTCGCCGATCAGATGGCGCTCGGGGCGCGGCTGGCGGAGGAATGCCCGGAGGTCGCGGCCGTCGAGCGCGGGCGGTACAAGGTGGTGCTCTTGGACGAGTACCAGGACACGTCGGTATCGCAGCGGCGGATGCTGACCGCGCTGTTCGCCGCCGGTGACGGTCGCGGGCATCCGGTGACCGCGGTCGGCGACCCGTGCCAGGCGATCTACGGCTGGCGTGGCGCGTCCGTCGCGAACCTGGACGAGTTTCCGGCGCACTTCCCGCAGGCCGACGGCTCGCCGGCGTCGCGGTACGTGCTGAGCGTCAACCGGCGATGCGGCAGTCGCATCCTCGGCGCCGCGAACGAGCACGCCGCCGAACTGTACGAGCAGCACCCCGGGGTGATCCCGCTCGAGGCACCTGCCGACGCGCCCGAGGGCACGATCACGGTCGGGCTGTTCGAGACGCGCTCGCAGGAGATCGAGTGGGTCGCGGACGCGATCGTCTCCGCGCACCGCACCCGGAACCGCCGCTGGAAGGACATCGGCATCCTGATGCGGACGAACGTCGACCTCAGCGCGGTCCACGAGGCGTTGATCGCGCGCAAGGTCCCGGTCGAGGTCGTCGGGCTCGGCGGACTGCTCGCGCTGCCCGAGGTCGTCGACGTGGTCGCGACGCTGCAAGCCGTCAACGACCTCACCGCGAACGCCGCGATGCTGCGGATCCTGACCGGTCCGCGGTACCGGATCGGCCACCGCGACCTCGCGCTGCTCGCCACCCGGTCGCGGATGCTCGCCGACGCCGGTGCGCATCCGCAGGCCGAGGATCTGGTGTCCGCGCTGGACGCCGCCGTCGCCGGGATGGACTCGACCGAGGTCAGTTCGCTCGCCGAGGCCGTCGACGATCCGGGACCGCTGGAGTACGCGCCGGAGGCATTGGTGCGGTTCAAGGAACTGTCTGTTGAGCTTCGCGAGCTGCGCGCGCACGCGGGGGAGCCGCTGCTCGATCTGGTCCGGCGGGTGATCAGTACGATCGGTCTCGACGTCGAGCTGACCGCGACGCCAGACCACGTCGACGCCGGCCGGCGGGACCACCTGGCCGCGTTCCTCGATGCCGTCGGCAACTTCGTGTCGACCGAGTCCGACGGTTCGCTGGACGGTTTGCTCGCATACCTGGCCGCCGAGGAGGAGTACGCCGCCGGCCTCGACCTCGCCGTACCGAGTGAGGCCGACTCGGTGAAGCTGCTGACCACGCACCGCTCGAAGGGGCTCGAGTGGCCGGTCGTGTTCGTGCCGACGCTGGTGTCGAAGGTGTTCCCGTCCGACCGCGGCCGGGACAAGTGGACCACGAACGCGAAGGTGCTGCCGTGGCCGCTGCGCGGTGACGCGGACACGCTGCCGGACATCCACGACCTGACGAACGCCGGGCTCAAGGCGTTCGCCGACGAGTGCAAGGACATGAACGCGCTGGAGGAACGCCGGCTCGGGTACGTCGCGTTCACCCGCGCGAAGGAGCTACTGGTCGCGACCGGTCACTGGTGGGGCCCGACGCAGAAGCGCCCGCGCGGACCGTCGTCGTACCTGTCGACGTTGAAGAAGCACGCCGGCGAACGCGTCGTGCAGTGGGCCGAGCAGCCCGACCTGTCCGCCGAGAACCCGGAGCTCGCCGAGCAGACCCAGGCGCCGTGGCCGACGCCGTACGACCGGGACTCGTTCCAGCGGCGGCTCGACTCGGCCGCCCTGGTGCAGCAGGCGCGGGCGGAGGGGCCGTCGGCCGACGCGGAGGAGTCGCTGCTGCTCGACGAACAGGCGACCGTCGCGCGCTGGGACTCCGAGCTCGAGCGACTGTTGTCGGAGGCAAAGGAAAGCCGCAGCCGGAAGGCGTACGACGTGACGCTGCCGGCCGCACTGTCCGCGACCCAGCTGATGCGCCTCGCGAAGGACCCGAACGGCCTGGCCGCCGACCTCGCCCGCCCGATGCCCCGCAAACCCAACCGGGCGGCGCGTTTCGGCACCCGCTTCCACGCCTGGGTGGAGAGCTACTTCGGCCAGCAACTGCTCCTCGACCCCGACGACCTCCCCGGCGCCGCGGACGAGGACATCGTCGACGACACCGACCTCACCGACCTGATGGACGCCTTCCGCGACGGCCCGTTCGGCGACACCACGCCGTACGAGATCGAGGCCCCGTTCGCCCTTGCCCTCGACGGCCGCGTCGTCCGCGGCCGGATCGACGCCGTCTACCGGGTCGTCCGCCCCGACGGCTCCCGCGGCTACGACGTCATCGACTGGAAAACCACCCGCGGCGAAACCGCCGACCCCCTCCAGTTGGCCATCTACCGCGTCGCCTGGGCCGAACTCCTCAACATCCCCCTCACCCACATCACCGCCGCCTTCTACTACGTCCGCACCGGCGACGTCATCCGCCCCGAAAACCTCCCGAACAAACAAGAACTCATCAACCTACTGAACGGCTAGACGACAAGGTCTGCCGGAACGAGGCGGACCGTGAACGGCAGTTCGGCGTCGAACGCTTCCTTGCCGGTGACAACAGCCCGCTCGACGTAGGTGTCGCCCTCGAGCTCGAGCACGGTGAGTTCTTCGTTGGCCGGATCAAAGATCCAGTACGACGCGACGCCGGCCTGCTCGTACAACCGCCGCTTGAGCACCCGGTCAGCAAGACTGGTGGACTGCGACAAAACCTCAACCGCAAGCAGCAGCGGTTTCTCCAACGTCCTGCCTTCGATATCCCTCCGGCGGCAGACGAGCACGTCTGGCTGCACAGACCGTGTCGCAGTCGGCCGGAAGTCCAGCGGCGCGACGAACACCTTGAGATCTTCTGGGCAGTTGTGGCGAAGAGCAACCGCGAGTTCGAGAACCGCGGTCTGATGGAGTGGCAGCGGCGCGGGCGTCACCAGCAACATCCCGTCGACCACCTCGTACCGCTTCCCGTCGTCGGGGAACGTTTCGAGATCTGCCACTGTGTATTGACCCGGCTCATGTGTTTCCACGTACACCATGGTGGTGCCTCCCTTCTCGATCACACAACCAGCATCGCAGCGCGGCGCGGGTGGTTGGTGCCGTTTGAGCGATCTGCCCCAGGTTGCCCCGGAATGCCCCGGTTTGGCGGCCGATCTGCCCCTGGATGCCCTTGGAAACCCCGATCTTGTTAACCGCACAGGTTTCCCGGGGTGAGGGTCAGCGGGAAGGGGACGGTGGTTTTGAAGGATTCTTCGGCTTGGAGGACGGCCTCGCAGGTGTAGCCGGTGGGGGTCAGGGTGAGGAGGGTGAGTTCTTGGGTGGTGGGGTCGAGGAGCCAGTAGGACGGGATCCGGTGGGTCTCGTAGAGGGTGCGTTTGAGGACCACGTCGGTGGTGCGGGTGGTGGGGGAGATGACCTCGACGGCGAGCACGGGTGGTTCGGTGACGGGCGCGTTGCGCTGGCTGACCATGAGGTCGGGGCGGAGGGTTGTGGTGGGGGTCGGGCGGAACGCGCGGGAGCCGACGGTCACCAGCAGGTCCGGTGGGCAGGCGTGTTTCAGCTGCACCAGCAGCGCGATCACGGCCGCGTGGTGGGCGGGTGGCTGGGGTCCGGTGACCAGGAGCCGGCCGTCGAGGATCTCGTAGCGGCGGCCGTCCCGGGTGGCTTCTGCTGTCGGCATCACACCAGCGTGGACTACTTCGCCGTACCACCGCGGGAGTTATCCACAGGCCAGCGGATTGTCCAGGGTGCCGGCGAACTGCAGTGAGCCGCCGACGTCGGTGAGGTCGACCATCTGCTGGTTGTTGCGGAGTTGCAGCCGGTTCAGGCACGACAGGGCGAACGCCGGCGCGAAGATGTCGTACTTCGCGAACGCCTCCGCCAGTTCCGGGGTCGCCGCCTGGTAGTCGCGGATCGACGACGCCACCACGGCCCAGAACTCGTCCACGGTCAGCACCCCCTCGCGGTCCAGCAGCGGCGCGAGGAACCGGAAGATGCAGTCGAACACGTCCGTGAAGATCGACAGCAGCTTCTCGTCGTCCGGTACGTCGGCCCGCACCCGCTCCGCCTCGTCCGGCAGGTCGGTCGACGGACTCAGGACGGCGATCTCCTCGGCGATGTCCTTCATCACGACCCGGATCGGGATCGCGTCCCGCAGTACCAGGATGAGGTTCTCGCCGTGCGGCATGAACACCAGTTCGTACGCGTAGAAGCTGTGCAGCAGCGGGATCAGGTACGCGTCGACGTACGCGCGCACCCAGTCCGCCGGCGCCAGCCCGGACGCGCGCACCAACGCGGCCGCCAGTGACGCACCGTGCCGGTCGACGTGCAGCAATGACGCCATCGTCGCCAGCCGTTCACCCGGCTCCAACGACGGCACCGGGCTTTCCCGCCACAGTGCCGACAGCATCTTCCGGTACGGCGAGGTCTTGTCCGTCGCGTTCTCGTAGTACCGGTTGTGGTACCCGACGGCCGCGATCTCCCGCAGCACGCTGAACCCGTACCGCTTGAAAACGACGTCGTTCGAGACGACCGAATGCACCCAGTCGTTGATCGCCGGAGTCGCCGCCATGTACGACGGCGACAGCCCGCGCATGAACCCCATGTTCAGCACCGACAGCGCGGTCTTCACATAACACCGCGCCGGCTCCGACCGGTTGAAGAACGTCCGGATCGACTGCTGCGGCTGGTAGACGTCGTCCGTCGGCCCGAGGTGAACGATGTGCCGCTGCGCGATGTCCGCCGCGAACGTGATCGACGTCTTGTTGTCCCACTGCCACGGGTGCACCGGCAGGTATACGTATTCACCCGGATCGGCGATCTCGGCCCACCGCGCGAGCACCTCCGAGCCCAGCTCCGACCGCTGCAACTCGTCGAACGTCAGGGCGGAACTGCAGGACACGGTCGTCCGGTCCCGCCGGGTCGCGATCCACGTCAGCTGCACCCCCGCGCCGGTCTCGGGCGCATACGCCAGGTAGTCCGACCGCCCGAACCCGAGCCGCCCATTGTTCGCCACGAAGCACGGATGCCCCTCGGTCATCGCGGCCTCGATCGCCTGGAAGTCCGCACCGACCAGGTCCGCCGCGGTCAGATCGGGTTTCGACAGCTTGTACGCCGCCGACGCCAGCGTGCTGCTGATCTCCTCCAGGTACACGGGCAGCATCTCCCGCCCGATCCCGAGCTGCTCGTGGAACTCCGTGATGAACTCCAAGGCATCGACCGGCCGGCCATCGGAGCGCACCACCGAGGAGACATCCCAATGGTTCAGCGGATAACGCCGCGCCGCGAACCGGTACCGCCCGACGACATACTCATTGCCGTCAGCCACAGGATCCAGAATGCGTTCGTGGGTGAATTCCGACAACGCTTTCCGCACCAGCGCCTCGTTGACCACCGGCCACGTGTCCATCAGCCCGCCTCGTTCATCCGCAGTGCGTCGCCGTACTGGTCGCGGGTGCAGAAACTCAGCCACGCCTGCTTGTCCGGCAAGGTCACGATGCTGTGCTTCCGGAATCCCATCCGCGCGTTCAGGGCCTGGATCTTCGCGTTCCGTACGTCGGGCTCGACCACGACCCGGTCCACCAGCGGATCGCTGAACAGGCTGTCCATGATCGTCTCGAAGACCGCCCCGGTGAACCCGGCGATCCGCAGAATCGGCGGCCCGGCCAGCACGTGCATCCCCACATCGCCCGGCGCTACGTCGTACACCTGCCCGACCGCGTCGTAGGCCGGCGCGTACCGCTCCATCAGGAACGCGGGCCGCCCGTCGTGCTCGCCGAGAAAGGCGCGGTGGTGCGCGGTCGAGGCGATCCGCCGGTACTCCGCGCGTACGTCGTCGACCGACGCGTCCAGCAGCCCCCAGTACCGCGCGTACGGCTGGGTGACCCAGCTGTGCAACACCTCCACGTCCGCGTCGAGGTCGAACGGCCGGAGGCTGAGGGTGCCGACGCCGGCAACGAACCGCCGGTAGGTCGGCTCGGGCACTGCTCTGGTCATAGCGACTCCAAGGGCGGCTGGGGTTAGCTAAGGCTTACCTTACTCGACCCGGAGGTGGATTCATCAAGTAGTCCGCGAGGCGGATGCGTCACACTGCCCGCGCTGCCTACGTTGGTGACATGTTGATCGCAGAGGACCTGCTGCTGCTCCTGTACGACGACCAGACCGGCAAGCCGATCACCGGCGCGCCCGGGCTGGACTTCTCGCTGGCCGGAGCTGTGCTGATCGAGCTGACGCTGCAGCAGAAACTGGACATCACGACGGACGGCAAGGCCGGGCGGTTGCGAGTGCTGGACGGCGCACCGACCGGTGACCCGATCCTGGACGAGCGCTTGTCGTACGTGATCGACAAACCGGGCAAGAAGCCCAAAGACCAGATCAAGCCGCTCTCCAAGCACCTGCGTGACCAGCTGCTTGCCAGGCTCGCTCAGCGGGGCGTGCTGGAGGCTGATCAGGGCAAGGTGCTCGGGCTGTTCCCCGTGACGCGCTGGCCGGCCAAGGACGCGCGGCACGAGCTGGAGGTACGTGCTCAGCTGGAGAGCGTGCTCACGCAAGGCCTAGCGCCCGACCAGCGCACCGCGGCGCTCATTGCCCTGCTCAGCGCGCTCAACGTCGTACCGAAGGTCATCACCGACGCGGTGGACAACCGTGCACTCAAACAGCGTGCCAAGGAGATCGCCGACTCCGACTGGGCCGCGGCTGCGGTCAAGAAGGCGGTCGCCGAGATGCAGGCCGCCGTAACGGCAGCCATTGTGGTGTCAGTAACCGCTGGAGCGTCAGCCAGCAGCTAGGCGGGCCTTGATGTCCGGCTTGACCACCTTGCCGACCTTGGAGCGTGGCAGGTCGGGCCAGACCAGCACTTCCTTCGGTGCCTTGACGCTGCCGATGCGTGCCTTCGCGAACGCGATCAGCTCGGCAGCGTCCACCGAGGCGCCCGGCTGCAGCTGTACGACGGCCACGACCCGCTCGCCCCACTTCTCGTCGGGCTGACCGATCACGGCGCAGTCCTGGACGGCGGCGTGCGCCATCAGCGCCTGCTCGACCTCGGTGGAGTACACGTTGAAGCCGCCGGTGATGATCATGTCCTTCGCCCGGTCGACGATGTACAGGTAGTTGTCGTCGTCCAGGTACCCGATGTCGCCGGTGTGGTGCCAGCCGTACGCTGACGCGGCCGCCGTGGCGTCGGGGTCGCGGTAGTACCCCTTCATCACCAGCGATCCGCGGACGACGATCTCGCCGCGTTCACCGTGCGGCAGCAGCGCACCGTCCGCGCCCATGATCGCCACCGTGACCAGCGGGGCCGGCCGCCCCGCGGACGACAGCCGGTCCCGCGCGATGTTGCCCGCGGCATCGAAGTGCGCGGCCGGCGGCAGCATCGAGATCATCATCGGCGCCTCGGTCTGCCCGAACAGCTGCGCCATCACCGGACCGATCCGCTCCAGCGCCTCCTCGAGCCGGGCGACCGACATCGGCGCGGCGCCGTACCAGAAGCACTGCAGCGACGAGAGCTCTGTGGAGTTGAGCTCCGGCGCTGCGAGCACCATGTAGATCAGCGTGGGCGGGAGGAACGTGTGCGTGACCCCGTGCCGCGGGATCAGCTCCAGGAACGCATGTACGTCGGGAGCGCGCATGATCACGATCTCGCCGCCGCACGCGAGCACGGGGAAGCACAGCACGCCGGCCGCGTGCGTGAGCGGCGCCAGCGCCAGGTACACCGGCCGTGTGCCGAACGGGTACCCCATGAGCGTCAGCGCGGTCATGGTCTCCAGGTTGGAATTGCCGAGCATGACTCCCTTCGGGCGTCCCGTCGTACCTCCGGTGCCGACGATCATCGCCAGGTCGTCGGGGGAGGTCAGATCAGGTGCCGGCTGGGACGCGCCCCCGCAGAACGCGTCCCAGCCGACAGTGCTCCGGCCACTGGGGTGGGGGTTTGGGCCGGAGCTGGAGGGCTCACCGTCCAGGCACACAAAGGTGTGCACCTTCGGCAATGAGTCCCGTATGTGGTCCACCAAGGGCGCGAACGCCGCTTGGTAGATCAGTACTTCGCAGTCGAACTGGTCGAGTAGCTCCCGGTTCTCGGCAGCCTCGTTGCGCGGGTTGATCGGGCACCAGACCGCACCGGCCCGGCTGATCCCGAACACGCAGCTGAACGCCACCGGGTCGTTCGCCGACAGGATCGCGACCTTCCCGCCGGGCTGTACGCCGGTTGCCGCCAACGCGCCCGCAATGACGTACGAGAGCTCCTCTACGTCGGCGTACGTCAGCGTCTCGCCGTCCGTGGTGAGACAGGCGGCGTCCGGCGCGAGCGAGGCGCCTTTGTCCAGGTACTCGACCAGTCGCATCAGCGTTGTACCGTCAGCTGCGGCTCAGACACCAACCCGAAGCTGCGCAGCACGCCGAGCAGCTCGCGATGGCCGAACGCCTGGCAACCGCTGGCAAAGCCGACCCGCTTCGGTGGCGTCTGCAGCAGCGAGTACGCCGCGTACGCCTGCAACAGGCCGGTCTGCTGGTAGTTGCTGTTGCCGTGGATGACACAGTGCGCCCGCCCGAGCGGCCCTGACGCATGGACCGAGTCCAGCGACTTGTTGACGCGCGGGTTCTCGCGAGGCGGCATCTGGTTCATCACCTGACGTGCCGTCTCGGTCAGAGCAGCGTTGCGGTCGTCAGGCGCCATGTCCTTCGTGGCTTCCAGCGCGGCCGCGACGATCTGCGGTACGCCGTTCATGAGCGCAGCGTTGAACACACCACCCTGTGCCTTGCAGTTGGCGACCCGTGGGTCCCGCTTGAACCAAACGGGATGCGAAGTACCTCCCCAAGGCAGTGACAACGCCAGCTCGTGCTGCCCTGGAACCACCAACGGCACCAGACCCTGCTCGGGGAACTCGACGTACGCGTTCTGGTCGAGGTAGTGCGCCTTGGACGTCGCAGCGTTCACCAGGATCGTGCGGGTCGAGGCAATCGTCGGACTGCCTCCCCAGAACACTGCGATGTCGAGCGTGTCGAGCCCAGGCTCTTCAAGACACAGCTGAGCAGCGATTTCACCAGTCGTGTACATCTGCGCAACACCAGGCGCCAGCAACAGACCAGCCGCGGCGAACTGTGCGCCGTACTTCTCGTCACAGGTGATCAGCCAGTCCTGCTCGCCGGACGTGTCCGTGTAGTGCGCGCCCGCCGCCAGGGCCGCTTCTACGGCAGCAGGGCCGAGCTCACTGAACGGGCCGACGGTGTTGAGCACGACGGAGGCGCCGTTGAACAGTTCTGTCAGTGCCGCGACGTCATGGTCGACAGCAGCGATCTCGTAGTCCGCGGTCTCGATGCCGGGGACGTTGGACTCCATCGACGCCTTGAGCTTGTCCTCACTGCGCCCAGCAGCGACGAACGGCACGTGATAGTGCCTGAGGTACTCGCACACCAGGCGCCCGGTGTAGCCGGAGGCGCCGTAGACAACAACAGGCTTGGTCGCCATCACATCCCCATTCCGCCGTCGACCGGCAGACCGATGCCGGTGATGAACCGCGCCTCGTTCGACGCCAGGAAGACGACCGCGTCGGCCATGTCCGAGACCTCGCCGAGCCTGCCGGCCGGGGTCAGCCCGACGACCGCGGCGACCGCCGCGTCCGGCGACTCGAACAGCCCGAGCTGCGCGACGTCGTTGGCCAGCCCGGCGCCCATCGCGGTCGGGACCAGGCCCGGATAGATGCAGTTGACGCGTACGCCGTACCCGAGCTTGCCGGACTCCATCGCCGCGACCCGGGTGAGCCGGTCGACGGCGGACTTGGTCGCGGAGTACACCGCGATGCCCGGGAACGCGATCGTGGCCGCGACCGACGCGACGTTGATGATCGCGCCACCCTGACCGGCGAGCCCCTCGGGCCGCATCGTCCGCAGGCCCCACTTGATGCCGAGCGTGGTGCCGAGCACATTCACCTCGAGCATCTTGCGGATCTGGTCCGCGGTGACCTCGGTGAGCAGGCTGGTGATCTCCACCCCCGCGTTGTTCACCAGGATGTCGAGGCCGCCGAGGATGTCGTTGGCGGCGACCACCGCGTTCTCCCAGTCGCCGTCGTCGGTGATGTCGTGCGCGACGAAACCGTTGCCGCCGCCGTACTCCTGGTCGAGGGCGTCGGCGACCGCTTCGCCGGCGTCCTTCTGGATATCGCTGATCACGACCTTGGCGCCGGCCGCCGCGAGGGCGCGCGCCATGCCCTCGCCGAGGCCCTGCGCGCCGCCGGTGACCAGGGCCTTGCGGCCGGTGAGATCGAGTGCGCCCATCTGAAGCTCCTTTGCTCGCACGGGTTGTTCACACTGTGCTCAGCCTTTTGACACTCGTCAAGACTTTGTTTGACAGTTGTCAAGAAAATTCGCACGAGGGGACGCGCCCGGTCCGGCGCCGGGGTACTCTGACGCAACCGACCCGAGAGTGAGGTGATTGCGATGGCGTCCACGGCCGAGGAGCGGCCCGCCCGCGTCTCCGGGATCGACAAGATCGAGCGCCGCCGCGTCGCGCTCGCGGAGTCCGCGCTGAAGACGCTCGGCGAGCTCGGGTACGCGCGCACCAGCCTGCGCGAGATCGCGAACAACTCCGAGTTCACGCACGGCGTCGTGCACTACTACTTCCGCGACAAGATCGACCTGATCAGCTACTGCGTGCGCTACTACAAGACCAAGTGCGCCCGGCGGTACGACGAGGTCGTCGAGACCGCGACCTCCGCGGCGGAGCTCGCGACCGGCTTCCTGGGCAAGATGACCCAGACGCTGGTCGAGGAGACCCCGATGCACAAGCTCTGGTACGACCTGCGCGCGCAGAGCATGTTCGAGGACCAGCTCCGCCCGGACGTCGAGGAGATCGACAAGCTGCTCGAGGCGATGATCTGGCGGATCCTGTCCCGGTACGCCGACCTCACCGGGACGGTGCCGTCCGTCGACGCGCCGACGGCGTACGCTCTGGTCGACGGCCTGTTCGAGCAGGCCGTCGTGGGCTACGCGGCGAACCCGGACAAGACCCCGGCCCTGCTCAGCGACCGGATCATGCAGGTCCTGCCCAAGCTCGTCACGACGTAGTTCTCACTCCGCTCCGCAGTCGACCTTGCAGAGGGTGTCGGTGAGGGTGAGGATGGCGCCCGGCTGTTCGCTACCGGACTCGGTGGAGTACTCGACTGTCCAGCTGCCGGCGGTTGTCTTGCCGGCTGTCTTGCTGGACTGCTGTTTGAGCCAGTCGACGATCTGACCGCGTGGGTTCACGTGCGCCAGCTCCAACGCCTCCGGTGCGAACTCGGTCAGCGCGGCAGCCGCCTCTGCTGCGGCGCCGGTCGCCTGCAACGAGAACACTGCCGGGCGCGGCTGGGTACCGATCAGCACCTGTGCAGAGGTGGTGCCCTTGGTGCAGGTCTGGTACGCCTCGTCGGTGCTGCACTGGTACTGCCGGCCAGTGAACGCGGCCACGACCTGTGCGGGCGTCAGGTCCGGCAGCTTCTCCTCCGGTCCGGAGGGTGTGCTGCCGCTACTGGCTTGAGCTGACGGTGTGCTGGAGGTGCTCGGGCTGCTCCCCGACTCGGGCTTGCCGCCCGAGCAAGCCGTGGTGCCGGCGAGCAGCGCGCAGGCGAGTGCTGCGACGAGCCGGCGGTTCAGACCGGCACCTCGATCGCCGCGTCGAGCGCGATCGTGATCATCTCGGAGAACGTCGTCTGGCGCTCTTCAGCGGACGTCACCTCGTGCGTGATCAGGTGATCCGACACAGTCATGATGCCGAGCGCGCGGCGGCCGAACTTCGCGGCGAGGGTGTACAGCGCGGAGGCCTCCATCTCGATGCCGAGAACGCCGTACTCCGCGGTCCGCGAGACCAGGTCCGGGCGGTCGTTGTAGAACAGGTCGCCGGAGAACACCTGGCCGACGTGTACGTTCAGCCCGGCCGCCTCGGCCGCGTCGACGGCCGCGCGGAGCAGCTGGTAGTCGGCGGTCGGCGCGTAGTCGATGCCGTGGAAGCGCAGCCGGTTCATCTGCGAGTCGGTGCTCGCGGACATCGCCACGATCACGTCGCGGACCCGGACCGACTCGGTGAGCGCGCCGCAGGTACCGACCCGGATCAGGGTCTGTACGTCGTAGGACTCGAACAGCTCGTGCGCGTAGATGGACGCGGACGGCTGGCCCATGCCGGAGCCCTGGACGGAGATGCGCTCACCCTTGTAGGTGCCGGTGAACCCGAACATGTTCCGGATCTCGGTGTAGCAGATCACGTCCGACAGGTAGGTCTCGGCGATCCACTTGGCCCGCAGCGGGTCCCCCGGGAACAGCACTCGCGGTGCGATCTGCCCCTTCTCGGCGGCGATGTGAATACTCATGCCGGGATGCTCTCACGCGCCCGGGGTAGGTTGTGCGACGTGGCCTACTCCATCGCACCTGGTTCGCTGACTCTGTCCCGGTCCGTTCTGGACCGTGCCGCCGACCGCAGGCGGGACAACGACTGGCTGGAGAAGGCGTGGGGCGCCGCTGACACCCAGGTGGTCGCGGTGGCCGGCGACAAGATCCAGGTGACCGACGACCGGACCGCCCTGCGCTTCGTACAGCCGTCTGAGGCACCCGAAGGCCTACGCGTCTTCTTGGGCATCGACCGGGTCTCGGGTGCCGGTATGACGGCAGACGGCCGGGCCGTGTTCGCCGTACTGGTCAAGGACGAGCCAGACGAGTCGTACGCCGGTCTGCGTGAGGTCGGCGGCGTCCTGGACGACCGGGAGGCCGGGGCCGCGGTGCATGTGATCGGACTGGCCAACTGGCACGCCGTGAACACGCACTGCGCCAACTGCGGCGAGCACACCGAGGTGGCGGAGGCCGGCCACGTCCGGCACTGCCCGAACTGCGGTGCATCGCACTTCCCGCGCACGGACCCCGCGATCATCGTGCTGGTCACCGACGACCAGGACCGTGCCCTGCTCGGCCGCAACGAGAAGTGGCCGGAGGGGCAGTACTCCACCCTGGCCGGCTTCGTGGAGCCAGGGGAGTCGCTGGAGGGCGCCGTACGCCGTGAGGTGCTCGAGGAGAGCGGTGTGATCGTGGGGTCGGAGGTCGCGTACGCCGGCAGCCAGCCGTGGCCGTTGCCTGCCAGCCTGATGCTCGGGTTCTACGCGAAGGCGACGAACTTCGACATCGAGGTGGACGGCGACGAGATCTCGGACGCCCGATGGTTCACCCGGGAGGACCTTCGTGCGCTGATCGAATCCGGCACGATGCGCCTCCCGGGCGCCATCTCGATCTCCCGCCGCCTGATCGAAGGCTGGTACGGCGAGAGCCTCGGCTGACTACTTCCCGACGTTCGACCTGGCCGCGGCGACCAGGATCAGGACGCCCTCCCAGTGCTCGATCGAGCCGTCCTTCTCGAGCTGACGGACCTTGACGCCGACGGCAGCGACGTAAGCGCTGTGGCTGGGCCAGTTGGCCTTCGCACTGGGCAGTACGTCGGTCAGCGTGCAGCCGTATGTCAGGAAGCGGTTCTGCACGTGGCTGTCGATGTTGCCGGTCCACACCGTCGGCCGTACGTCGGACTGCGGACACGGGTCCACGGGCGGGGTGTACGACGCCAGGTTGGTCGGGTTGATGTAACCGTCCGGACGCAGCAGCGTGTAGTAGGTGCCGTCCGGCGTCTGGGCGAGCCGGTTGAGACCGTGGTCGCGCAGGATCGTCGAGTGGCCGCTCAGGATGTCCAGAACGAACAGCCGCCCACCTGTCACGCCGTACAGGTACCCGTCGCGCCAAGAGAGCGCGCCGTCCTGTGAACCGGTCGCTCCGCTGAACACAGGCAGCAGGCGCTGCACTGCACCCGTGGCAGGGTCGACAGCGAACACGATGCCGTCAGCCAGGCCCCACACGTTGCCGTCCGGCCCGTCGATGAGCTCGTTGATGCTGGCAGCGCCTGGCACCGGTACGACGTCGGTCAGTACCTGACCCGTAGCCGGATCCACCTTGACCAGGTGCGCCTCGGTGGCCTTCGGGTCGGTGCCCTGGCCGCCCTCGATGCTGGAGCCGAGCCAGACGTCGTTCCCGTCCGGCACGATCGACGCGATCGTCTGATCGGTCACGAGGTTCCGGTAGACCGTGTGGGCTCCGGTCGGTACGTCGTACACGGTCAGGGCGCCGCCGTACTCGCCGTACGCCGGTGTGGTGCCGACGTACACGTGGTCGCCGTCGGGTACTACGGAGACAGGGCGGTTCTGGTGGTCGCTGTCGACGAGGCTGAACAGTTCCTTCGGGTTCGTGGCGCTGTCCGGCTGCGTCGGATCCCAGAGCGAGAGCCTGCCGTACGGGTAGATACCGACGTACATCTTGCCGTGGCCGTCCCACGCCCAGCCCTCCACCTGGCCCTGGCGGGTCGTCACGGTGGACTTGCCCGTGGCTGGGTCGTAGATCGCGGTAGAGCCGTTCAGATAGACGTTGACGAAGACCTTGCCCGTGCTGGGGTCGGCCAGCTCGTGCATGAGCGGCGACGGTACGTACTGGAACGGGGAGCTCCACTGCGCGAGTGTTCCGTCCGCGGGGTTGTAGCGGAACGTTCCGCCGGAGTAGTTCCCCGCCAGGCCGTACAGGACGGGTACGCCGTTCTCTGTGACCCAGCCGTACCCGATAGATGCTCCACGGGTCAGCGTGCGAGCCGGCGTCACCGGGCCGACCGTGTTGGTGTCCAGGTCGTAGTGCGTGAGCTTGAGGGTGTTGTCGGTGAAGTAGACGCCACCCGGGCCGGCCGCGGACACACCACGGGCGGCGATCGGGTAATCCATCACCTGTTGGCCCGTGGTTGCGTCGGTGTACTTGACCTGCTCACCGGTGACCGCGTCCACCACAACCAGGCGACTGCTGGCGTTCGCGAACACCTTCCCGCCCGCGTAGTCCAGGTCGATGAAGTCCTTGGCCGTCGTACCCGGCGGAGTGATGTCCTCGACGGCCTTGGTGGCGACGTCGATCCGGAGCAGCCGGGCGTTCGGCGTGGAGACTCCGACGAACAGCTTGTTGTGGTCGGGGTCGTAGACGGTGGACCGCGCGTACTGCTGCACCGGGTCCAGCGAGCCGTAGTCCGTGACCTCACCGGTGCTCGGGTCGTACTTGAACGCGTGGGCGTTGGGGTACGTCCCGGCGTACACGTTGCCCTCGGGGTCGGCGGTGAGACCGTAGATCTGGGACTGGTCCGGGATGGGCTGTCCCAGGTCGGTCACCTCGCCGGTGACCGGGCTGTAGCGGTAGAGGTGCGCGTTGGCGTACGTACCGAGGTACACGTCGCCGTTCGGCACCACGACGATCGCCCAGCCGCCGGCGGCTCCCGGCAGCGGGACGGTGCGCAGCAGTTCGCGCGAATGCAGGTCGACGACGTTCAGCCGGGCGTTCTCACCGGCGGGTACGGCGTACACGACGTCGCGGCCGTCCGGTGTACGCCCGACGGCGCCCTCCATGATCGTCAGCGAGCTGACCGGGGAGCCGAGGTCCTTGACGACGTCGGTGGACGGCGCGAACGGTTTGACCGCCGGGCCGAGCGGCCAGTTCTCCGAAGGGAAGGGATGCGGCACATCACCCGGCGGGGCCGCCGTGGCGCGCAGCCCACCCAGGGCCAGCAGGCCGAGCACGGCGGCGGAAGTAACTAGGGCATGGCGGAGTTGTCGGCGCGAGAACATGGGCGGACTCCCTGCGACGTGGTTCATCGCAAGGTATAACGGTCATGGCCGTAAAGTCCATAACCCAGGAATTATGGCCTCAGGCCGTAATTACGCGGCGAGCTTCTCCGCAACCTGGGCGAGCGACGGGTTCGTCATCGCGGTGCCGTCCGGGAAGACCACGGTGGGCACCGTCTGGTTGCCGTTGTTGATCTTCTCGACGAGCTCCGCGGCCCCCGGGACCTGCTCGATGTCGACCTCGGTGAACTCGATGCCGGCCCGGTTCAGCTGGCCCTTCAGGCGGTGGCAGTAGCCACACCACGGCGTCGAGTACATCGTGAAAGCGGACATCGGCGGACTCCTTCTGAGGTTTCTGTCGGACGACCCGTCTAGGGTTGCCCTCGACGTATTCGAACCATGGTCCAGGTGGTGCTGTTCCCGCATGTCTCAGTCCGTGAGCGACTTCACACGACCGGTCTCCGCCGACGACCTCTTGGAGGCGCTCGATCCGGAGCAGCGGGCGGTCGCGACCGCCCTGCACGGGCCGGTCGTGGTGATGGCCGGCGCGGGCACCGGGAAGACCCGGGCGATCACCCACCGGATCGCGTACGGCGTGCGGACCGGGACGTTCGACCCGGTCCGGGTGCTCGCGGTGACGTTCACCCAGCGCGCAGCGGGGGAGATGCGTGGGCGGCTCGCCCAGCTCGGCGTCCAGGGCGTCCAGGCTCGTACGTTCCACTCCGCGGCGCTGCGGCAGGCACGGTTCTTCTGGCCGAAGGTGTACGGAGGGGAGCTGCCGCCGATCGCGGACCGGAAGTTCCCGCTGCTGACCGAGGCCGCGTCGCGCTGCCGGATCCGCGTCGACACTCCGGCGCTGCGCGACCTCGCCGGTGAGGTCGAGTGGGCCAAGGTGAGCAACGTCCGCCCGGACGACTACGCGAAGGTCGCGCCCCGGTCGGGCCGGACGCTCGCGGCGTTCGACCCGGCGACGATCGCCCGGGTGTTCGCGGCGTACGAGGACGTCAAGATGGAGCGCGGGCGGATCGACCTCGAGGACGTGCTGCTCTGCGCGGTCGCGCTGCTCGCGGAGGACGAGCGGGTGGCGGCGGAGATCCGGCGGCAGTACCGGACGTTCGTCGTGGACGAGTACCAGGACGTCTCGCCGCTGCAGCAGTCGCTGCTCGACCTCTGGCTGGGTGGCCGCGAGGACGTGTGCGTGGTCGGCGACCCGGCCCAGACCATCTACTCCTGGGCGGGCGCCGAGCCGGAGAACCTGGTGCGGTTCGCGTCCCGGCATCCGTCCGCGACGCTGATCAAGCTGGTCCGCGACTACCGGTCGACCCCGCAGATCGTCGACGTGGCGAACAAGATCCTCGACGCGGCCGGCCCGACCGGGCTGCCGGGGCGGGTCACGCTGCGCTCGCAGAAGGACGCCGGCCCGGTGCCGGTCTACCGGGAGTACTCCGACGAGGTCGCGGAGGCGGACGCGGTCGCGCGCGCCGTCGCCCGGCTCCGCGACGAGGGTGTGGCGCTGCGCGACATCGCCGTACTGTTCCGGACCAACGCGCAGTCGGAGAACTTCGAGCAGGCGCTGGCCGAGCGGAAGATCCCGACCGTGCTGAAGGGCGCGGAGCGGTTCTTCGAGCGGGCCGAGATCCGGCAGGCCGCCGTACTGCTGCGCGGGCAGGTGAAGGCCGGCGGGGCCGGGGACGACCTGCTGAGCACGGTGACCGGGGTGCTGGGCGGCGCCGGGTGGACGGCCGAGCCGCCGGCCGGGACCGGCGCGGTGCGGGACCGGTGGGAGTCGCTGAGCGCGCTCGTGACCATGACGTCCGACTTCGCGGCGGCGCACCCGGAGGCGCGGCTGCCCGAGCTGATGGCGGAGCTGGACCGGCGGGCGACGATCCAGCACGCGCCGCTGGCGGAGGGCGTCACGCTGGCAACGCTGCACGCGGCGAAGGGCCTGGAGTGGGAGTGCGTCTTCATCGTCGGCGCGCACGAGGGGACGCTGCCGATCGCGTACGCCCAGACTCCGTCCCAGGTGGAGGAGGAGCGGCGGCTGTTCTACGTCGGTGTCACGCGGGCGAAGCAGCAGCTGTTCGTCAGCTGGTCGACCTCCCGCTCGCCGGGCGGCCGGGGTACTCGCGGCCCGACGCGGTTCCTGGACCCGATCGGCGTCCGTACGGCGCGCACCGAGTGGACGCCGCCCTCGTCGGCCGGCTGGGAGCGCCCGGCGCGGTCGCAGCGCTCCGACCGGCCGATCCCGAAGTGCCGGGTGTGCGGCAAGGGCCTGCTCGAGCCCGGCGCCCGCAAGCTCGGCCGCTGCGAGGACTGCCCGTCGGCGATGGACCAGAAGCTGTACGACGCGCTGATCGAGTGGCGCACCGGACAGGCGGAGTCCGAGAAGATGCCGGCGTTCGTGATCCTCACCGACGCCACGCTCACCGCGATCGCCGAGACCCGGCCCGCCGACGCCCAGGCGCTCCGGCAGATCCCAGGCATCGGGCACACCAAGATCTCGAAGTACGGCGAGCAGATCATCAACCTCTGCACCCGCTGACAAATCTGTTGCCAGGCACAGAGAGCCCGGCGCATGCTGGACGACAGGCCGTGTTCTGCTGCTGGCAGACGTGGCAGTTAGATGACACAGGCAACGATCCCGGAGCGTGCCGGAAACGTTGCGGTCCGCGGTGCGAACCGGTCGCAACAGCCAGATCCGGCCGCCGCGGCGGCAACTTCCGGCCAACTTCGCGAACTGGCGTTAAATAGTTTGCGGGCTCCGATGGGGACGGCGTACTGTTCTTTCTGCGGTCGAAGCCTGGCCGAAAACTTCAAACCACCATAGCGATCGAGCCAACCGCCCGCTTCGCCACAACGAGAGGAGGTGCCCTGGAAATGATTACCAACACGGTCAAGAAGCCGTTCAGCGACGCTGCCGCGCTGCCGTGCGCCCAGATCCCGGGTGCCTCGCCGCGCCTGCACGTCGCGACCGTTGTGCTCATGGCTTCCGGCGCTGCCCAGTTCAAGGGCGGAGCTGTCGGCGATGTGAAGTACGGCGGTTCGGGTTCTCGAGCATGGAGTCCACCGGTCTGACAAGCGTCAGAGCCGGCACCTCCAGGCCGCGGAACCCACCCAAGGGTCCCGCGGCCCTTTTGTTTGTCAGCACAGTTTTGGCGGCTACCAACCGGTAGCCGTCGAGGACGACAAGAGATCAGCATCAAACAGTCACTGGGAGGTGACCGGAATGAGCGTGAGCTTCCTCGATGTCTTCACCGAGGTGGCAACGTCGCAGGACCTGCCCTGTCGGTCCTACGCGCCAGAACTCTTCTTCGCCGAATCGCCGGCGGACGTCGAGTACGCGAAGTCACTCTGCACGACCTGCCCGCTGCAGGCCGAGTGCCTGGCCGGAGCGCTCGAGCGTTCCGAGCCGTGGGGTGTGTGGGGTGGCCAGCTGTTCGTCCAGGGTGTGGTGGTTCCGCGCAAGCGGCCCCGTGGGCGTCCCCGCAAGAGCGACACCGTTACCGCTGCCTGACGACGACAACCCCTACGAAAACGAGTCCGAACGATGACTACCCAGACTTTCACCAGGAGCACCGAAATGCATTTACTTCATGAAGATCTCGCCCGTGCTCATTGTCGTACTTCACTGAAGGACGCAGAGCAGAACCGGCGCTTCCGCCTCGCCCAGAAAGTTGAGCGGGCGCAGAAGCAGGCCGAGCGGGCAGGCCGGCGAGCTGAGAGGGCCAGCGCACGCGCGCGCCTCGCACTCGCCCGCCTCGTCTGATCCACAGAACCATCGCCTGACCAGCACTGAGGGGCGGCACCCAAAGGGGGTGCCGCCCCTCAGCTGTCCAGCCGCAGCTGGAGCAGTCCGATCAGCGTGATCCCGCTGACGATCTCGTGCCGGGCGATCATCCCGGCGAGGTCCGCGACCGGGATCCACTCGATCCGGTCGGACTCGTTCCGCTCGGTCGGCTCACCGACGTACGTCGCGCTCGTCGCCCGGAAGACGAAATGCCGCGAGTCCATGATCCCGGCGGCCGGCTCCGACCGGATCAGCTCGGTCAGCCCGTCGGCCCGCCAGCCGGTCTCCTCCAGCAGTTCGCGCCCGGCCGCGGTCTCCGGGTCCTCCCCGGCCTCGATGATCCCCATCGGGATCTCCCACGCCCAGGTGTCGGTCAGGAACCGGTGCCGCCACATCAGCAGCACGTGGTCGTCGCGCGTGACAACCGCCGCGGCGATGTCCTGCATCCGTACGGCGTGGTAGTCGTACCGCTCACCGTCGGGCTGCTCGACGTCCAGCCGTCGTACGCTCATCCACTGGTTTCCCCAGACTTCACCCTCGCCGTGAACCGTCCATCGCACACGGTGCAGACTAGTGGCATGGCAAGTGCTACCTGTGCGTTGTGTGGTGTTCAGGCGGAGTCGGAGGAGGCGCCGCTGACCTGGGCGACCTCGTTCGAGGACGGCCGCAAGCTCGTGTACTGCGACCGCTGCGCCCGCGAGAACGTCCGCAACATCGAGGGAAAGCTCGACACCGTCTACTGGTGATCAGCATTGGTCGGGTGAAACAACCTCGGGGAGTGTCATCACGGTCTGCACTTCCTGGACAGAAGTTCCTTTCGACGGCATGTCGATGTCGGGTCGCTCCGATCGACGCGCTGAGTGAAGGAACTTCTCGAAAGGACCCGGATCATGACCCTCGCACCCGGACTGGACACCGTGACAGCTGGCAGGCGGCAGTGGATCGCGCTGAGTGTGCTCTGTCTCGCCACCCTGCTCGTCTCGCTGGACCTCTTCGTGATGCTGCTGGCGATCCCGGCCGTCACCGAGGCGCTGCACGCCAGCGGCACTCAGCAGCTGTGGATCCTCGACGTGTACGGGTTCATGGTGGCCGGCCTGATGATCACGATGGGCACCCTCGGCGACCGGCAGGGGCGGCGCCGGCTGCTGCTGATCGCCGCGGCCGTCTTCGGGGTCGCCTCGGTCGTCGCGGCGTACTCCATGAGTCCGGGCATGCTGATCGGCGCCCGCGCGGTGCTCGGGATCGCCGGCGCCGCGATCGCGCCGTGCACGCTGTCGCTGATCTCCACCCTGTTCCCGGATGAGCGGCGGCGGGCGACGGCGCTCGGCGTCTGGGGCGGCTGCTTCACCGTCGGCGCCATCGTGGGCCCGATTGTCGGCGGCGTCCTGCTGAACCACTTCTGGTGGGGGTCGGCGTTCCTGATCGGCGTGCCTGCGATGGTCGTGCTGCTCGCGGTCGGTCCGGTGCTGCTGCCGGAGTACCGCAACGAGCACGCCGGGCGGATCGACGTACCGAGCGTGCTGCTGTCGTTGCTGGCGATCCTGCCGGCCATTCACGGTCTGAAGCGCCTGGCGTCGCACGGGGCCGACCTGCAAGCCGTCGGGGCGCTGGTCGTCGGTGGGGCATTCGGCTGGGTCTTCGTACGGCGGCAGCTGCGCCTGGACGACCCGCTGGTCGACGTGCGGCTGTTCACGCGGCGTACGTTCAGCGTGACGCTCGGGAGCATGACGGCGTACTCGATGCTGTCCGGTGGCGTGATGGTGTTCGTGGCGCAGTACTTCCAGCTGGTCAAGGGGATGACGCCGCTGCAGGCAGGGCTCGCGCTGGTACCGGGGATGGTCACGTCGACCATCGGGTTCCAGCTGGCGCCGCGGCTGGCGCAGCGCATCCGGCCGGGCGTGCTGATTCCGGCGGGGGTCGCGTTCACGGTGATCGGGATGATCGTGGTCAGCCTGACGACGTCGACGACCGTGCTGGTGATCGCGTTCGCGTTCGAGTGCTTCGGGCCGGGCGCGCTGGTCATCCTGGGGACGAACCTGGTGATCGGGTCGGTGCCGCCGGAGAAGGCGGGCTCGGCGGGTGCGCTCACGCAGACCGGGAACGAGTTCGGTTACTCGCTCGGCATCGCGGTCCTGGGTAGCGTGGTGACCGCTGTGTACCGCGGGCGGACCGGCGGCAACTCGCTCGGCGAGACGATCGCCCAGGGCGCCACGGGCGACGTACTGGCCCAGGCTCGCGACGCGTTCACGTCCGGGCTGCACCTCGCCGCCGGCATCACGGCGCTGGTGCTGGCCGGGATGGCCGTCCTGCTGGCTGTCACGCTCCGGGCGCTGCCGGCCCTCAGCCGTCGGTGAAACCGGGCAGGAACTCCTCCAGGACCGACCGGAACGGCGCCTCCGCCTCGAGCTGCGACAGGACGGCGATGCCACCGATCCACACCCGGTGGATCAGCAGGTACGACGGCGGCATGTTGAGGCGCAGGGCGAGCGACGCGTTCGGCGACCGGAAGTCACCGGTCCGGTTCGCCTGCGCGCGCATCCAGGCCCGGCTGAACTGGAACGTCTCCTCCCGGGCCGGCTCCGCGAACGGCGCCAGGTAGTCCATCAGCTGCTCCGGGTCGATCTCCATCCGCGGCTTGATGAACCCCTCGGCCTTCAGCCCGTCCCGGACCGCGACACCGTCGCCCTTCAGCGAGATCCGCAGCAGCCGCCCGATCGCCGGCGGCAGCCCGTCCGGGAGCCGCGCGCAGAGGCCGAAGTCGACCACGCCGAGCCGGCCGTCGGCCAGCACCCGGAAGTTCCCCGGGTGCGGGTCCGAGTGCAGCAGACCGGCGTACTTCGGCCCGCTGAACATGAACCGGACGTACTTCAGCCCGATCGCGTCCCGCTCCTCCTGGGTGCCGTCGCTGATGTACGACGACAGCGGGCGGCCCTCGATCCACTCGGAGACGATCACCGTGGGGGAGTGCTTCACCACCCGCGGGACGACGAACTCCGGGTGGTCCCTGAACGCGTCGGCGTACTGCTGCTGGGCCTGCGCCTCGCGGTCGTAGTCGAGCTCCTCGCCGATCCGCTCCTGGAGCTCCGCGACCAGCGGCTTCACATCCAGGCCGGGGATCAGCGTGCCGATCGTACGGCCGAACCGGCCGAGCTGGCGGAGGTCCGCACGGAGCGCCTCGGCGGCGCCCGGGTACTGCAGCTTGACCGCGACCTCGCGGCCGTCCTTCAGCCGTCCGCGGTGCACCTGGCCGATCGACGCGGCCGCCGCGGGGACCTCGTTGAACTCGTCGAACCGGTCCCGCCAGCGCCTGCCGAGCTCCGCCGACAGGATCTTGTCCACGGTCGCCGCCGGCATCGGCGGGGCGGAGTCCTGCAGCTTGGTCAGGGTGGCCCGGTACGGCGCCGCGAGCTCCTCCGGCATCGCCGACTCCATCAGGCTCAGCATCTGCCCGAACTTCATCGCGCCGCCCTTGAGCTCGCCCAGGACGGCGAACAACTGGTCCGCCGTACGGCGCTGGAACTCGGCCAGCACGGCCTCGGCGGGAGCGCCGCCGATGCGCTTGCCCAGGCCGACCGTTGCCCGCCCGGCGGCGCCGAGCGGCAGGCTGGCGAGTTTCGCGGTCCGGCTCAGCGCCTTACGAGGAAGGTCCGACACTCCTCCATTCTGTCCGGTCGCCCAAGCCGGGACGACGGAGGGGCGGTGCCGGACCCGTGTTGCAGGTCCGGCACCGCCCCTACGACTTGGTGCGTCAGGCCTTGCCGAGGATCCGGTTCAGGTTCGTACCGCACTCGGGGCACTTGGCCTTCGCCATGCGCGTGCCCTTGTCGTTGACCTTGACCTCGCCGTCGGCGGTGCGCTTGGCCTTGCACTTGACGCAGTAAAACTCGCCGCTCCAGGTCTCTGCCATGAGGGCCCTCTCCTTGCTCTGAATTCCAGCCCGGGGTCTTGCCCCGGGCAGTCGTTGGATGCTAGCGGCAGACCGTCCTGCCGTAGGCCGTTCGGCCCAGTCGGGATTCACCCTACGGCCTCCTGGCGCAGGCTCAAGCGCACCGGGTGGCCCGCGCGCCGCCGGAATCCCCCGAGGAAAGCCCTTACCGAAACTTTCGCCGGCACGGAACAGGCTCCCGGTGATCCGCCTCCGCAACGACTCGGCTTCCCCTCCGAGCAGTCCCGGAAGCGGTCCGGGAGCCTGTTGCAGACGACGCTAGGAGGACCTGGCCACCGAGGCAAGCCCAGGTTGTCCACGCCTGTGGATAACTCTGTGGGCAACATGTGGGACGCGCCGCGCGATGCTGTGGACGGGCGGGGGAACACGGTGTGAACAACCGGGATCGACGGGATCAAGATCAGGCGTCTGACCTGCGGAAACGATGATCCACAGGGTGTGCACCGAAGAAAGTTGTCGGATTCGGGGGGTACATTTTTGAGCCATGGCCGACTCCCCACCGCGCCCGATCCCGCCGTACGTCGACATCCGCCGCAGCAAGCGCCGCAAGCGGACGGTCAGCGCCTACCGGGACGGCGAGCGGGTGGTCGTGCTGATGCCCGACCGGCTGTCCGCCGCCGAGGAGGCGCGCTGGGTCGAGACCATGCTGGCGCGGCTCGAGAAGCAGCGCAGCCGATCGCGCGTGTCGGACGAAAAATTGTTGGCCAGAGCACACGAACTCGCGTGTCGCCACCTCCCCGAAGTGCCCGAACCTGCGTCTGTGAGGTGGGTTTCGAACCAAAACAGACGGTGGGGATCCTGCACTCCGGCGGACCGGTCGATCCGGTTGAGCACCCGGCTCCAGTCGATGCCGGGCTGGGTCGTGGACTACGTCCTGGTCCACGAACTGGCCCATCTGATCGAGCCGACGCACAACGCGAACTTCTGGGACCTGGTCCACCGCTACCCGAAGGCGGAGCGTGCCGAGGGGTATCTCGAGGGCGTTTCGGCGGCCGCCTCGCTGGACTTCGAGGACTTCTGACGCCCTCGGCGGACATCCGATCACCGGGTGCGTACGCCGTACGGAAAAGGGGTGGGTGGGGTTTCCCCCAGGGGTGACTCGGGGGCTTCCTGCATGGTCCCGGAGGGTTCCTCCCGGCGAGGCTTTGTCCCGTAGCCAGCGCCGCGCCAGGTGCGCTGGGTGGGGCGCCGGTGGGGGCGCAGAGGGGCAGGGAACGTATGGCCAGGGGACAGATCACGGTTCGGGCGGCGCGCTGGAGCGCTACCCATCCGTGGCGGGCGATCGCGATGTGGCTGGTGGTCGTGGCCGCCTGTTTCGCGCTCGGCTCGATGACCGGGACCAAGAAGTCGACCGATGAGGGGAACATCGGCGAGGTCACCCGGGCGGACAACATCGTCAAGTCCGGCAACTTCGACGACCCGGACGTGGAGAGCGTGCTGATCACGGCACCGTCCGGACAGCTCGACCAGGCAGCCGCCCGGACGGCGGCCGGCACGGTGATCCAGCAGATGCGCGCCCTCGGTGGGGTCGCGGAGGTCGCTCAGCCGATGCCGTCGCCGAAGGGTGACGCGGTGATCGTCCGGGTGACGCTGAAGGACGGCGCCGGGGACAACCGGGTCAAGCCGTTGCTGGACACCACGGCGCAGGTCCAGGAGCAGTACCCGGACCTCCGGATCGAAGAGGTCGGCGGACTCTCGATCGGCAAGGCGCTCAACGAGACGCTCGGCAAGGACTTCAAGCGCGCGGAGATGTTCAGCCTGCCGGTGACGCTGGCGATCCTGCTGATCGCGTTCGGTGCACTGATCGCCGCCTCGGTGCCGCTTCTGCTCGCGCTGTCCGCCGTCGCGGCCGCCATCGGTCTCTCGGCCGCGGCCTCCCAGCTGGTACCGGCGGTCGACGCGGTGAACAGCGTGATCCTGCTGATCGGGATGGCGGTCGGCGTCGACTATTCACTCTTCTACCTGCGCCGCGAACGCGAGGAGCGCGCCAAGGGCCGCGGCCACGTCGACGCGGTCGAGATCGCGGCGGCGACCTCCGGCCACGCGGTCGTGGTCTCCGGTACGGCGGTGATCATCTCGATGGCCGGCCTGTTCCTGGCCCGGGACGCGGTGTTCTCGTCGTTCGCGGTCGGCTCGATCCTGGTCGTCGCGGTCGCCGTCGTCGGTTCGCTGACCGTGCTCCCCGCCGTACTGGCGAAGCTCGGCCGCTGGGTGGACCGCCCGCGGATCCCGCTCCTGTGGCGGCTGACCGCCGGCAACCGGCAGCCGCGGTTCTGGCCGACCGTGCTGAAGCCGGCCCTGAAGCACCCGATCGCCACGCTGCTCGTCGCCGTCACCGCGCTGCTCGCGGTCGCGTCGCCGGCGTTGGGTATGACGCTGAAGTTCCCGGGCACCGAGGACCTGCCGCGGACGACGTCGGTGATGAAGGCGTACGACCGGTTGACCGCCGCGTTCCCGAGTACAGGCACGAGCCACGAGGTCGCCGTACGGGCGCCCGCGAACGAGCAGGCCGCGGTCAAGGCCGCGCTGGCCGAGCTTCAGGAGAAGACCAAGGGGGATGCGTTGTTCGCGTCCGACGGTCTCGAGGAGCCGCGCTTCTCCAAGGACGGTACGGTCGCCACGCTCGAGGTGGCCACGCCGTACGAGGGCGGCAGCCAGCAGGCCCGCGACTCACTCGCCAAGCTCCGCAAGGACCTGATGCCGGAGACCGTCGGCAAGGTGCCCGGCGTCGAGTACGCGGTCGGTGGCTTCGTGGCCGCGGACGTGGACTACGCCGCCCACACCCGCGACAAGCTTCCGCTGGTGATCGGCTTCGTCCTGCTGCTGACGATGATCGTGATGATGGCGACGTTCCGTTCGGTGGTCGTCGCGGTCACGGCGATCCTGCTCAACCTGCTCAGCGCAGGAGCGGCGTACGGCGTCGTCACAGCCGTCTTCCAGAACCCGTGGGCCGAAGGCCTGCTGCACTTCCGCTCCAACGGCTCGGTCGTCAGCTGGCTCCCGCTGTTCCTCTTCGTGGTCCTGTTCGGTCTCTCGATGGACTACCACGTCTTCGTGGTCAGCCGAATCCGCGAAGCAGTCCTCCGCGGAGTCCCGACCCGCCAGGCCGTCGCCGAGGGCATCACAGGCTCAGCAGGCGTCGTCACCAGCGCAGCGGCGGTCATGATCGGCGTCTTCGCAGTCTTCGCCACCCTGAGCACCCTGGACATGAAACAACTCGGCGTAGGCCTCGCGGTAGCAATCCTGATCGACGCAACAATCATCCGCGCCGTAGTCCTCCCCAGCATCATGACCCTCCTCGGCGAAGCCAACTGGTGGGCCCCCAAGTGGCTCCGCCCCAAGCCCCCCAAACACTCCACAACCCCCACCCCCGACCGCGAACTAACCCCAGTCGCCTAACCCAAGACCGTCCCACCCGGCCCGTTGCCGGGTGGGACGCCATCGCGTTCTAGGGTCGACGGAGTTGAGCAGCAGTGGGACGACATCGGGACGGCTCTGCCGGCGAGGGGGAGTTTCCCGATGCTCAGCCGAGTGGATGCGTACGGCGACGTGGTACTCGCCCAAGACGACCTGAGCGAGCTGGCGGCGGAGGTTCGACGGTTCTTGCCGCGGGCGCCTCAGGGCGCGCTTCCTCGGCGACTGAAAAGCGTTCGAGCTCGGCGGTTGGGGGATGGAGGATGTGGTCATGGGACACCGGGCTGTGGTTCTGGGGAAGGTGGCGGAGGAGGTGCTCTCGGTTGAGCGGGGGCATCCGGTGCGGGTGGCGGTGGATGGGTGTTCGGCGGCTGGGAAGACGACGTTGGCGGACGAGTTGGGCGGCGTACTGCGCGGGCGTACCGAGCGGGAGGTGATCCGTGTCGGGTTGGACTACTTCAAGCGCGCGCCGGAGTTGCGGACGACGTACCCGATCGAGTCGCCGGAGAGCTACTACTACGAGGTGTACGACAACGAGGCGATCCGCGCGCGCCTGCTCGAACCTCTCGGTCCCGGCGGCGACCGCAGCTACACGACCGCGCTCCGCGAGGCCAACGCCGTCACCGTCGTGGACGCACCGGTCCGCACTGCTTCACCACAAGCGATCGTGATCGTCGACGGTTGCTTCCTGCAACGACCTGAACTGGACGACTGCTGGGACCTCCGCCTGTACGTCCACGTCTCCTTCGAGACCGTCCTCCACCGAGGCGCCCAACGCGACGCCGCCTGGATGGACTCCCCGGAGGCCGCCGCCCACCGCTACCGCACCCGTTACATCCCCGGAGAACGCCTGTACGTCAACGAAATCAGCCCCGCCACCCACGCCGACCTCCTCATCGACAACGAGGACCCAAGCACGCCAGTTCTCACCCGCGCCGAGTAGTCCGTCAGCGCTCCAGTTGTTCGAGACACGCCTGACGTACAACGCCCGCCAGCTCGTCGCTGGACCGACTCCAGGGCTCGCCAGGTTCGTCGTTGACCTCCCAGAGCTCTCCGAGCGGTTGCTCGAACGGTTCGTCGCCACCTCGAGAGCTGCCTGCCGTGACGAAGGCATGACGACGCCGGCATCCGTGAGCGCGGCCGGCAGCGTGTTCAGGGTTAGCCAGGCGGCGACGAGCGCGGGCGTCGGTGTCTCTCCGTCCCGAGCGGTCTGCTCGAACATGCTCATACTGTGGACTGGCGGGCTCGGTGGGCGGCGGCTTTTACTCGGCTTTGGCATTGGGGGGAGTGGAAGCGGCGTTGGCCGTTCTTGGAGGTGTCTACGAAGACGCGGTCGCAGTGGGGGGCTGCGCAGACGCCTAGGCGGCCGGCCAGGTCGCTGCCTACTGCTAGGGCAAGGCCTGCGGCGCAGCCGGCGGCCCAGCCGTTGGCAAGTTGTTCGTCGGGGCCGTGGAAGTGGAGGCTCCACGGGCGGTCGCGGCCGCGGTCCAACTGGGGGCGGGCGTTGGTGTCGAGGAGCAGGGAGTTGATCTCGGTCGCCGCCGCGTCGAGGTCGCCGGAGCTCGCGGCTTCGAAGACGCTGCGCATCCGGCCCGCGAGGTCGACCAGCCGGCGCGAGTCGTCGACCGGCGGCGGGGAGCTCGGTGGGTAGCCGATCGCGGTCAGCGCGTCGGCCACCGCGGACGTGACCGACTCCGGGTCGCCGGCCCGCGCGGAGTACGGCGTACCGCCGGAGTATCCGGGCGTCAGCCGGTTCACGTACTCGACCGCCGCCGCCAGCACGCTCCGGGCATGACTATCAAAAGAGACTTGACCAGTCACGCGATACCTCCGTAGGCTCGGGCTTGCGTGACCGATCATAGCCACTTAGACAGTCATGGGGGTTCGGTATGAGCGTCGTCGCCGCGACCAGAGGACTCTCGCGCACCGTCTGGATCCTGATCGTCGCCCGGGCGGTCAACAAGATCGGGGCGTTCACGCTGCCGTTCCTGGGGGTCGTGCTGGCGGTCGAGTTCAAGGCCTCGCTGACCGAGACCGGGGTGATCCTCGCGGTGTTCGGCGCGGCGACAATTCCGTCGCGGTTGCTGGGCGGCCAGCTCGCGGATCGGCTCGGGCGCCGGCGGACGATCGTGCTCGGGCTGGTCGGTTGCGCGGTCTCGCAGCTGTGGATCGCGCTGAGTCACGCGTTGTGGTCCGCAGTACTCGCGACGGTCCTGCTCGGGCTTGCATTCGAGATCTACGAGCCGCCGAGCCAGGCGATGATCGCCGATGTCACCGAGCCCGAGAATCGCCCCGCGGCCTACGGTCTCTACAGCGCGGCCCTTGCTGGGGCTGGTGTTCTCGCGGGCCTGCTCGCCGCGGCAATCAGCCACTGGGACCTCCGCTGGCTCTTCGTCGCCGACGCGGCCACCTGTCTGGCCTGCGCCACCCTCGTCGCGCTGGCGTTACCAGCTGACGTACGGCGGGCCGCGACGGACCGGCAAGACGTGGGCCACCAACTGGAGCGGAGCCCATGGCGGGACAAGCGACTGCTGTTACTGCTGGCAAGCGGCACGGTCTTCGCGACGATCTACATGCAGCTCGTCATCGGCATTCCGCTGACGCTGCTCGAGCAAGGCGTCCCCAAGTCGGGCACCGGGGTGATTCTCGCGGTCTCCGCCGCGGTCCTGATCGTCGCCCAGCGTCTCCTGCGCGTCCAGAAGCTCGACGACTTCCGGTCGATCGCGATCGGCTACGTACTCCTCGCCATCGGCCTCCTGACCAGCGCGTTCGCCCACACGTTGCTGGTCTTCGTACTCGCCGCCGTCCTGTGGAGCCTCGGCGACCTCTTCCTGCTGACCCGCTACCTCACGCAGGCGTCCGGCCTCGCCCCCGACGAGGCGCGCGGCCGGTACCTCGCGATCTTCGGCCTGAGCTGGGGCATCGCGACCACGATTGCCCCGCTCACAGTCACTCAGCTGCTCAAAACATCCGGCCCCACAGGACTCTGGCTCACCAGCGCCGCAGTGG
The DNA here is from genome assembly GCF_042730855.1 of Kribbella sp. NPDC059898. Lineage (NCBI taxonomy): Bacteria > Bacillati > Actinomycetota > Actinomycetes > Propionibacteriales > Kribbellaceae > Kribbella > Kribbella sp. NPDC059898. The sequence continues at coordinate 374,638 of NZ_JBHWKR010000004.1, forward strand.
CCGCCGTGCTCGCCGTACTGCAGCCATGGTTCAGGAAGCGACTAGCCGGACGGTGATGCCCTTCGCGACCGGTGTGTTGCTGCCCTTCGCGAGGTCATCGGCCGACATCAGCACGTTGGTCTCCGGGTAGTACGCCGCGACGCACCCGCGAGCCGTCGGGTACGAGACGAGCCGGAAGTGCGAGGCCCGCCGCTCGACGCCCTGGAACTCGCTCACGATGTCGACGTACTGCCCGTCCCGCAACCCGAGCTCCGCCAGGTCGTCGGGATGCACGAACACCACCTCGCGCGTCCCGTGAACCCCGCGGTACCGGTCCTCGAGTCCGTAGATCGTCGTGTTGAACTGATCGTGACTGCGCAACGTCTGCAGTAACAGCCGGCCAGGTGCCGTCGGCAACCAGGTCAGATCGTTCGCGGTGAACTGCGCCCGCGCGTCCGACGTCTTGAACTCGCGCTTGTCCCGCGCCGCATGCGCCAGCAGGAACCCGCCGTCCCCGTCCCGCAGCCGGTCCTCGTACTTCTCGTACCCGTCCGCGACCCGCCCGATCCGCTGCCGGATCAGACTGTAGTCGTCGGCGAAGTCCGCCCACGGAATCTGCCCGACCTCCGGTACGACGGCCTGCGCCAGCCCGCAGACGATCCCGATCTCGGACTTCAGCTCGGGCGCCGGCGGGATCAGGTTCCCCTTCGACAGGTGTACGGCGCCCTGCGAGTCCTCGACCGACACGGACTGCGGGCCTGCCGCGGTGTGGTCGTGGTCCGTCCGCCCGAGCGTCGGCAGGATGAGCGCCTCGCGACCGGTGACGGTGTGCGACCGGTTCAGCTTGGTCGACACGTGGACGGTGAGATCGCACTGGCGCAACCCGCGGTGCACCACGTCGGTGTCGGGCGTCGCGGACGCGAAGTTGCCGCCCATCGCGAAGAACACCCGGACGTCGCCGTCCCGCAGCCGCTTCACGGTGGCGGCCGCGTCGATGCCGTGCTCCCGCGGCGAGGTGAACGAGAACTCGTGGTCGAGCTTGTCCAGGAACGCGTCGGGCATCTTCTCCCAGATCCCCATGCTGCGGTCGCCCTGGACGTTGGAGTGCCCACGCACCGGGCACGGCCCGGCACCTGGCTTGCCGATGTTTCCCTGCAGGAGCAGCACGTTGACGACCTCGCTGATCGTCGCGACCGCGTCCCGGTGCTGGGTCAGCCCCATCGCCCAGCACACCACGGTCGCCTTCGACGCGAGGAACCGCTGGGCCAGCTCCTCGATCTCGGCGCGCCGCAGCCCGGTGGCCTGCTCGACGGCCGGCCAGTCCAGCTCGGCGTTGTGCTTGGCGTACAGCTCGAAACCGCTGGTGTGCGAGTCGATGAACGACTTGTCCAGCACGGTGCCCGGATTCGCCGCCTCGGCCTGCAGCAGGAGGTGGCCGAGGGCAAGGAACAGCGCCTGGTCGCCGCCGATCCGGATGCCGAGGTGCTGGTCGCTGAGCTGTGTCCCCTTGCCGGCCAGGCCGCGCGGCTTCTGCGGGTTCATGAAGCGCATCAGGCCGGGCTCGGGCAGCGGGTTGACCGAGACGATCGACGCGCCGTTGCGCTTGGCGACCTCGAGGTGGGTGAGCATCCGCGGCGCGTTGGTGCCCGGGTTCTGCCCGACGACCACGATCAGCTCGGACTCCTCGAGCATCTTCAGCGTGACCGCGCCCTTGCCGCTGCCGATCACCCGGGACAGCGCCGTACCGGAGGACTCGTGGCACATGTTGGAGCAGTCCGGGAGGTTGTTGGTCCCGTACGCGCGGACGAACAGCTGGTACAGGAACGCGGCCTCGTTGCTGGTCCGGCCGGAGGTGTAGAAGACGGCGTCGTTGGGGTCGACGAGCGCCTTGAGGTGTCGCGCGACGACCTGGAACGCCTCGTCCCAGCCGACCGGCTCGTAGTGCGTGGCGCCGGCCCGGAGCAGCATCGGCTCGGTGATCCGGCCGAGCTTGCCGAGGTCGAACTCGGAGATCCGGTCCAGCTCGGCCACCGAGTGCTGCGCGAAGAAGTCGCGCGACACCCGCTTGCGGGTCGCCTCCCAGGCCACCGCCTTGGCGCCGTTCTCACAGAACTCCGCCGTGTGCTTGTGCTCGGGATCCGGCCACGCGCAGGACGGGCAGTCGAACCCGCGGTCCTGATTCATCTTCAGGAAGACCCGGCCGCTGCGGACGGGTCCCATCTCGCGGAGACCGAACTTGAACGACGACAGCACGGCAGGCACGCCGGCGGCCTTCTGCTTCGGCGGTTCGATATCGACCATGTTTCAACAATAGGCCTGCCTATCGTGCCGCGCTGCTTTGATAGGCCGGGTTGTGGATAAGTGGCGCACACCACCACGGTCGAGGCGCCGGATATGTGCTCCCATCCCATAGTCCTCGCGGTCGCTGATTCCTACAGTCGTCCGCCATGGAGACCCGTCGAGCCCTAGTCACCGGTGCAGCGTCCGGTATCGGCGCAGCGTGCGCCCAGCGTCTGGCAGCAGACGGTGTGCACGTAGTGGCCGTCGACCTCGACCAGGCCGGTCTTGACGCGCTGGACGGCGTTGAGACGGTAGTAGCCGACCTGTCGGACCTGGAATGGCTCCAGGAGCTCCCGACGGACGTAGACATCCTTGTGAACAACGCGGGCGTCCAGCAGGTCGCACCGGTCGAGCAGTTCCCGCCCGAGCGCTTCAGCTACCTCATCCGGCTCATGCTGGAGGCACCGTTCCGGCTGATCCGCCAGACGTTGCCCCACATGTATGGCGCCGGCTGGGGCCGCGTGGTGAACATCAGCTCGGTCCACGGACTACGGGCCAGTCCTTTCAAGGCGGCGTACGTCGCTGCGAAGCACGGGCTCGAGGGACTCAGCAAGGTAGTCGCCCTGGAAGGTGCTGCGCACGGGGTGACCAGCAACTGCGTGAACCCGGCGTATGTCCGTACGCCGCTCGTCACCGCGCAACTGGCGGATCAGGCCGCGACACACGGTCTGTCCGAGTCAGAGGTACTGGACAAGGTCCTGCTCGAACCGGTCGCGGTGAAGCGGCTGATCGAACCGGCCGAAGTGGCGGAGCTGGTCGCCGTACTGTGCGGCCCTGCGTCCGCCTCCATCACGGGGAGCTCGTTTGTACTCGACGGCGGCTGGACCGCCCACTAATTCAGGAGCCCGCCATGACGGCAACACAACCAGTCCAGACACGTACGTCGATCGTCCGGGTGGTCGGCGCGAGTCTCGTCGGTACGACGGTCGAGTGGTACGACTTCTTCCTGTACGGGGTCGCCGCTTCGGTGGTGTTCGGCGACCTGTTCTTCCCGAAGGGCGAGCAGCTCACGGGGACCCTGCTGAGCTTCGCCACGTTCGCGGTGGGGTTCTTTGCGCGTCCTATCGGCGGTGTGGTGTTCGGGCACTTCGGTGACCGCTTGGGCCGCAAGCAGCTGCTGGTGTTGTCGCTGCTGATGATGGGGCTCGCTACGTTCGCCATCGGCCTGCTCCCGACGTACGCACAGGTCGGTGCGCTCGCCCCGATCCTGCTGACGGTGCTGCGGCTCATCCAGGGGTTCGCGCTGGGCGGGGAGTGGGGTGGGGCGGTTCTGATCGTGTCGGAGCATGGTGATCCCGCACGGCGTGGTTTCTGGGCGTCCTGGCCGCAAGCGGGAGCTCCTGCGGGTCAGTTGATCGCCAATGGTGTGCTGGCCGGCCTGGCTGCGTTCCAGTCGGACGCTGACTTCAACCGTTGGGGCTGGCGCATTCCGTTCCTGTTGTCCGCAGTACTCGTGCTGGTAGGCCTTTGGGTGCGGTTGCGGATCGAGGAGTCGCCGGTGTTCAAGGAGGCGCGGGCCAAGCAGGAGCCTGCGGACAAGCTCCCGGTGCTCGAGGTGCTCACGCGGTACCCGCGGGAGGTGCTGACGGCGATGGGCGCGCGGATGGCGGAGAACGTCAGCTACTACATCTTCACGATCGTGATCGCGACGTACGCGAAGGAACACCTCGGGATGGGCAAGTCGTTCGCGCTCAACGCGGTACTGATCGGCGCGGCCGTGCACTTCTTCGCGATCCCGCTGTGGGGCGCGTTGTCGGACCGGATCGGCCGGCGGCCCGTGTACCTGATCGGCGCGATCGGCGTTGGGGTCTGGGGTTTCGTCTTCATCACGCTGGTGGACACCAAGAACTTCGCCCTGGCCGCTCTTGCCGTCACGGTCGGCCTGGTGCTGCACGGTGCGATGTACGGGCCGCAGGCGTCGTTCTTCACCGAGCTCTTCGGGACACGGGTGCGGTACTCCGGTGTCTCGGTCGGGTACCAGCTCGCATCGATCATCGCCGGCGGACTGGCGCCGTTCATCGCGGTCGCCTTGCTCAAGGCGTACGACTCGGGCTATGCGATCGCGGTCTACATCGCGGTCTGCGCGGTCATCTCGATCGTGGCAGTGACGTCGTACTCCGAAACGCACCGCCGGGACCTCACTACGCTGTAGCACCATGGAGGAGCTGCTGCGCCTACTGGCCGAGGACGCGCCCGGGAGCGAGCTGGCCCGGGCGGCAGGCGCGGATGCGGTCGCACGGGAGCTCGCCTTGCGCATCCGGGCCGGCATAGACGCCAGCAAGAAGCGTGAGGCTGAGCTGTCCGCCCTGGTCGACGTGGCACGGGAGCTGGCGTCAGCCCGGGACCCTGGCGGCGTACTGCACACCATCGTGCACAGGGCCCGCACTCTTGTCGGTACGGACGTCGCCTACCTGACCCTGTACGACGAGACGCGTGGCGACACGTACATGCGGGCCACCGACGGCTCGGTGTCCGCGGCGTTCCAACAGCTGCGGCTACCGTTGGGTGCTGGGCTGGGCGGGCTGGTCGCCGAAACGTACAAGCCGTACTGGACGGCGGACTACCCGTCAGACCGGCGCTTCCGGCACACCCTGCCGATCGACGACGCTGTCGGCGAGGAGGGTCTTGTAGCCATCTGCGGTACGCCGCTTGTCGTGGACGGGGCGTTCGTAGGCGTGCTGTTCGCGTCCAATCGGACGCGGCGGCCATTCAGCCGCGATGAGGTGTCGCTGCTCGGTTCACTCGCAACGCTGGCCGCGGTGACGCTGGTACAGGTGCGCGCCGCGGCTGAGACCGCCGCGGCGCTCGACCAGCTGTCTGCCGCACATGCGGGCGTGGAACATGCAGCCGCAGCACATGACCGCTTCGCCGAGATCGTCTTGTCCGGCGGGGACGTGGATGCCATTGCTGCCGCGTTGGCCGAGCTGCTGGGTGTGTGGGTTGTCCTGGTCGATGCCAGCGGCAACGAGCTGGCCAACGCCGGCCAGGTGCCTGGTACGCCGGTTCCGTGGCAGGAGTCCTCATCTGGTCGTTTGACGCGCACCGGTGACTGCTGGGTCGTGGCTGCAACAGCCAAGGGTGAACGGCTCGGTGCGCTGGTCATTGGCGGCGCTGACGACCTGTCCGGTGCTGACCAACGCATCGTCGAGCGGGCGGCCGTTGTGACTGCATTGGTCCTCCTCTTCCGACGACAGGCGGCTGAGCAATCTCAACGTGCACAGGCAGATCTGCTGGCCGACGTACTCAGCGGAAGCGCCGACCCGCGCACCCTGACCGAAAGACTCCGCCTGCTGGCCCCGCATCACCGGAACGACCGCCTAGTAGTCGCAGTGTGCCGCGGCGACCACACCGGCGTACTGGCGCGCTTGTCTGCCCCGTTGGAGGACCGCCTGGTGCTGGCCGGCCCGTACGGCGGGGACCTGGTGCTCCTGTTCGCTCGTACGACGCCAACGTCTGCCGCGCGGGACCTGTCCGAGCTGGCGAAGCGTACGGGCGTCACCGTAGCCGTAACAGGACCCGCGGCGTGGGGAGAGCCGTTGGTGGAGGCGCACCGGCAGGCCGCGCGCCTGGTCACCACGATGGTCCGGCTGGGCCGTACGGCCGAATCCGCAACGCCTGACGACCTCGGCGTGGCAGGACTCGTGGGAGCGTCCGAGGTCGACGTACACGCGCACCTGCAGCACGTACTCGGGCAGGTGCTCGACTACGACACGGGCCGCGGCACCGACCTCATCGGCACGCTGCAGGCATACTTCGCCGCCGGCCAGAGCCCAACCCGCGCTGCGACGTCCCTGCACATCCACCCGAACACCGTTCAACAACGACTCGACCGGATCACGGCCCTGCTCGGCGAGGGCTGGCAGTCACCATCGCGCGCGCTGGATGTGCAGGTGGCGCTCCGGCTCCACTCCGCACTCGGCTGAGCGCTGTCGTCCGTTCGGCCGACAACAGGTCGGCCGAACGACACGCTCTGTCATCCGTTCACCCGCTGTGACGATCTCCCGGTGAACACCACTCTTTAGGCAGCGTCGCCGCGGAGCGCGGTGACAGAGAGTGGCGCCGGGGGTGACATGTCCAGAGGACGCATCATCACGGTCTTCGCAGCCAGGGGCGGCTGCGGTAAGACGACCGTCGCCACCAACCTGGCGGTCATCTTGTGCGCCCTCGGCACCCGGCGCGTCTGCCTGGTCGACCTCGACCTGGAGTTCGGCGACGTCGCCTGCATGCTCGGTCTGCGCGCGGACCGCAGCATGTGCGACGCGGTGCAGTCGGCCGGCCCACTGACTTTGGAACAGGTCGCGGCGCTCATGACGCCGTTCCGCCCAAGCTTGGACTGCTTGCTGGCACCAACCGGTCCGGGAGACGCGACACAGATCCCGCACACGCTGGTCAGTGAGCTGCTGTCCTTGCTGCCCGCGCTGTACGACTACGTCGTCATCGACACGCCGGCTGTGTTCAACGCGTTGGTACTGGCGGCGCTGGACGCGTCGGACCACCAGGTGGTGGTGGCGACGCAGGAGCGGCCGTCGCTGAAGCATCTCCGGCTCACGCTCGACGTACTGGACCTGCTGTACGACGCCGGCACCCGGACCGTCGTCGTGAACCGGTTCGACAACCGCGCCGGTCTGACGGCGACCGATGTGGACCAGTTGGTGCGCACCCCGGTCGCGATCGCGCTGCCGAACTGGACCGACGTACCGGCCTCCATCAACCGCGGGGAACCGATCACCATCGGCTACCCGGACCACCCCGTCAGCCGGGCGATCGGCCACCTCGCCGACACCCTGGCCGCAACCGACGGGAGGTGCAGCCGCGACCCGCCCTCCGCGTAGCACCGCCACATCCATCAAACCCTTTGCACAGAAAGAAAACCCACCATGCTCAACCGAATCCGCGAAGCCCGGCACAACCAGTCCGGCTTCACCCTGATCGAACTCCTGATCGTCATCGTCATCCTCGGCGTCCTCTCCGGCATCGTCGTCTTCGCCGTCCAGGGCATCCAGGACCGCGGCGTCGCTGCGGCCTGCAAGTCCGACCTCAAGAGCGTTGAAGTTGCCGTCGAGGCCTACTACGCGAAGGAAGGCAAGTTCCCGCAGGCGCAGGCCGACCTCACGGCCGGCACCGACCAGTTCCTGCGCGGCTGGCCGAGCAGCACGAAGTACACGATCGCCATCGGCCCGGGGGACGGCGTAGTAACCGCGACGCCCGCGAACTGCGCCGGGCTCTGATCGCCTGAACCCCGGTGGGGAGGGGCGACCCCAAGCGTCTCTCCCCATCGGTTTCCGTCTACTACCTGGAGAGCACCATGATCAGTCTTGCTCGTGGCGGTCGGGTTGACCTGCTGCTGGAAGAGCTGTGGAAGGCCGGCGGCACCGACCTGCTGCTGACCGCGGGTATGCCGCCGCAGATCCGCGTCCACGGCAGCCTGTACTCCGTCCACGGCGTGGACCCGCTGACCCGCGACGACACCGACAGCCTCCTCGGCGAGGTCCTCACGGTCGAGCAGGCGGCGGAATGGAACACCAAGCACGAACACGACTTCTCGTTCTCCTGGCGCGACGAGGCCCGGATCCGCGGCAACGCGTTCACGCAGCGAGGCGACACGGCGGTGGCGCTCCGGATGATCCCGCGCCAGATCCCGGCCATGGAGGAGCTCGGCCTGCCGCCGGTCCTCTACGAGTTCGCGCGCAAGCACCAAGGCCTCGTCCTGGTCACCGGCCCGACCGGCTCCGGCAAGTCGACCACCCTGGCCGCGATGATCGGCAAGATCAACGCCGACCGCGCCTGCCACATCATCACCGTCGAGGACCCGATCGAGTACGTCCACGATCACAACCTGTCCGCCGTGAACCAGCGCGAGGTCGGCAGCGACACCGCGAGTTTCCCGGACGCACTCCGTTCGGCGCTCCGCGAGGACCCCGACGTACTGCTGGTCGGTGAGATGCGTGACCTGGAGTCGATCCGGTTCGCCCTGACGATCGCCGAGACCGGCCACCTCGTCTTCGCCACCCTGCACACGAACGACACGGCGCAGTCACTCGCCCGCATCATCGATGTCTTCCCGGCCGAGCAGCAGGCGCAGATACGAGTCCAGCTCGCCGCCGCGCTGACCGGGGTCGTGTACCAGCGGCTGATTCCGCGGATCGGCGGCGGCCTGATCGCGGCGTACGAGGTGATGGTCGCGGACGCCGCCGTACGCAACCTGATCAAGGAGGGCAAGACCCACCAGCTGCGCAACTCGGTGGTCACCGGACAACGCGACGGCATGCTCACCCTGGAGCAGTCGCTGTCCACCCTGGTACAGAACGGCTTCGTCACGTACGACGACGCCGTCGCGCGCAGCCTTTACCCGAGGGACGTCGAGGCACGGCCGCGACTGCGGGCGGGGGCACCGGCATGAAACTTCGCAGAGCCGGCCAGCCGGAGCCTCGGCACGCGGCACCGAACCCGCGTCCGGAGGTCATCCCGGCAGCGACCGAGCAGGATCTCCACATCGAACGCACCAGGGCCCGTCATCTCGCGGAGGAACACAACCTGGAGCTGGCCGATCTGCGCACGGTCAGCCCGGATCCGGCCGCGGCCGCGCTCCTCGACGAACGGGTCGCGCGCGATCTGGTCGCTGTACCGCTGGAAGTCCACGACGACGTCGTCACCGTGGCTGTCGCCGACCCGGCGCTTGCCAACGATCTGCGGGCCGCGCTCGGTCGGCGGGTGATCCTGAAGCTGGCGGCGCCGACCGACGTCCTGCACGCGATCGGTACGGCGTACCGTGCGCTGACCGGCATCGACGACCGGGTCAAGGTCTTCGAGGCCCGTGACGCGGTCCGCAAGGACGTTCGCGACGTCGCGTCCGGCGCCAGCGACGAAGCGCCCGTGGTCCAGGTCGTACAGCTGGTGATCACTCAGGCGCTGCGCGACCGGGCCTCCGACGTACACATCGAGCCGCACGGCGATCGGGTCCGGGTCCGCTACCGGATCGACGGCGCGCTGCACGACGTACTGGAGCTGCCCGGCTCCATCGGCCCGGCGGTGGTCAGCCGGATCAAGATCCTCGCCGACCTCAACATCGTCGAGCGCCGCCGCCCGCAGGACGGCCAGATCAGCATGGACGTCGAGGGCCGGCCGGTCGACATCCGCGTCTCCACCACCTCGGTGGTCGGCGGCGAGAAGGTGGTACTCCGGCTGCTCGACAAGAGTCGTCCGTTGTTCCGGCTCGGGCAGCTCGGGATGCCGGACCGGATGGCCGCGGCGTATTCGAGCCTGCTCAGAGCGCCGTACGGCATGGTCATCTGCGCCGGCCCGACCGGCAGTGGCAAGACCACGACCCTCTACGGATCGCTCGGCGAGATCAACAGTCCCGAACGCAACATCATGACGATCGAGGACCCGGTGGAGTACACCTTCGACTCGATCAACCAGATCCAGATCAACGAGCCGGCCGGCATCACGTTCGCGGGCGGCCTCCGGTCGATCCTGCGGCAGGACCCTGACGTCATCCTGGTCGGCGAGGTCCGTGACGTGGAGACCGCGCGAATCGCCGTACAGTCCGCCCTGACCGGGCACTTCGTGCTGTCGTCGTTGCATGCGACCGACGCCGCCACCGCGCTGCATCGCCTGCTGGACATGGGGATCGAGACCTTCCTGATCGCGTCCTCGGTGACCGCGGTGGTCTCCCAGCGTCTGGTACGGCGGGTCTGCACGAACTGCCGCGAGTACTACCGGCCGAAGGCGGAGGAGCTCGCGTTCCTCGCGACCGCGGGCGGCGCCGCGCCGGCGGACGGGTTCGTGCGGGGTGCGGGCTGCAACTTCTGCGCCCAGACGGGTTTCCTGGAGCGGACCGGGGTGTACGAGCTGATGCCAGTCACGGACGCGATCCGTGAACTCGTCGTCGACCGGGCCTCGCACGACGAGATCCGCAAGGCGGCCCGCTACGAGGGCATGCGCACCCTCACCGAGGAAGGCGTCGGGCTGGTCGAGCAGGGCGTCACCACGGTCGGCGAGGTCATGCGAGCCATCTACATGGTCGGGAGCTGACCGATGACCAGGTACGCGTACGTCGCCATCGCGCCGGACGGCCAAGTCGCCAAGGGCACCACCAAGGCCGGCACCCGCGAGGACGCCGAGCTGGCCCTGTACGAACGTGAACTGCGAGACATCCGGGTCACCGAGAAGCGCGGTGTCCTCCAGTTGGAGATCACACCGCGCAGGGTGAAGCGGGAAGAGGTCATGCACCTGTCCCGCCAGCTCGGTGCCTTCATCAAGGCCGGGCTGCCACTGATCGACGCGGTGCACTCACTCGGCGAGGAGTCCGACAACGCGTCGGTGCGCCGGATGATGGCCGAGGTCGAGCACGGGTTGCGCGGCGGCGAGAAGCTGTCCGACTGTTTCGACCGGCACCCCAAGATCTTCCCCGAGTTCTACCGCGGCATCCTTCGCTCGGCCGAGCTGAGCGGGCAGCTGGACACAGTGCTGTCGCAGCTGGCGAAGTACCTCGAGCGCGACCTCGAGGCCAGGCGCAAGGTCAAGCAGGCCATGATCTACCCGTCGATCGTCGCCGTCATGTCGATGGTCACGGTCGTCGTGCTGGCCGCGTTCGTGCTGCCCCGCTTCAAGGACTTCTTCGCCAGCCTGCACGCGACCCTCCCGCTGCCGACGAGGATGCTGCTCGCGGTGACGGACTTCGTCACCACCTGGTGGTGGGCGCTCGGCGGCGGGTTCGCCGTACTTGCTCTGCTGGTCGCCGGCCTCGTACAGACCCACGGCGGCCGCTATCTGCGGGACAGGCTGTTCCTGGCGCTACCTGTGCTCGGCGACACGATTCAGTTCGCACTGGTCGAACGCTTCTGCCGCATCTTGGCGTCGATGGTCGGCGCAGGGGTACAGCTCCCGGAAGCACTGCGCGTCGCCACCGGCTCGCTGCCGAACCTGGTGTTCCGGCGATCCCTCGGCGTGGCGGGCGAGGCTCTGCTGGAGGGAGAGGGCCTCGCCCGTCCACTCGCGGCGACCAAGCTGTTCCCGAAGACGGCGGCGCAGATGATGCGGGTCGGCGAGGACACCGGCACCCTGGACACCCAGCTGGAGGTCACCGCCGAGTACTACGAGGGCGAGCTCGACTACAAGCTGAAGAAGCTGATCGGTCTGTTCGAACCCCTCGTGATCGTTGTCATGGGCATCATCGTCGGCTTCGTCGCCGTAGCCCTGGTGTCCGCCATGTACGGCATCTTCCGCCAGGTCCAGACATGAGCGGCCCCCGAAGTGAGCAGGGCGAGTCGCTGCTCGAGGTACTGATAGCCGTCGCGATCATGGGGATCGCCGTCGTCGCGATCATGGCCGGTCTGACGACGTCGATCCTGATGTCCGACATCCACCGCAAACAAGCGACGGCCGGTGAGTACGCGCGCGACTACGCCGAGGCGATCCAGTCCGCACTCACGTCGAGCAGCTGCACCAGCCCCACTCCGGCGGCCGGGTGCTACCGGCTCTGTGCGGCCGGGTCGTGGTACGAGAACCCGAGCGGCTTCAGCGTTCCGGCCGGGTACGGCAAAAGCGTCGTAGCGGGCACGTCGAGGTACTGGAACGGCACCGCCTGGCAGTCGGCTTGCAGTACGGACGCAGGCCTCCAGCAGCTGACCGTGCAGGTGGCGAGCGCGGACGGTCGCGCCAGCGAGCGGGTGGTCGTCGTACTGCGAAGGCCTTGCCGGATGGAGGACTCGCTATGCGGTTGACGAGCCGTGCCTCGCGCCGCGAGGCCGGGTTCACCTTGGTCGAACTGTTGGTCGCCGTAGCGATCCTCGGCATCATCACGGTGCCGCTCGCCAACGTGGTCATCGGAATGCTGCGGAACACCACCGACACCTCGGATCGGCTCGCACTGTCGCACGACGCGCAGATCAGCGCGACGTACTTCGGCGCCGACGTCGCGGCGGTCGGACTGCGTGACTACTCCCTCGTCGTCACTCCGGACACGCCCGTGCCGTACCTGAAATCGGTCGAGCTGAACGCGGCTTTCGACGCCGACGGGCATGTCTGCGGTACGTCGGCGACACCGGTCGCGGCGGTCCGCCTGCTGTCCGACGACTGGGACACGTCGGTCAGCCCACCAGCCGCCCGAGTTGCGGTCATCGGCTACTACCTCTCGCCGGCAGGCACCGTGCGGGAGTTGCACCGGATCAAGTGCGTCGGCTCGGCCCCTCCCGTCGACGTGATCGTCGCGCACTACGTCGACCCGGCCAGCCTCTTGGTGACCTGCTCCAGCACGTGTGAGTCGGCGACGGTCCCACAGCAAGTCACGGTGTCGTACACGTCCACGAAGGGGGCGGTGGCTGCCTACCCGGTCACCCTTATCGGTCAACGGAGGCAGTCATGATCCGCCGCGTCCTACGTATCCGCCAAGATGACGGCGGGGCTGCTCTGGTACTGGTTCTTGTCGTCATCACGGTACTGGCACTCGGCCTGTCCGCCCTGCTGTCATTGTCGGACACCAGCATCCGCACGACGGTCGGCCTGCGCAGCCAGGCGTCGGCGACGTACGGCAGCGACGGAGCGACGCAGGCCGCGGTCAACGCCATACGCAACAGCACCTTCGACGGCAGCGCCGGTACGCACTGCTTCGGCCAACCGGATGACACGCTGCACCTTGACCACTTCTACGGTGCTGACTCCGCAGCGGTGAAGTGCTTGCCCGATCCGGCGCGGGTTCCCATCCACTGCACCTCGCTGTCCGTCTGCAACCGGCCCAGCAACGCCATCCTGACGTTGGGGACCGCCGCCGGCGAGGACGGCCTGCACATCGACCAGCCGAACAGTGGCTCGACGTTCCGGGTCCACGGCCGGATCTTCTCCAACTCGACCATCAACGTCACCAGCGGCGTACTGAGCACGAACACCCGCGTGTACGCCCGGGGAGCATGCGCCGGCACGATCCAGAGCACCCCGCCGCCGGCGACCTGCAACTACACCGGCTCGGACCCGGATGGGCCGGACCCGGGCTACCAGCCGGCCTCCGGTATCGCGGGCGTGCCATACCGCGCTCTGCCGACGTGCAATACGCCGAACTCCGTCGTGACGTTCCTGCCGGGCTACTACGACGACGCCAAGGGGCTGTCCGACATGATGGCCGGCAACAGTTCGTGCAAGCACAGCACCTGGTGGTTCAAGCCCGGCCCCTACTACTTCGACTTCCACAACACAGGCCAGAACGCGAACCCACTGCTCAGCTCGACCGGAGGCAACGTCTGGACCGTCAATGACGGCTATCTCGTCGCGGGAACGTCGACCGACGCGTCAGGTACGCCTCCCGTCGCCCCGACGATCCCCGGTGCCTGCCGCAACCCGATCGACCCGAGCAACGTCCAGGACCCGGTGCCCGGCGTGCAGTTCATCTTCGGCGGTGACAGCCAGTTCGTCGTCAAGGCCGCGGCGGCGGAGATCTGCGGGTCGTACAGCAGGGACACGGTACCGGTCGCCGTCTACGGCTTGAGCACCGGAAGCGAGACAACGACAGCGTTGACCGGCGCGAACGCGCTGCGAGCGACCGGCGCCACACCAGGCGACTTCAGCAACGCCAACGCCAGTACCCTGGCCGACGCGGGCCACGGGTTCGCGACCTGGACCGCCACGACGCGGAACGCCCGCGGAGTGGTCACTGCCAGCGGCTTCGCACCAGCCAGCCCGATTCCGGCCGGTTCGGTGCTCCAGTCGGCGACGGTGAAAGTGACCCATCGGCACACTGATCCGACGTCGACGGACGATCTCAGCGTCTCGGTCGCGACCGGGGCGGGGCCCAGCCTGGTCGGCGCCGTGACGGGACATCCCGGTCAAACGCCGGCGGGTGCCTTCGTCACCGACTCCGTCCCGATCGACACGGCGCGGACGGGGACGCTCGCCGCCGCGATCCATGCGGGCACGTTCACCGGGGCAAGCATCGCGGTCACCGCCGGCCTCACGACCAAGCCGGACACCGACGACATCGACGCGATTCAGCTCGAGCTGACCTACGTCGCGCCGGCCTTCCGCGCACCTACCGGCTGCGTCGTGGCGGGGCCCTACACCGGTGGCGGCAGCGGGAGATGTGCGGTGGTCAGTACCGTCAACACCTCGGGTAACAAGTTCTACGTCCAGGGAACGACCTACGTTCCGAAGGGCGTCGTCGACATCACCCTGAACAACGCGATCGAGCAGGTCTTCCGGTTCGGTCTGATCGCGCGGTCGGCGTGGATCAAGCTCACAGGCAGTTTCACCTTCACCGGGGCTGTCATCGAGGTGCCGGACGACACTCCGGGCTCCCTGTTCAGCGTCTACCTCACGACATACGTCTGCCCGGCAGCCGCCACCTGTGACACCGGCGGGACGCCGGTGCTGCGATCCAGAGTTGCCTTTGGCGACAGCGATCCAGCGGCTCCGGTCGCCGGCCAAAGACAGGTCTCCGTGCTCAGTTGGTCGAGGCCGGGATGAGCGTGTACGTGGCTTTTGTGGCTGGCCTGCTCGGGTTGGTTGTCGGGTCGTTCCTGAACGTGGTGGTGTATCGGGTGCCGCGCGGGGAGTCGGTGGTCAGGCCGCCGTCGCACTGTCCGCGGTGCTCGCGACCTGTGCGTAACCGGCACAACATTCCGGTCGCCGGATGGCTGATGCTGCGCGGGCGGTGTGCGGACTGCGGGTTGCCGATCAGCGTGCGGTACCCCCTCGTCGAGTTGACGACCGGATTGCTGTTCGCGGCGGTCGCTGTCCGGCTCGGAACGGTGGCCACGCTTCCGGCGTACCTCTGGTTCGCCGGGACCGGGGTGGCACTCGCCTTGATCGATCTCGAAGTACGGCGGTTGCCCAACGCAATCGTGCTTCCGTCGTATCCGGTACTCGCCGTACTGCTGGCGGGTGCGGCGGCGTGGCAGCACGACTGGTGGGCCCTGGTCCGTGCGGCGATCGGCGCGGCGGCGTTGTTCGCGTTCTACTTGTCGCTCGTGCTGGTGTATCCGGCCGGCATGGGGTGGGGAGACGTGAAGCTCTCGGGGCTCGTCGGCGGCGTACTGGCGTTCCTCTCGTGGCAGGCTTTCGTCGTCGGCGCCTTCGCCGCGTTCTTGCTCGGGGCAATCGTTGGCATCGTTGTCGTTGCGAGCCGGCGTGGTGGTCGCCGGACCGCGCTGCCGTTCGGGCCGTTCATGATCGGCGGCGTTCTGCTGGCGGTGTTCGCGGGTGCGCCGCTGGCTTCCTGGTACAGCGCCTTGGCTGGTTGAGTTCGCAACTTGGTAACCAGGTGTTTAGGGCGTTTAGATTAAAAACACCTAGCGTGAGCGGCGTAACAACCTGTTACGGATGCCCGATCATCATTACAGCAGGTGATACTCGTCATGCTGCGCTGGGGCTTCCACGGGGGCAAATCATGAGCGGACCGATCACCGTCGTCGTTGTCGACGGACACACCTTGACCAGGTACGGGCTGGTCGAGCTCGTCAGCGCCGACGCGGAGATCAGCGTCGTCGGCGAGTGCGGCCTGGCGGCGGAGGCGCCCGCCCGGATCGCGGCGGCTCATCCTGATGTGGTGGTCCTCGACGTGGTGCTGCCGGATGCCGACGGCCTTCGGCTCGCCCGCGAGCTGCGCGATCGGCACCCGGCGCTCGGCATCGTCGTACTGACGTCGCACGACGAGGACGGCGTCCTCTTCCGTGCCCTGGAGACCGGGGTGTCCGCGTTCGTGGCCAAGACCGCCCCGAACACTGAAGTGCTCGGGGCGATCCGGCACGCAGCAGTGGCGGCCGCGTCCTTCACTGCGACAGGCCTTGCATCGGCTCTCGCCCGTCGTGGACAGGCCGGCCTGCCGACGGTTGCCACTCTCGCGCTGAGCCCGAGGGAGCGAGAAGTCCTGTCGTTGCTGGCAAAGGGGCAATCGGTGCCGGCCATCGCGGGCTCGATGTACGTCAGCCTTTCGACGGCGAAGACGTACGTGTCGCGGCTCTACGACAAGCTCGGTGCCACGAACCGGGCGAACGCGATCATGACCGCATTACGCCTCGGCCTCATCACCACCGAGCAGCCGGCGGCTGTTTAGGGCACTAGTACGAGCCGCCCGCGTACCCCGCCCTCCGCGAATCGCTTGTACGCCTGCTGCGCGTTGCTGAGGTCGTAGGCGTCAGCAACCCTCGTTGAGATCGCCTTGGTTTCTACGAGGCGGGTGAGCTCCGCCAGCTCGTCGCGGTTCACGTGGACGAACAGTTGCTCCACCGTGATGCCCCTCAGATGCGGTGGCCGAGGACCGCCCTGCAGGTGTACGTGCCGCCCGCCGCTGCGGACCGCCTCCTGCGCACCGATTCCCACGACGGCTGCGTCGACGACGCCGTCGACCCCGGCGGGAGCGATCCGCCGTACCGCTGCCGCGAGGTCCGCGGTTCGCTCTACGAAGTGGTCCGCACCAAGTCGACGTACCAGCTCCTCGTCGGCTGCTGCCGCGCTGGCGATCACTGTCTTGCCCAGGTGCTTCGCCAGCTCCACGGCGCACCCGCCGACACCTCCTGCGGCTCCGGTGATCAGTACTGACTCTCCTTGGACAGCATTGACCGCCTGCAGCGCTGTGAGCCCGTTGAGCCCGTACGTCGCTGCGTTTAGGAGCTCGACGCCCTCGGGCGCTCGGGTGATCGCGGCTTCGTCCAGTACGACGTACTCCGCGTGGGTCTTGAGCGTCTGCGCCAGGAGGTCCGCGATGCCGACAACCGGCGTACCTACCTGCAGCTCAGCGCCCGTCCCGACCGCGTCCACGTGCCCGGCCACGTCCCAGCCGAGGCCGAACTGCTCCCGTGCTGCCGTCAGCCCGAACTCGACCAGCGCCCCGCTACTCACCGCCAGATCCACCGGGTTGACCGCGGCCGCCGCCACCTTGATCCGTACCTGCCCCGCCGCCGGCTCGGGTACGTCGGTCTCGATGAGCTCGATCGCATCCGGCCCGTCGAGCCGCCGGGCCACCAGTGCGCGCATATCGTTCACTCCTTGATTCGTGGATTTGAACACCACTGTCGGAGAGCTACTCTCTGCTGGGAAGTACGCACTTCGGAGTGCCTAGCGAACGACGAGGAGAGCCATGCCGACCCGCACCGCAGCCCAGCGTCGTGAAGAGGCAGCCCGGGAGTACGACGCGTTCCTGGCGACCTGCCCCGCGCGGCAACTCCTCGACCGCATCAGCGACAAGTGGGTGACCCTGATCCTCACGGCCCTCGCCGACGGCCCCCAGCGGTACTCCGACCTGTCGCGCCGCATTGCGGGCGTCAGCCAGAAGATGCTCACCCAGACGCTGCGCTCCCTGGAGCGAGACGGTCTCCTGACGCGCTCCGTCACTCCGTCCGTGCCGGTCCGCGTCGACTACGACCTGACGCAGCTCGGCCGCACGTTGATGCCCCTGATCTCCGCCATCAAGTCCTGGGCCGAGTGCCACATGCCCGAGGTCAACGCCGCGCGCACCGACTACGACCACGAGCCCCCCACCTCCGCGGCCCTAGCGCCCGACCCCACCCGCCCGGCTTCCGCAACCGCCCGCCCGGCCTCTGGAACTGCGCGTCCGGCCTCCGGAACCGCCCGCCTCGTTTCGACCGCCGCCACCGGCTCTGCCGCCACCACCGGCTCGACCACCGGCTCTGCCGTCACCGGCTCCACCGCCGCCACCGGCTCGACCACCGGCTCGACCACCGGCTCTGCCGCCATCGGCTCCGCCGCCGCCACCGGCTCCGGCGGCCTCGCGACCGGCCCTGCCGGCCTCAGCACCGGCGGTTCCGCATGACCTCGTCGGATCGCCGCGTGGTGGTTGTCGTCGTACCCGGCACCGGAACCTGGGCCCCGCCAGGCCGAGACGCCGAGGCGTGGCGACTCGCGCTGGCCGAGGACACATATGAAGTGCTCGCCGCCTTGGACCGGGTGGATGTCGCCGTCGCGGTCGCCGGCGACGACGCAGCCGTTGCCGCCATGAGTGCGCTGACCTGGCCGGGTACGCCGACGTACGCCGTCGACCCCGCGCGGCCCGTCCTGCACGCAGTCGAACTCGCCGGGCCGGCCGCGGCGGTCGTCGCGGTGTCGCACGACGTACCTGATCTGCCGGGGCTGCTGATCGGCAAGTTGTTCCGCGCCCTTGCGCACGCCGACGTCGCGGCGACGCCCGCCGAGGACGGCACGATGGCGGCGATCGGGGTGAACGTGCCTGTCGCCGACTGGGTCGGCGAACTCGCACCCACCTTCGACACGCCACTCGCCGAACTGGACGCCCGAAAGCCTCGTCGTCACGCCGTCGCCATCGGACCTGGCTGGCACCGTCTGCGATCGAACGCTGACATAGCGCGGTTGGATCCGGGGCTCGAAGGATGGGACGCCACAAGATCCATACTTCGTCACTCCTGAGCCGTCACCTTCTTCTCAGCCGCTCGTTCACCATGCAGCAGGGACTTCGAGGGAAGCCCGGCACCCGTCGCCGATGCCGTTCAGGGGCGGTACGCGGCGAACTCGGCCGCATCGGGGGGATGCGGCAGGGACAGCACCAGATGAGGCACATCGCGCGGTCGGGGGACCGCGCCACCCTGAAGACGCCACATCAACCGAGGGACAGGAAGACGGCACGGTCAGCGGACCGGACCGAGGGCACGGGGGAGCACGAACGCGGGGTCAACGGGGCGCGGCTCAAGCGGGGATCACGGGGCGCGGCTCAAGCGGGGATCACGGGGCGCGGCTCAAGCGGGGATCACGGGGCGCGGCTCAAGCGGGGGACACGGGGCGCGGCTCAAGCGGGGGACACGGGGAGTGGCAACAGCGGGGACACGGGGGTCATGCCAGAAGGGCACGGGGGAGCACGAACGCGGGGCAACGGGGGCGCCGCACAAGCGGGGATCACGGGGGAGATGCCTGCAAGGGCAGGAGGGTAGTACCGGCGGGGGACGGGGAGCGGTATCGCTGGGGATGCAGAGCTGGGGCGGGGTGCTCTGCTGTGGGGAGGTGGGCCGGCTGACTTGAGCCGGCCCACAGGTCTGTCAGCCAATCCCGTGTCAGGGTTGGGGCATGTGCTGAAGTGCGCGCGCCGCGAGGGCTTGGACGCTTGTGTCTGTGCGCTGTGGGAGCGCGTCGATGGGGAACCAGGCGAGGTCGTCCGATTCGTCGCTGACGACGTACTGCGTGTCTGTTGTGGCCGTCACCAGGAACTGGACGTCGAGGTGGTATGCGCCGGCACATCCACCCGCTTCAAGCAGATGGCGTGACAGTTGGAGAGGTTGCGGGCTGACTGTCAGCCCGGTCAGGCCGGATTCCTCGGTTGCCTCGCGGAGAGCGGCGCCTGCCAGCGTGGTGTCGCCGGGCTCGCAGTGGCCGCCCAGTTGGAGCCATCGACCTACGGTCTTGTGCAAGGTGAGAAGAGTCTTCTCACCGAGCGCATCAACCACCAGGGCGCTCGCCGTCACATGCTCCGGGCGGCAGGTCCGCCACATACCGTCCGCGTGCTCACTCAGATGCCGCAGATAGTGCTGCCGCAACTCCTCCTGCTCCGCATCCGGCGCACTCCACGCCTCCAAAACCCCAATCGCATCCACAAGAAGCATGCGGCCAGTCTCCCCGCCCATCGCCGCATCCATCGCCCCGGGTCACACATCCATCCCCGAGTCACACACCGAGCATCCCCGAGTCACACGCCGAGCCCCGAGACCAGCCACCACCCCACCTTCAACCGGTCCGCCGCGCCTCATCCCACAACAACTTCCCGACCGACGCCGCGCGCGCCATCAACCCCACCCACCGGGTGCCGCTGCCGAGCTTGCAGGGTGAGGCGGTTACGCAGCCCAGTGGGGGTGCCGCCGGTGGCGGGCTTTGTAGGTGTGCTGCGACGAACCCGGTCTGCCGGGCAGGGCGGATGCCCGGTCCGGTGGATGTGGAGCAGTTTCCCCGCCTGTGGCGGCGGGGCGTCTACCCAGGCCGTGGGGGATGGGGTGGAGTGCGTTGGCGACGAGGTGTTACTTGGAGGTGTCGTCGGGGTTGTCGTTGGGGGTGGTGGGGGGTTGTTCGTCCAGGAAGTCGGTGATGTCTATGTCGGAGAGTTCGCCGGCGTATTGGGCGAAGCCGATGGGGTCGTCGAGGTCGCTGGTGCTGGGCATCAGGTCGGGGTGGGACCAGAGGTTGTCGCGGCCTTCGGTGCCGCGGGCGTCGCGGACGGCGGCCCAGAGGTTGGCGGCGTCGCGGAGGCGGCGGGGGCGGAGCTGGAGGCCGACGAGGGTGGCGAACGTCTGCTCGGCGGGGCCGCCGGCCGCGCGGCGGCGGCGGACGGTCTCGGCGAGCTGGACGGCGGCCGGCATCCGGTCCTTGGTGGCTTCGCGGACGACGTCGTCGACCCAGCCTTCGACCAGCGCGAGCGTCGTCTCGAGCCGGACCAGGGCGGCCTTCTGCTGCTCGGAGTCCTCGGGCTCGAACAGTCCGCCGGCCAGCGCCTCCTGCATGGCTTCCGGGTTCTGCGGGTCGAGGTCGGCCATCGCGCGCTCGATCTTGCCGGAGTCGACCTCGATGCCGGCCGCGTAGTCGGCGACCGAGGCGAGCAGGTGCTGCCGCAGCCACGGCACACCGGCGTACAGCCGCTGGTGTGCGACCTCGCGGAGCGCCAGGTACAGCCGGACGTCCTCGTCGGTCAGCCCGAGACCCTCGGCGAACTTGGCGACGTTGTCCGGCAGCAGGATCGCCTGGCCGGTCGGGCCGAGTGGCAGGCCGATGTCGGACGAGCTGACGACCTCGCCGGCGAGCTCGCCGAGACCCTGGCCGACCTGGGCGCCGAACACCGATCCACCGAGCTGCCGCAGCATCCCGGCCATCGGACCGGCGAACTGCTGCGCCTCGGCGGGCAGGGCGTTGCCCATCGCGCCGGCGACGTGCTCGGCCACCGGGTCGACAATCGTCTGCCAGACCGGCAGCGTGTTCTCGACCCACTCGGCGCGGCTCCACGCCTGCGACGTCGCGGAGACCTCGGGCAGCGTGGTCGCGTCGTCCAGCCAGTGCTCGGCCAGCCGGACCGCGTCGGCGACCCGGTCGCTGTCGGTGGCCGTCATCGACCGGTCCCCGGCGGCGGAGACGGTCTTGCGGGCAATGTCCTTGGCCAGGTCCCAGTTCACCGGCTTGCCGTCGGCCGAACCGCTGAGCAGTTGCTGGACCTGGGCGAAGATCGCATTCAGGTCCGGGGTGCCGCCCGCGCCGGCCGCACCGGAGAACTGCGAGAACATGGCCTCGAACGGCGTTCCCTTGAACGGGTTGTCCGGGTTGTCCGGTTCGTCGCTCATCGATGGGCCTTCCTGTGCGGGTGGGGCGTACTACTCCAAACGTACTGGTTCGCCCCACCAGTTCCGCCCCGGGTGAACGCAGTACTTCTCCTGTTCGCCGCAGGCAGAGCCCGGAGGCGGCCCCGTAACTAGGTGAGCTGGGCAACAGTTCCTCCGGGTGTACGCCGGACCACGCACCGCAGCGCCCGAGGACGCCGAAGTGGGAGCGGATGTCGGAGAACTCCGGGCCGGGAGGGAGAATTGTGTGGCGGGGGATGGAATGGTGGGGTGTGCAGGTCGGTGACCCGGCGGGAATGAGGAACGGATGAGCGACGCGATCAGGCTGCTGGACATTCGCGACGGCGCGCTGTCCAGCGACGAGGTGCTGGCCGCGGTCGCCGATCCGACGGCGGGCGGAACCGCACTCTTCATCGGCACTGTGCGCAACCACGACCAGGATCAGCCGGTCGACCGGCTGAGCTACGAGGCGCATCCGGACGCGCTCGAGCACCTGCGGAAGGTCGCGCAGCGTGTCTGCGACGACCCCGCGGTGACCGCGCTGGCCGCCGTGCACCGGACCGGGGACCTGGTGATCGGCGACGCCGCGGTGATCGTCGCGGTGGCCGCCTCGCACCGGGACGTCGCGTTCGCCGCGTGCCGGCAGTTGATCGACGACCTCAAGGCCGAGGTCCCGATTTGGAAACACCAGCACTTCGCCGACGGTGGCAGCGAGTGGGTAGGAGCGCACTGACACGTACTCTGGGCGCATGAAGGTGGCCGGATGAAGGTTTTGGCGTGGCTGGCGTTCCCGCTGGTCGCCACGCTCCTCGCCATGTGCTGGGCAGGCTGGCGCGGGTGGCGCAGCCGCGAGCCACGCCGGTCCGGTGGTCCGTTCGCCTCGGTGGACGAGTTCCGCCGCTTCAACGCCGCGCTGGCGGCACCCGGTCCGCGGGCCACTCCGGAACGTCGCCGGGGCCTGGGTCGTCGTAATCATCAGCCGGTTTCCGAGGACCGTGGCTCCGGCTCCACCAAGATCGCAGGGCAGGGTTCGTGACACGTCGTACCGCCACATTGGTCACCTCGATCGTCGTGCTTGTCGTCTCGCTGGGGCTGGTGACCGCCTTCCCGGTGCCGTTCGTCTCGTTCAGCCCGGGGCCGGTCAAGGACACCCTCGGGTCGGCGAAGGACAAGCCGGTCATCGAGATCACCGGCCACGAGACGTTCCCGACCTCCGGACAGCTGGACCTGACCACCGTGTCGGTCACCTCGCCGGACCGGCAGTTGACGCTTCCGCAGGCGATGCGGAACTGGCTGGACCCGCACCACGACCTGTTCCCGCGCGACATCATCTATCCGCCGAGCCAGAGCGCCGACGAGGTGGAGCAGCAGAACACCGCGGAGATGACCGGATCCCAGGACAGCGCGGTCGCGGCCGCGCTGCAGGCGGCGAACGTCCCGTTCCACACCAAGGTGGCGAGCGTCGCCGACAAGTCGCCGGCCCAGGGCAAGCTGAAGGCCGGCGACCTGGTGCTGGCCGTCGACGGTCACACCGTGACGCAGATCCCGCAGGTCGGTGACCTGGTCCGCAAGCACAAGGTCGGCGAGAACGTGGTCTTCCTGATCCGCCGCGGCACCGCCGAGCAGACGGTCGAGCTGAAGACCGCCGCGACCCCCGGCGACCCGACCCGGCCGATGGTCGGGATCACGATCGGCGTCGACTCGCCGGTCAAGGTGACGGTGAACCTCGGCCAGGACATCGGCGGACCGAGTGCGGGCACCGCGTTCGCGCTGGCCATCTATGACAAGCTGACCCCGGGTGCGCTGCTGAACGGGAAGCACGTCGCCGGCACCGGGACGATCGACGCACTCGGCCAGGTCGGCGCGATCGGCGGTATCCAGCAGAAGATCGCCGGCGCCAGGAACGACGGCGCCACGGTGTTCCTGGTCCCGGCACCGAACTGCGAGGCCGCGCTGCACGCGGACGTCGACGGCATCCAGCTGGTGAAGATCAGCACGCTGAGCGGCGCGATCAGCGCGCTGAAGGCGGTCGCCAGCGGCACGGGAGATGTCCCCTCGTGCAGCTGACGAGCCACCTGAACGACCTGAACGAACCGGCCAGCCGAAGGGAAGATCAGCCGGCATGGAATCCGTAGGAACGCTGCCTCCTGATGCACTCAGCACCGCGGTCGTCGAGATCGAGAAGCACGTGAGCAGCGCGGGCTGGGACCAGCCCGCGCAGCTGTTCGCGCTGGTCCCGACCGCTGAACTGCTCCGGGCCGAACCCCAACTGGCCGCCGAACTCGGCGCCGAGGACGCGTCCCAGCCGCTGACCCCGGTCGCCCAGGGCGAACTGCCCGGCGGCGTCGACGACGACAACCTGGCTGACACCCTCGGCCGGATCGAGTGGCCGGAAGGAGTCGCCGGCTGTGCGCTGGCGATCGAGCGGATCGTGCTGCCGGCGGCGGCCGAGTCCGGGCTGTCCAGCGTCGAGTCGGACGCCGAGCTGGCCCGGCTGGCGGGCAGCGACCCGCGCCGGCACGAGGTCCGGATGGTCGCGGCGGTGCTCCGCGAAGGCGGCCGGTTCGGCGCCGTCCGGTTGCGCGCGCACGACGAGGACAGCGCGGTGCTCACCGGCGTCGACTTGGTCCCCACGCTGTGCGAAGTACTGTCTTTGACATTCGAACCTTCGGTCGGCAGCCGGTCCGGCGCGGGGTCCGGGGTCGATGGCGACGACGAGGAGAAGCGACCATGAGCGACGGCGTCTACGACATGCCGGACGAGCCGGCTGCCCGCAGGACGCGACGACCCGGCGGTCGCCCTCGTGCTCTGCTGCCGACAATCGCCACGCTGATCGTCCTGCTGATCCTGTTCAGTGTCTTCACCGACGTCTGGACCCAGCGGCTCTGGTACCGGTCGATCGACTTCGGCACGGTGTTCAGCACGGTGCTCGGCACCCGGGTGCTGCTCTTCGTGGTCGTCGGCCTGCTGATGGCCGCGGCCGTCGTCGCGAACATCATCGTTGCGTTCCGCACCCGGCCGCGGGTCGCCCTCGCTCCGTCGCCCACCCCGGGATTCGAGCGGTACGGCGATCTGCTGCAGCAGCACGCGAAGATCGCCGTCGGCGTGGTCGCGACGCTGATGCTGATCTTCGGCGGCTCGGCCGCGTCGGGGGAGTGGAAGGTCTTCCTGGCCTGGAAGAACCGGACGCCCTTCGGTGTCACCGACAAGCACTTCAACAAGGACATCTCGTTCTTCGTCTTCGACTACCCGTGGCTGCGCGTGCTGCTCGGCTTCGGCTACTCGATCGTGTTGCTGTCGCTGGTCGCCGCGATCATCACGCACTACCTGTACGGCGGGTTCCGCCCGTCCGCGAAGGGGCAGAAGGCCTCGGGCGCGGCGCAGGTGCAGTTCTCGGTGCTGCTCGGGCTGCTGGTGCTGCTGAAGGCGTTCAGCTACTGGCTGGACCGCTTCGGCCAGGCGACCTCCGACGGCAGGCTCTTCACCGGTATCTCCTATACCGGTGACAATGCGATCCTGCCGAGCAAGGAGATCCTCGCGGTCATCGCGGTCCTCTGCGCCGGTCTGTTCTTCGCGAACGTGGTCCGGCGGACGTGGCTGCTGCCCGGCGTCGGCACGGTCGTGCTGATCCTGTCGGCGATCCTGCTCGGTGCGCTCTGGCCGGCGGCCCTCCAGCAGCTGCGGGTACGCCCGAGCGAGCCGGTGAAGGAAGCGCCGTACATCACCAAGAACATCGAAGCCACGCGGCAGGCCTACGGGCTGGAGAACACGCAGGTCAAGGAGTACGAGGCACAGACCACGGCGAAGCCGAGCGAGCTCACCGCGGACGCCGAGGTGCTGCCCGGGATCCGGCTGATCGACCCGACCGTGATCGGGCCGACGTTCGAGCAGCTCCAGCAGGTCCGCGGGTTCTACTCGTTCCCGACCGATCTGGACGTCGACCGGTACAAGATCAAGGACAAGACCAGCGACACCGTCATAGCGGCCCGCGAGGTCCAGATCGACAAGCTGCCGGCCGGCCAGCGGAACTGGAACAACGACCACACCGTCTACACCCACGGCTACGGCGTGGTCGCGGCGAACGGCAACCAGCGGGCCGCCGACGGTACGCCGGTGTTCACCGAGAAGGACCTGCCGCCGAAGGGCGATCTCGGCACCTACGAACCGCGGATCTACTTCGGTGAGCAGTCGCCGGACTACTCGATCGTCGGCGCTCCCAAGGGGTCCTCGCCGGTCGAGCTGGACACCCCGGAAGGCAAGAACGGCGGCGACCCGACGCTGAACACCTATGGGGGCAAGGGCGGCGTCAAGATCGGATCGTTCTTCAACCGGTTGCTCTACGCAACCAAATTCCGGGACGCGAACATCCTGCTGTCCAGCCGGGTGAACACGGACTCCAAGATCCTCTACGACCGCAGCCCGCGCGACCGGGTCGAGAAGGCGGCGCCGTGGCTGACGCCGGACGGCGACCCGTACCCGGCGATCGTGGACGGCCAGGTGGTCTGGATCGTGGACTGCTACACCACCTCGGACAACTACCCGTACTCCGAGAAGGTGGCGCTGGACGACAGTACCCGGGACACCACCACCGGCCGCGGCACGATCGCGCAGCAGCCGAGCGAGAAGATCAACTACATCCGGAACTCCGTCAAGGCGGTCGTGAACGCCTACGACGGCACGGTCGACCTGTACGCGTGGGACGACACCGACCCGCTGCTGAAGACCTGGATGAAGGCCTTCCCCGGCACCGTCAAGCCGAAGTCGGACATCTCGCCCGCGCTGATGTCGCACCTGCGCTACCCGGAGGACATGTTCAAGGTGCAGCGCGACCTGCTCGCGAAGTACCACGTCACCGACGCCGGCACCTGGTACCAGAACAGCGACCTGTGGCGCGTGCCCGCTGACCCGACCGCGGTGTCGGCCAGCGGCGATTCGTCGACGCAAGTCAGTCAGCCTCCCTTCTACCTCTCGTTGCGGATGCCGGATCAGACCGATCCGAAGTTCTCACTGACCTCGGTGTACGTGCCGAACGGTGAACGCGAGAACCTGACGGCCTTCATGGCGGTCGATTCCGAGGCCACGTCGCCGGACTACGGCAAGTTCCGGATCCTGCGATTGCCGGGGAACCTGCAGATACCCGGTCCGGGGCAGGTGTACAACAAGTTCCAGACCGACGAAGGCATCAGAACCGCGTTGCTGCCGATCAACCAGCCGAACAGCGGCGCAAGAGCTCAGTTCGGGAACTTGCTGACGTTGCCGCTCGGCGGCGGGTTGCTCTACGTCCAGCCGGTGTACTCGTCGCGGACCAGCGGGCCGGGTAACTACCCCGTCCTGCGGTACGTGCTGGTGTCCTTCGGGGACAACGTCGCCTATGGAGCGACGTTGCAGGAAGCCCTGGGCAAGGTGTTCAACACCAACGTCGACACGGGTGAGAACCTGCCGGGGACCAAGACCCCACCGGCACAGACGAACCAGACGGTCAAGCAGGCCCTCGCCGATGCGGAGGCCGCCTACGAGCGGGCCCAGGCTGCCCTCAAGAGAGGCGATCTCGCCGGTTACCAAACGAACGTGAACCAGATGAAGGCCGCGCTCGACCGCGCCTCCGCCGGTGCAGCGGTGACGCCGAGGCCGTCGGCGACCCCGTCACCGACGCCGTCCGGGAGCCCGTCGGCCTCGACGACACCGTCGAGTCCGCCGAGCTCTCCGACCGGCTGACCGAGGACCGGCCGACCGCCAGGACCGACCGCGAGGACCGGCCGGTCGCGAGGACCGGCTGACCGAAGGGCTGCTCCCCGGGGCGGCGACACCGACCACATGTCGGCGTCGCCGCCCCGGTCGTCTGTCCGGGTGGTTGCCTACGGCATCAAGACTGCTCGGGACGGAAGCCGGCCGCGGTGTCGAGCACGTCCTCGTCGGTGAAGCGCTCGTGGTCGATCGTCACCTCGGCCGCGACGCCCGGCTCGATGAAGTAGAACACCTCGTCGCCGGCGAACAGGCCGTCGTACCCGCCGACCTTGACCGGGGTGAGCTGCCAGCCCGGATCCTTCTCCTCGTACTCGACGAGGAAGTCCTTCAGGGTCTCGAGGTCGGTGAGCTGCTCGCCGCGGATCGTCTTCACGGTCAGGTCGACCTTGAACGCGCCCTCCGCATTCGGACCGGTCTCCCAGACCCGGCTGTGGAAGGACACGTCGCTCCACTCGTACTCGAAGTCGCTCGGCGTACCGATGCCGTCGGGAAGGTTCTCGATCACAAAGCCGTCCAAGGTGCCAGCCTTCTGCTCGGTGGATGGTGCTACGGAGGCATACGACGGTGCTGCTGACCCGGTGGTCGTGGACAGCCCCAACGAGGCCAGGACGACCGCGGTCCCGGCCACGATACGACGGGCGGACGGCATGACTCGGGAACCGAAAGATGAACGCGACATGACTGCCTCCTGGGGAAGGACGGCGTCCCGCCTGCTGCGAGACGCCCTTCGTGACCAAGAAGGTGCCGCGATCCACACGCCTCAGGACCGGCGAATCCGGACCTGTGGACAACCGCGATCAGTAGCCGATCAACCGATGCAGCCGATGGAACGTCTGCCGGAACCCGAGCCGCGGCCACGTCCGCGACGACAACAGGTTCGTCACCCGCCAGTCCGTCACCACCGAGGTGTACCCGGTGTCCGCCGACCACTGCAGCACAGCCTCACCCAGCGCCCGCCCGGCACCGAGCCCGCGTGCCGACGGCAGTACGGCGGCGAACCCGAGGAACCCCGCGTTGTCCGGCTTCGCGAGCCCGCTGTGCGCACTCGACCGGTCCAGCGAGCACCCGATCGACGAGCCGACGACCTGACCGTTGTGCACGGCAACGAACGTCGCGTAGTCCGGATCGTCGATCGACTCCTCCCAGTCCGCGACCGCCTCCTCGTACGTCCCCAGTTCCCCGGCCGAGAACACCGGCGACCGGCCCTGATGCCGGGGCAGTTCCAGGTCGAGTTCCGCGAGTACCGGGATGTCCGCGCGCAGCGCCCGACGGACGACGAGATCGCGCGGAGGCGCCACGCGGTACGACGGCACCGGGCGGATCGCGTGCGCGTGCTGCGCGCCGAATCCCAGCCGGAACCACGCGTCCACGAGTTCGGCATCGTCGGGCACCAGCACGTAATGCGCCGTACGCCCCGCGTCGACCCAGGCCGCGGCCGCGGCGCCGTACAGGTCGCGGATGTGTTCCGGCTCACGTACGGCGTGACCGGCCGCCTCGACCCAGATGTTCGGGCCCCACATCGCGGCGGGCTTCGGTGCCGCCAGCAAGTAACCGGTCAGCTCGCCGTCCTCGGCCAGGACCGCACCGGACGCACCCTCGGTCTCCCACACCGCGGTGACCTCGGCGAGCGCGAGCCGTTCGTCCTCGTAGTCGGCAGGAAGCAGTGGGTGACGCTTGCGATGCGCCCGATGTCGCTGAGCGAGCAGGCCGGCCGCAGCCGGAAGATCCGCCTCCTCGAACGGCCGGAGGACTGGTCGGGACATACTCGGACGGTACGCCCGGCGCCGCCCCGCCGGTACGAGTTTTCGCCGCTCCGGGAGCCGATTTGGTTGCTCGGCCCGGATCCTCTAAACTAAAGACACAACGACGCGGGGTGGAGCAGCTCGGTAGCTCGCTGGGCTCATAACCCAGAGGTCGCAGGTTCAAATCCTGCCCCCGCTACTTGGAAAGGCCCTCTGACCAGGGGAAACACTGGTCAGAGGGCCTTCGTTATTCGCGTCAGATCGGGACGACTACGGTCTAGGCTACGGTCTAGCGATCGCGTTACTGGTTCTCACTGGGGTTGATCTGGGGTGACGTACTCCCGATTGATCCGCTCCGCCAGGGCCTAGGATCCCAGTCAGGTGGGTTGGGTCCGGTGAACCCAAAGCGGATCACGGCCCAGTGCCAAGCCTGCTGGAGGAGCACGGGGGACGTCCTTGCGATCTTTCCAGATGGTCGCTCACGACAACCGCGGATGCGACTAGTCGGGTTCGGGGACGGTGACGGTGGTTCGGGCTTCTACTTCGAGGACGGCTTCGGCGTAGGTGTGGACGTGGCGGCTCATGCGGCGGGACGCGGCGTCGGGGTCCTGGTCGCGGACGGCTTTGGTGACGGTGCGGTGGGCGCGCAGGGTGGTCTGGCGCACGGCGTTGTCGACGAAGCCCTGGTTGTCGGTGGCGTCGTAGATGCTGCGGGACAGCGCGAGCATGATGCCGGTCAGTAGCTCGTTGTGGCTGGCCGTGGCGACGGCGATGTGCCAGTCGACGTTGGCCTGCAGGAAGTCCGCGAGGGTCCCGTCGGCGGCGATGTCGGTGTTGGCCTGGTCGAGGCGTTCGAGGTCCTGGTCGGTGCGGTTCCGGGCGGCGAGCTGCGCGCAGTACGGCTCGATCGCCTCGCGGGTCTCGAGGAGCGCCGGGATGCGGATCTGGCGGCCGCGGATCAGCAGGTTGACCGAGTCGGCGACGGTGTCTTTGCCCGGCTTGTAGACGAATGCCCCGCCGGACCGCCCGGTCTTGACCCGCACGAGTCCCTGGACCTCGAGGATGCGGAGCGCCTCGCGGACCGTGGTGCGGCTCATCTTGGTCTGGTTGACCAGCTCCCGCTCGGGTGGCAGCGCCGTACCCTCGGGGAACTCGCCCCGCAGGATGCGCTCCCGGAGGTCGTCGGCGAGTACGTCGGACGCCTTGGGTACCTGCATCGGGGCGAGCTGGACGGGATGCCGCCGCGGCCCGGTCTCCGAGCTGGGTTGAGCGGCCATGAGTTGTCTCCCGACTGTCCAAACATATGGTCATACCTAAATTAGCATTCCCGCGGTGCGATCGCGCTGCTAGTATTTGGCCCTACCATTGATCCAATGGAGGCGCCGGTGAAGAGCCTGACCGCGACGTACGAGACGCTCCTGCTGGATGAGCCGCGACCTGGTGTCGTCGTCATCATCCTGAACCGGCCCGCGCGCAGCAATGCGATGACGAACATGATGTTCGCCGAGCTCGAGCGGGCGGCCGAGGCGTTCGACGGCGAGGACGACTGCCGCGTCGTGATCCTCACCGGAGCGGGTACGGCGTTCTGCGCCGGCTACGACCTCGCGGACGCGGACGAGCTCGCCGGGCTCGGCGCTCTGGGCATGCTCGACCAGCAAGAGCGGGCCGCCCGGGCACTCCTGGCGGTGCGGTCGCTGCGAGTTCCCGTGATCGCCGCGGTCAACGGCGCCGCTGCCGGTGGGGGACTGTCGCTGGCGCTCGCCGCCGACATCCGGATCGCGTCGCCCACCGCGAGGTTCAACGCCGCGTTCGTCCGGATCGGCCTGTCTGCCGGCGATCTCGGTACGTCGTGGCTGCTCACACGGCTCATCGGCCCGGCCCATGCCAGTGAGATCTGCTTCACCGGACGACTCGTCGCGGCGCACGAGGCGGCCAGGCTCGGACTGGTCAACAGCGTCAGCGACGAGCTGCTCGACGACGCGATCACCCTCGCCGGCCAGATCGTACGGAACTCGCCAGGCGGCGTTCAGCTCTCGAAGCGCGCCCTCCAGGCCAATCTGGAAGTTTCCTCGTACGCTGCCGCCCTCGAGTTGGAGAACCGTGGCCAGGCACTGCTGACCAGAGGCGCCGACATGGCCGAGGCGCTGAGCGCGTTCAAGGAGAACAGGCCGGCGGTGTTCACCGGACGATGAACTTCCCTGAGCTCGAAACCCTGACCTTCGAGCCGCTCGACGGCGGCATCGGCGTACTGCGGATCAACCGCCCGGACCGGATGAACTCCCAGACTCTACGGATGTTCACCGAGCACGGCCGGGCCGCCCGGGCGCTGCGCGACAGCGGGCTGCGGGCGCTGATCCTGACCGGCGCCGGCGAGCGGGCGTTCTGCGCGGGCTTCGATCTCGACGAGCTGGACGTGATCACTGCGATGGGCGTCCTGGAGTTCCTCAGGTTCCAGGAGACCGCGACCGGTGGCATCCAGGCGATCCGGCACCTGCCGTTCCCGGTCATCGCGGCGATCCACGGACCCGCGACCGGCGGCGGGATGGCGCTGGCCCTGGCGGCCGACATCCGGTTGGTCGCGCCGACGGCGAAGTTCAGTACGGCGTTCATCCGCGTCGGCCTGTCGATCGGTGAGCTCGGTACGTCGTACAACCTGAGCCGGCTCGTCGGTCCCGGCCGTGCTGCCGAGATCGGCTACACGGGCCGCATCGTCGGGGCCGAGGAGGCGAGCCGGATCGGTCTCGCCAACCGCATCGTCCCGACCGAGGCGCTCTTCGACGAGGCGATCGTCCTTGCTCGGATGATCGCGGCCAACTCACCGGGCGGCGTCCGCATGTCGAAGCGCGCGATCCAGCACAACCAGGAGATCAGCTCGTACGCCGCCGCGCTCGAACTGGAGAACCGCGGCCAGGCACTGCTGACCCGCACCGCCGACATGCCCGAGGCGCTGGCCGCGTTCAAGCACAAACGCGTGCCCCGCTTCACCGGGACCTGACGCCGATGCCCTGGGACTGGACGCCCGAGCCGCGCGCCCGGCTGGCGTCATACCTACAGGATCGAGGCCTGACCGACGGCGAGATCACCACCACCCCGATCGGCGACGGCCACTCGAACCTCACCCACCTCGTTGCTGATGGCAAGCACGTCGTGGTGGTCCGCAGGCCGCCACCGCCACCCTTCCCACCCGGTGCGCACGACGTCCTGCGAGAGGCCCGCGTCATCGGCGCGCTCTCGAGCACGCGAGTGCCGGTGGCGCAGTTGCTGGCCACTGCGCAGGCGGGCGAGGTGGTCGACGTACCGCTGTATGTGATGACCTTCGCCGCCGGCCAGATCGTCACCACCGAGACACCGCCGGCATTGGCCTCGGCACATCGCCGGATCGGTGAAGCGCTGGTGGACACTTTGGCCGACCTGCACACGGTCGACTGGCGATCGGCCGGCCTCGAGGACTTCGGGCGGCCGGAAGGCTTCAACGACCGGCACCGGCGCCGCATCGCACAGTTGGTGACAGACAGCCGACTCGCCGAGATCGACGACTGGCTGGCGGCGCACGTCCCGGCCGAGTCCGGGGCGTCGATCATCCACAACGACTACCGGATCGGCAACCTCGTCCTGTCGGCCGAACACCCAGGCGAGCTCGTCGCCGTTCTCGACTGGGAGCTGGCCACGATCGGCGACCCGCTGCTCGACCTCGGCTACTTCCTCGCCTCGGTCCCCGACGAGGACGGTCCACTGACGCCGACCCAGGAGTTCGGACGAGCGATGCTCGAGCCTGGTTACCCGACCCGCAAGGAGCTCGCCGACCGGTACGCCGTACGCACCGGGACGACCCTGGACAACCTGAACTGGTACATGACTTTCGCGCTGTGGAAGCTCGCGGTGCTCTATGAGTACAGCCGCCGGCAAGGCAAGGATCCGTACTACGCCGACCCGGCGCACGTGCCGTCGTTCCTCGAGGCCGCAAGCCGCGCAGCCGGTCTGGAGCTGTGATGCACTTCGACCGCTTCATGTTCAACCTCCACCCCGCCGACGCGACAGCACCCTGCGTCATCCTCGGCGTCGGCGCGTACCCGGACCACAAGCGCACAGACGGGTTCATGATCGCCTGCATCGCGGATGAGCAGCGCAACCTCCGGTTCGGCAGCACGATCGACGGTTCGAGCTGTGGACCACTCACCTGGCAAGTCGATGACTCAACGTGGCACCTGACCCTCGGCGCGAATCCAGCCGGCGTCGAATTCGACCTCACCTGGCGTGCCCGTACGCCGGCATGGTCGGGCGACATCACGGTCGGCGAATCGACCAGGTTCGAGCACCTCTTCCAGTCCGGCCGGTACGACGGAACTCTCAGCATCGACGGTGCCGCCCAGCAGGTCGACGGCTGGTACGGGCAACGCGACAGATCACGCGGTGTTCGGACGATGAGTGGCGGTCACGGTCTGCATCTCTGGCACCAGGCGCAGTTCCCGGATCGCTCGGTCGGCTTCCTGCTCGTCGAGGACCGCTCAGGCGAACGGCTCCTGCTGGAGGGCGCCGTGATGCACACCGACGGACGGCTCGATCCTGTCGTCGACGTACGCCACGGCCTGGTCTTCGACGAAACCCTCGACCTGAGGTCCGGCACGGTCGAGGTGACCACCAAGGCCACGAGCTACACGATCAGCGTCGACGCGTCGGGCCGCGGAGCGTTGATGGCCGGCGGCGGGTACGGCGGGCGGCACGGATCGCTACAGGGTCTGGAGTACGACGTCTACCCACTCGACGGCACGGTCACCCCACGGACGGCCGGGACCTCACTCACGGACAGGCTGTGCGAGTTCGACCACGGCGGCACTCCGGGCATCGGGATCTTCGAGTTCGCGCTCACCCGGAGTCCGTCGTACATGTACCGCCCGACACTCAGGTAGAACGCTGCGCCTTGCTCGCGGCCGTGGCGGCCTTGCTGCGTTCCTTGATCTCATCCCAGTCTGCATCGGTGAGGTTGGTGAGTCCGGCGAAGGTTGCCGGGCCGGCGAGCATCTGGCCGCCGTCCATCGCGATCGTCTGTCCGGTGAGGTAGTCGCACCCGTCGGACAGCAGGAAGATCGTCAGGTTGGCGAGTTCCTCGATCGTCCCCGCCCGGCCGGCCGGAACCGTGTCGGTCTGTGTCGCGCCGACGGAACTGTTGTCTGTCGGGTTGAGCATCTCCCAGGCATAGTCGGTCGGGATCGGTCCTGGTGCGATCGCGTTGATCCGGATACCGTACTTCGCCCACTCGACCGCGAGTGACATCGTCATCGCGTGCACCGCGGCCTTCGCCATCGAGGACGGCACGACGTATGCCGATCCGGTCCAGACCCACGTGGTCAGCGTCGACAGCACGCTGCCAGGCAGGCTGTCGCGGATCCACCGTCGCCCGGCGGCCAGCGTGGTGTGGAAGGTCCCGTTCATCACCGTGCCGGTGACGGCCTCGAACGCACGCGGGCTGAGCTTCTCGGTCTGGGCGATGAAGTTCGCCGCCGCATTGTTGACGACGCCGGTCAGCGGCCCGTACCCGGACCAGATCGACTCCATCGTCGCGTCCACCTGCTCGAAGTCGCGCACGTCGACAGCATGCGCGTGGACGCGGCCCGGCCCAGCGGCGGCGGCGGCCTCTTCCAGCACGGCGAGGCGGCGACCCCACAGGTGAACCTCGGCGCCGTGCTCGACGAGATGTCTGGCCACGCCGCGTCCGAGGCCCGTCCCGCCGCCGGTGATCAGGATCCGCGACCCGTCGAGTGCGTCCTTGCTGAACATGTCAGTTACCGCGGTACACCGAGAAGTCGGGACTGCGCTTCTCGTTGAACGCGGTGATGCCCTCCTGCGCCTCGGTGGTCTCGCCGAACAGTTTGAGACTG
Organism: Kribbella sp. NPDC059898; assembly: GCF_042730855.1. Lineage (NCBI taxonomy): Bacteria > Bacillati > Actinomycetota > Actinomycetes > Propionibacteriales > Kribbellaceae > Kribbella > Kribbella sp. NPDC059898. The sequence continues at coordinate 409,585 of NZ_JBHWKR010000004.1, forward strand.
GAGTACGCCATCTGACCGATCCCGGCGAAGTGCTCGGTGTCGGCGTTGAACGACTGCTTCAGCACCTTGAGCGCAGTGGGGGAGAGCTGCAGAATCTCGTCGGCCCACGCCCGGACCTCCTTGTGCAGTTGGTCCGCCGGCACCACCTTGTTGGCCAGACCCCAGTCGAGCGCCTGCTCAGCGGAGTACTTGCGGCACAGGAACCAGATCTCGCGGGCCCGCTTCTCGCCGATCGCCCGGGCCATCAACCCGGTGCCGAAGCCGGCGTCGAACGAACCGACCCGCGGACCGTTCTGCCCGAACGTCGCATTGTCGGCAGCAATGGTCAGATCGCACAGCAGATGCAGCACGTGCCCGCCGCCGATCGCGTAACCGTTGACCGCGGCAATGACCGGCTTCGGTACGTCGCGGATGACGCGGTGCAGTGAATCCACCTCGAACAGCCCGCTCTGCGAGGGACCGTAGTCGCCGGTCTCCATCCGCTGCTTCTGGTCGCCGCCGGTGCAGAACGCCTTGTCGCCCGCCCCGGTCAACGCGATCACTCCGACCTCGTCACTCGCCCACGCCCGCTTGAACGCCAGCACCAGCTCGTCGACCGTCCGGGCCCGGAACGAGTTGTACCGCTCCGGGCGGTTGATCGTGATCCAGGCCAGGCCGTCCTCGACCTGGTAGGTCACGTCGGTGAAGTCGTCCATCGGCTCTCCTCGTTGACGCTCAGCTTTTGGTCTGACCATAATACCGCTACGCGGAAGTCGGCAAGGCCGAGGAGGATCGATGATCGAGCTGACGGTGGCCGAACTCGCGGAGGTGGCCGAGCTGGATCTCGGCGCCTCGCCCTGGCGCCGGGTGGATCAGGCGATGGTCGACCTGTTCGGGCCAGGCGGAACCGGCTACCTCGCGCTGTCGCTGGTGCCGGTGATGTTCAAGGACCTGCTGCGGATCAAGGATCACGCCCGCGGCACCAACTACGGCGTCGACGACGTGCGTTTCCTGGCGCCGGTGCCGGTGGGGTCCGAGGTCCGGTTGGCTGCGTCGATCACGGATCCGGTACGACGCGACGACGGCGGCGTGCGTTATCGATTACGTCTCCGGGTCGAGGTCCGCGGCCAGGAACAACCCGCGGCCGTCGGCGAGTCCATCTACCTCACCTATGCGAGGTGACCGGGATGCGCGCCGTGGTGATGAAAGAGTTCGGCGGTCCGGAAGTCCTGCAGCTCGCGGAGATGCCGGACCCGCGACCTGATCCCGACTGGGCGGTCGTACGGCTGAAGGCAGCAGCACTCAACTGGCACGACGTGCTGGTCCGGCAGGGCCGCTACGGTTCGCCACTTCCGCACATCGCCGGAGCCGACGGCGCCGGTGTCGATGTCGAGACGGGCGAGGAGGTCGTGATCCTGCCCTCGCTGTGCTGGGGTGACGACGAGTCGGCCCCTGGCCCGCACTGGGAGATCCTCGGCGACCATCAGCCCGGCACCTACGCCGAATATGTGCGAGTTCCGCCGAGTTGCGTCGTACCGAAGCCGCATGGCTTGAGTTGGCCGGAAGCCGCCGCGTTGCCGCTCGTTGGGCTGACCACGTATCGAGCGCTGTTCTCCCGCGCCAGACTGCAACGCGGCGAGTCCTTGCTCGTGCTCGGAGCGGGTGGTGGCGTGGCGACGATGGCCGTCTCGCTGGCTGCCGCGGCGGGTTGCCGAGTGGTTGTCACCTCGTCGTCGGAGGACAAGATCGCCCGTGCCCGGGAGCTGGGCGCGGTCGACGGCGTCCGGTACGACGACCCCGCCTGGCCGGAGGCGGCGCAGAAGCTCGTGAGCGGTGGATTCGACGTCGTTCTCGACTCGGTCGGCAACTGGAGCGAGTCGTTGTCGGCGCTACGCCCGGGCGGCCGGCTGGTAGTCCTGGGAGCGTCGCACCGCGATCGCGCGGAACTGGACATCCGTCCGTTCTACTTCGGGCAGTTCGAGCTGATCGGCACCACGATGGGCAGCCCGCGCGACTTCGCCGGTCTGCTGAGTTTCCTCGACCGGTACGACGTACGCCCGCCGGTGATCGATCGCGTCTTCGGACTGGCCGAGGCCGCGGACGCGCATGCCTACCTCGAGAGCGGTCAAGGATTCGGAAAGGTGGTGCTCTCGCCGTGAACGTCCGCTACGACGTGGATGACCAGGCGATTGCCTTCATCACTCTTGATTCGCCCCAGACTCGCAATGCGCTCTCCGACGAGTTGCTCGACGAGTTGCTGACCGCGCTGGACGCCGCGGCGGCGGATCAGGCGATCCGGGTGGTCGTGCTCGGGTCGTCGCACGACCGGATCTTCTCGGCCGGCGGGGATCTCAAGGCTTTCGCGGGCGAGACCCCGACGATCAGGAAGTACGCAGGGCTGGATCGCTTCCCCCGCCTTTACCGGAGGCTCGGGGAGCTCGGGAAGCCGGTGATCTGTGCCGCCGGTGGTGACGTCCTCGCCGGGGCGTTCGGCCTTGCCCTCGCCTGCGATCTGGTGATCGCGAAGGAAGGCGTCCGGTTCGGCTGTCCGGAGATCAACGTCGGCGTGTTTCCGTTCATGATCTCGGCGCTGATCTACCGCAACGTCGACCGCCTGAAGGCGAACGAGCTGATGATGCTCGGCGAACCCATCGACGCCACCGAGGCGGCCCGGCTCAACCTCGTCAACGCCGTCGTTCCGGCGGACAGCTTCGACGCCGTGGTCCGCGACTGGGCGCACAGGCTGGCGGCGAAGTCGCCGTTGCTGATGCGGATGGGCAAGGACGCCATCGCCGCGACCCGCGATCTCAGCCTGCCGGACGCGTTGTCGGCGCTCCGCTCACAGCTCGCCCTCGCCTTGACCACCGAGGACATCGTCGAGGGCGTGACCGCGTTCCGTGACAAGCGCGATCCGGTCTGGAAGCAGTGTTAAAATTTATGGTCAGACCATTGAACTATTAGTCCGAATGGCGCATGCTCGGGGCATCAGCTACCTCGGGAGGGGCGGGATGACTGCCTTCATGATCGACGGCACGGTGGGCGACGTCTTCGTTCGCACGTGGAGTGCCGAACAGCCGTCGTACGGCGTGCTCCTCGCGCACGGCATCGGTGAGCACAGCGGCCGGTACGACCACGTCGCGCAGCGGCTCGTGGCCGACGGCGCGGTCGTGTACGCCGGAGACCACCACGGCCACGGCGGGTCCGCGGGGGAGCGGGCCGAGATCGAGGACGTCGACAAGATGGTCGCGGACCTGCACAAGGTCGCCGACCGCTTGCGGGCCGACCACCCTGGACTGCCGATCGTGCTGATCGGTCATTCGCTGGGAGGCATCATCGCGACCCGGTTCGCGCAGTCGTTCCCCGGCGAGCTCACCGCGCTGGTGCTCACCGGCCCGGTGGTGGGCGGCAACCCGGGCTTCGAGGCGCTCCTGTCGATGGACCCGATGCCGGAGGTGCCGATCGACACGGCGATGCTCTCGCGCGACCCGGCCGTTGGCGAGGCCTACCTGGCCGACCCGCTCGTCCATCACGGACCGCTGAGCCGCCAGACCCTGTCGGCGATCTTCACGGCCGTTGCCGACATCGCTGCCGGCCCCTCGCTCGGCGATCTGCCGACCCTGTGGCTGCACGGCGAGCTCGACCCGCTGGCGCCGTACGACGTGACCGCGAAGGCATTCGAGCACCTGGCCGGCTCTGCTCTCGAGCGGAAGGTCTATCCGGGCGCGATGCACGAGATCTTCAATGAAACCAACCAGGACGAAGTCATCGCGGACGTCCTGGCCTTCCTGGCCAAGGAAGTAAGGAACGAATCATGAGCGCACCGACCAGGACCGTCAGGGATCGGTACTCCGAGGAGCAGATCACCGGCTACTACACAGCGGGCTATTGGGCACCGACGAGCTTCAACGCACTCGTCGCCGAGCAGGCCGAGCAGCGCGGCGACCAGACCTTCGTCTTCGACAGCACGACGTCGCTCACCTATGCCGACTTCCGGGAGAAGGCACTGCGGCTCGCGGTCGGCTTCCACCGGCAGGGTGTGCAGCGTGGCGATCGGGTCGCCGTTCAGTTGCCGAACTGGACCGACTTCGCCGTCGTCGCGGCAGCACTGTCGAGAATCGGCGCGATCCTGGTCCCGATCATGCCGATCTACCGCGAGGAGGAGGTCGGGTACGTCCTCAGGCACTCCGGTGCGGTGGCAGCGGTGACGTGCGAGGAGTTCCGCGGCTACGGGCACCTGGCGATGTTCGAAGAGCTGCGGTCGACGACGCCGGACCTCCGCGCGGTGTACGTCGCGCGGGCTGCCGGATCCGAGCAGTCGCTCGACGGTCTCGTGGTCGACGGTGACCTGTCCGCACTGGAGGCAGAGGCAGGTCCCGACTCGGAGCCGGACGACGGTTTCCTGATCGTTTACACCTCGGGTACGACGTCCCGCCCGAAGGGCTGCTTCCACACCTTCAACACCGTGCGGGCGAGCGCGACGGCGATCATGAAGAGCCTCGACTACACCGAGAACGACGTCCAGTTCGGGCCGTCCCCGATCACCCACAGCACCGGCCTGGTGACGAGCGTTGTGCTGCCCCTGATCGCCGGCGCGAAGTCGTACCTGATGGAGGCCTGGGACCCGCAGGAGGGTCTCAACCGGATCGAGCAGCACGGCTGCACGGTCACCGTCACGGCGACCCCGTTCCTGCAGATGCTGATGGGGGCCTATGACCCGGCCAAGCACGACGCGAGCAGCATGCGGCTGTGGGTCTGCGCCGGCTCGCCGATCCCGGGCGCGATCGTGGAGAAGTCCCATGACCTGCTCGGCTTCCGGACGCTGAGCCTGTACGGACGGTCGGAGAACTTCCTCACCACGATGTGCACGGTCACGGATCCGCCGGAGCGATCCGCGACGTCGGACGGCTCGGCGCTCCAGGGTGCCGAGGTCAAGGTGGTCGGCGGTGACGGACTTGAGCGCTCGCGCGGCGAGGAGGGTGACATCGCGTACCGCGGCCCGAGCCACATGATCGAGTACTACGACGACCCCGAGCAGACCGCGGAGTTGTTCACACCGGAAGGCTTCTCGCGCTCCGGCGACCTCGGCCGGATGGACGCCGACGGGTTCGTCCGGGTGACCGGACGGCTCAAGGACATCATCATCCGCGGCGGCCTGAACATCAGCGCCCGCGAGATCGAGGACCACCTGTTGCGGCATCCGTCGATCGCGAATGTCGCGATCGTGGGGATGCCGGACGAACGGCTCGGCGAGAAGGTCTGCGCGTACGTCGTACCGGCCGAAGGGCAACCGGCGATCACGCTCGACGACATCTCCGCGCTGCTGCGCGAGCACAAGGTAGCCACCCAGAAGCTGCCGGAGCGGCTGGAGATCGTGCCGGCGATGCCGATGACCGCGACCGGGAAGATCCAGAAGCACGTGCTGCGCTCCGACATCCAGGCGAAGCTGGGCTGATGGACCTAGCCGACGCCCCCGACGAGGCCCGCTTCCGGCAGCAGCTGCGCACCTGGCTGGAGAAGCGCCTGCCCGAGCTGCCCTGGCCCGAGCCCGCGGACCTGACCGAGAAGCCGGCGTTCTGGCGTGCCTGGCAGGCCATGTTGTACGACGCCGGATACGCCGGCCTGACCTGGGCTCGCGAATACGGCGGCCAAGGGCTGGACGAGCGGATGCGGGCGATCTTCGGCGAGGAGTGCGACCTGGCCGGAGCGCCCGAGCGGCTCAACACGATCGGCGAGGACTTCGCCGGCCCGACCATCGCGCATTTCGGATCGGAGGCGCAGCGGCAGCGTTACCTGCGTCCGATCCTCGCCGGCGAGGAGATCTGGTGCCAGCTCTTCTCCGAACCCGACTCGGGCTCCGACCTCGCGTCCCTGCGGACCAAGGCGACGAAGGTGGACGGCGGCTGGCGGATCCAGGGCCAGAAGATCTGGACCAGCCGGGCGCAACTGGCCGCGCATGCGATCCTGCTGGCGCGTACGGGCGGCGGCCCGCGGCACAAGGGAATCACCTACTTCCTGCTGCCGATGGACAGGGAAGGCGTCACGGTGCGTCCGCTCGCGCACCTGCTGGGCGAGTCGGAGTTCAACGAGGTGTTTCTCGACGATGTCTTCCTTCCCGACGACGCTGTCGTAGGTGACGTCGACGGCGGCTGGAAAGTTGCCATGGGCACCTTGTCGTTCGAGCGGGTGGCGATCGCCACCGGCCGGGTCAACACGACCAAGGCCGTCGATGACCTGATCGCCGACATCCGCGAGCTGGGTGTCGGTGATGATCCGCAGATTCGTCAGCGGGTGGCCGATCTGTGGGCGCGCGCCTTCGTGCATCGCACGATCAGCCAGCGCGTGATCAGCGGCGCGTCCGGACCGCCCGGCCCGGTCGCCTCGATCGGCAAGCTGTACTTCTGTCCGCTCGTCGAGGACCTGGCCGACTTCCGGCTGTCCCTCGAACCGCTCGCCGGTCAGTTCGATCTCGACGACACCTCCGACGAGGCGGTCCGGTCCCGGCGCTGGCTGCGGCTGGCGAACCAGGCCCGCGGTACGGCGATCGCGGGCGGCTCCACGTTCATCCAGCGCAACATCGTCGCCGAACGAATCCTGGGGATGCCGCGATGACATATACCTGGCGGCCGACGCCCGACTACCTCCAGGACTCCAATGTGGCTCGCCTGATGCGCACTCTCGGTGTCGCATTCGCCGACGAGTTGCGAGCACGTTCGGTCGCGGACATCGGATCGTTCTGGGACTCCGTGGTGGCAGACCTCGGCATCGAGTTCCGGTCGCCGTACAGCCGGGTGCTCGACCTCAGTCGCGGTATCGAGTATCCGGGGTGGTTCGTCGACGGCACGATCAACATCGTCGACGCCACGCTCGGGCGCTGGTCCGCTGCCACGCCCGACGCGATCGCGGTCGTGCACGAGACCGAGGACGGAACGGTACGGCGGCTGACGTTCGCGGAGCTGGATGACCAGGTTGCGCGAGTCCGGGCCGGACTGCGGGCGCGGGGCATCGGCAAGGGCGACGCGGTGGCGATCTACCTGCCGATGACGCCTCGGGCGGTCGTCGCGATGTACGCGGTGGCGAGTATCGGCGCGATGGTGGTGCCGTTGTTCTCTGGGTTCGCCCCGGCCGCGATCGCCGCGCGGATCCAGGACGCCGACGCCAAGGCCGTCATCACGACGAGCGGCACGATGCGCCGTCGCCGTACCGTCGCCTTGCAGGATCAACTGGACGAGGCGCTGAAGACCTGTCCGAGTGTCGAGTTGGTGGTGACCGACGACGTGTGGGCGGACCTGCTCGCGGCCGATCCTGATCCGGTCGTCGAGCCCACGTCGGCCTCGGATGTGTTCTTGCTGGCCTACACCTCCGGGACCACCGGGCGGCCGAAAGGTGCGGTGCACACGCATGCCGGGTTCCTGGTGAAGGTTGCGAGTGAGGTGGCCTACGGGTTCGAGATGGCACCCGGGCGGACGTTCTGCTGGGTCACCGACATGGGCTGGATCATGGGGCCACTGTCGATCATCGGCACGCACGCCTGCGGTGGGACGCTGCTGCTGTACGAAGGCTCGCCGGATGTGCCGGACACCGGCCGGTTGTGGGACCTGGTCGAGCGCCATCGGGTGTCGATGCTCGGGGTCTCACCCACGCTGATCCGCACGTTACGTGCCGCTGGCAACGATCCTGCGGGTGACCTGTCGTCGGTCCGCATCCTCGGGTCGACCGGCGAGCCGTGGGATCCGGAGTCGTACGAGTGGCTGGCGCGAGACGTCTTCGGCGGCCGGGTCCCGGTGATCAACTTCTCCGGTGGGACCGAGGTGGGTGGCTCGTTCCTCTGCCCCTATCCGGTCGAGGACATCCGCAGCTGCTCGCTCGGTGGACCCGCGTTGGGGATGGACGTCGACGTGGTCGACGACGACGGGCGGCCGCTGCGGGGGAGTGTGGGCGAGCTGGTGTGCCGGCAGCCGTGGCCGTCGATGACGCGCGGAGTCTGGAAGGACGACGAGCGTTACCGTGACGCCTACTGGTCGACGTACCCGGGCCTGTGGCGGCACGGCGACTACGCCTTGGTGGACGACACCGGCTGGTACATCCTCGGCCGCTCGGACGACGTCATGAACGTCGCCGGAAAGCGGGTCGCGCCGGCCGAGATCGAATCCGTGCTCGCCACCGATCCAGATGTGGCCGAGTGTGCGGTCGTCGGCGTTCCCGACCCGGAGAGGGGCGAGTCGGTCTGGGCCTTCTGGGTACGGCGCGCCGCCGCGGATGCCGACGACCGGGCGATGGCGATCCGTCTCACCGACCTGGTGGCCGGCGAGCTCGGGAAGCCGTTCGCGCCGGCTCGTGTGGTCCGGGTCGAGCAGTTGCCCAAGACGAGGTCCGCGAAGATCCTGCGCCGGGCCGTCCGTGCGGCCGTGCTGGACGCGGATCCGGGCGACCTGTCCGGCGCGGAGAACCCGGAGGCCGTGGAGGAGATCCGCCTGCAGGTGAAGGGACTGTCCTGATGCGCTGGCAACTGTCCGAGGAACAGGACGCCTACCGGGAGAGCCTTGGCGGCTGGCTCGCCGGCATCGCCCCACCGGACGTCGTACGCCGATGGCTCGACGCCGGCGACTCGCGCTCGTTCGCCGACCGGTTCACCGCCGACGGCTGGTCCGGCGTCGGCCTGCCCGAGTCGATCGGCGGCCAAGGCGGCGGCCTCGTCGAGCTCGCGCTGACGTCCGAACTTCTCGCGAGCGCCTGCGCCCCCTCCGCGACCTGGCTCGCAACCACCCTGGCCCTGTCGGCTCTCGCCGGCGTCCCCGCCGCGGCTCCTGCCAGTCAGCCGGTGGTACTGCTGTCTCCCGCGGAGAGCATCCCCGGCGAGGGACCGCGCCTCACGCTGGACGCGGACGGTCGCCTGCACGGGACCGTTCGCCGGGTGCTTGCTGCTGACTGCGCAGCGAGCTTCATCGCAGTGGTCGAGGGGCCCGAGCTGAGGCTCGTGCCGGCCGACGGTGTGCGTGTTGTCGCTCGGCGACTGCTCGACCGCAGTCGGTCGGTCGCGGACCTGGTTGTCGATGGTGCGACCTCCGAGCGACTCGACGTGGATGCTTCGGCATTCCTCAGGGAGTGTGCGGCGCGGGCCGCCGTACTGGTCGCTGCGGACACGTTGGGTGCGATGGGCAAGATGCTCGAGATGGCGGTTGCCTACAGCAAGCAGCGGCAGCAGTTCGGCGTACCGATCGGCTCGTTCCAGGCGGTGAAACATGCCGCCGCGACGATGCTGGTCGAGGTCGAGGCGGCCCGGTCGGCGGTCTACTTCGCCGCCGCGTCGGTGGAGGGTGCCGGGCCGCAGTCCGACCTGCACGCCGCTGCGGTGAAGGCACAGGTCACTGCGGCGGGAAGCCGAGTGGCCGACAGTGCTCTGACCCTGCATGGAGCGATCGGCTACACGTGGGAGCACGACCTGCAGCTCTTCTACAAACGAGCCAAGCTCGACGAAGCCCTCTACGGCCGCCCGGCCACCTGGAACGAACGACTCGCGGACGCACTCACCCTGGTCTAGTTTTTTGGTCTGACCATTTGTTATGATCGGGCCGCAGCCAAACGAAAGGGACGGTCGTGGACTTCGAGCTCACCGAGGACCAGGCGACGATCCGTCGCGCTGTCGCCGAGCTGGCCGCCAAGTTCGACGACCAGTACTGGATGGAGAAGGACGCCGCGCACGAGTTCCCGGCCGAGTTCTACCAGGCCTTCGCCGACGGCGGCTGGCTCGGCATCACCACACCGGAGGAGTACGGCGGACACGGCTTCGGCATCAGCGAAGCCGCACTGCTGCTCGAGGAGGTCTCGGCTTCAGGCGCCGGCATGAACGGCGCAAGCTCGATGCATCTGTCGATCTTCGGGATGCACCCGGTGATCCTGCACGGCTCCGAGGAGCTGAAGCAGGAGAACCTTCCCCGCATCGTCACCGGCGACCTGCATGTCTGCTTCGGCGTCACCGAGCCGGGCGCGGGCCTGGACACCACGCGGATCACGACCTTCGCCAGACGAGACGGCGCGGACTACGTGGTGAACGGACGCAAAGTGTGGATCTCCAAGGCGATGGAGTCGGAGAAGATCCTGCTGCTCACCCGCACGACGAAGTTCGAGGACGTCACCAAGAAGACCGACGGTCTCACCCTCTTCCTGACCGACCTGGACCGCGATCACGTCGACATCCGGCCGATCGCGAAGATGGGCCGCAACGCGGTCACCTCGAACGAACTGTTCATCGACGACCTGCGCATCCCGGCCGAGCATCGGATCGGCGAGGAGGGGCAGGGTTTCAAATACATCCTCGACGGTCTGAACCCTGAACGGATGCTGGTGGCGGCCGAAGCCCTCGGCCTGGGCCGGGCGGCGCTGCGGCGTGCGGTCCGCTACGCGAACGAACGCGTGGTGTTCGAGCGGCCGATCGGTATGAACCAGGGCATCCAGTTCCCGCTGGCCGACTCCTTGGCCAGGCTCGACGCGGCCGAGTTGGCGTTGCGCAAGGCAACGTGGCTCTACGACAACGGCCGCCCCTGTGGTCGCGAGGCGAACACCGCGAAGTACCTCTGCGCCGACGCCGGCTTCGACGCCGCGGACCGGGCGCTGCAGACGCATGGCGGGATGGGGTACGCCGAGGAGTACCACGTCGCGAGGTACTTCCGGGAAGCGAGGCTGCTCAAGATCGCGCCACTGAGCCAAGAGATGGTCCTGAACTATCTGGGCTCGCACGTCCTCGGCCTTCCGCGGAGCTACTGATGTTCTCACTGGAAGGCCGGTCGGCCCTTGTGACGGGTGCGGGCAACGGCATCGGTGCAGCGGTCGCCAGAGCCTTCGCCGCCGCGGGCGCTGCCGTTCTCGTGACCGACCTCGACAAGGACTCGGCGGCGGCCGTCGCCGACGAGATCGTCTCGGCCGGCGGCCGGGCGGAGTCCGCGGTGCTCGACGTCCGTGATGCCGAGCAAGCCGCCCGTGCCGCCGGCCAGGCTGCAGATCTGACCGGCGGCACCCTGCACATCGTGGTGAACAACGCCGGGGTGATCGCCCCGGCGATGTTCCCGAAGCTGACCGCCGAGCAGTTCCAACTGGTCCTTGGCGTTCATGTCGGCGGAACCTTCACCGTCAGCCAGGCCGCCTTGCCGTACCTGGCTACGAACGGCACCGGCCGCATCATCAACGTCACCTCAGCTGCCGGTCTGGTCGGGACCATTGGCCAGGCCAACTACGGCGCGGCCAAGGCCGGAGTTGTCGGCCTGACCAAGTCGCTGGCCAAGGAGCTGGCCCGCAAGCAGATCACCGTGAACGCGCTCGCGCCGTTGGCGGCGACCGCGATGACCGAGAACATCCGCGGCAACGAGAAGCTCGCCGAGCTGACGCTGGCACGCATCCCGCTCGGACGCTGGGCCGATCCGGACGAGATCGCGGCGACGTTCGTGTTCTTCGCCTCCGACGCCGCGTCGTACATCACCGGCCAGGTGCTGCCGGTCGACGGAGGGACGGTCATCTGATGACCCGCATGACAGGCCGGGAAGCGCTCATCGTCGAGGCGCTCCGTACTCCGATGGGCAAGGCACACCCCGAGCGTGGCTGGTATCGCGACACCCACCCCAATGAGCTGCTGGGCTCGGTCTACAACGCCCTGATCACGAGCACGGGCCTCGCGCCGTCAGCGGTCGAGGACCTCGTCATCGGCTGTACGGCGCCGTTCGGCGAGCAGTCGCGCAATGTCGCCCGCAATGCCTGGCTGCAGGCGGGCCACCCGCCGGAGGTTCCGGCCACCGTGCTGGACCGCCGCTGCGGCTCGGCGCAGACCGCGGTCGAGATGGCGGCCGCATTGGTTGCCTCGGGCACGCATGACGTCGTGATCGCCGGTGGCGTCGAGCACATGGGACACGTGCCGATGAACTCGCCCGCGAAGATCTCCGAGCTGTACGGCGATCCCTGGCCGGCGGCACTGCGGGAGCGGTACGACTTCGTGCCGCAGGGGGAGAGCGCGGAGCTGATCGCCGAGCGCTGGGACCTGAGTCGCACGCAGCTGGACGACTTCGCGGTCCGGTCGCATCGGCTCGCTGCCGAGGCGGTGGCGGCCGGGCGGTTCGAGCGCGAGATCATCCCGCTCGATCTCGACGGCGAGCGTCGTACCAGTGATCAGGCCATCCGCCCGGAGACGTCGCTCGAGACGCTGGCGGGTCTGAAGACCGTCTTCCGGGCGGACGGGCGGATCACGGCGGGTACGTCGTCGCCGATGTCGGATGGTGCGGCCGGCCTGGTGATCGCATCACCGGAAGGTGCCGAGCGCCACGGGTTGCGGCCGCGGGCACGGATCCTCGACCAGACGACGGTCGGCGTCGATCCGATCATCATGCTGACCGGTCCGATCCCGGCGACCCACAAGCTCCTCGAACGAAACGGGATGACGATCGACGACATCGACCTGGTCGAGATCAACGAGGCGTTCAGCTCGGTGGTGCTGGCCTGGGAGCGTGAGCTCAAGCCCGACATGGACCGCGTCAACGTCAACGGTGGCGCCATCGCCCTCGGTCATCCGGTCGGCGCATCAGGTGCGCGTCTGTTCGGCACCCTGCTCGCCGAGCTGGAACGCCGGGACGCCGAGATCGGGCTGGTCACCATGTGCTGCGGAGGCGGTCTCGGTACGGCGACGCTCGTCCAGCGGGTGGATCCATGATCGACCTGAGCAAGTACGTGTCGTCCGGCGACGGCGTCTGGTGGGGTCAGGGCGGGGCCGAGCCGGAGCCACTCGTCAACGCGCTGCTCGACCAGGTCGACGCTATCGGTCCGATCCGCGTGTTCTGCGGCCTCACCTGGAACGACCGGCTGTCGGGCGATCTGCCCGATTCGGTGCCAGATGGCCTCACTGTCCTCTCGTACGGCGGTCTGGGGGAGCTGCGACGACTGTCGCGGCACGGCCTGCTGGACGTCGTACCGTGTCACTACTCGGCGTTGCCGCGGATGTTCGAGCGCGGACTGCTGCCGTGTGACGTCGGACTATTGCAGGTCTCGGCGCCGGACGCGGACGGGACGGTGTCGCTCGGCATCGGCGTGGAGTACGTCGCCGACGCGCTGAGATACACCCGGACTCTGGTTGCCGAGGTCAACCATCGGATGCCGCGCACGAAAGGCAGCCCGAGCCTGCCGTTGTCCGCGTTCGCCGGTGTCGTGGAGACGGACCGGCCCCTGCGTGAGGCACCCGTCCGGGAGCCGGACGCGGTGGACCGGGCGATCGCCGACAACGTGGCGGGACTGGTCGGAGACGGCGACACTCTGCAACTCGGGGTCGGCTCGCTGCCCAACGCCGTACTCGAATCGCTCACCGGACACACCGACCTCGGCTTCCATACCGGCATGGTCACCGACGGGGTCGTCGCCCTGGTGGAGAAGGGCGTCGTCACCGGGGCGCGCAAGGAGATCGATCCGGGTGTCGTCGTGACCGGTGCGGCCCTGGGAAGTACACAGCTGTACGACGCATTGCCGCAATATCCGATCGAGTTTCGGCCGGCCAGCTATACGCACGCGCCGGCGGTGCTGTCGCAGCTGCGTTCGCTTGTCTCGATCAACTCGGCGATCGAGGTCGATCTGCTCGGCCAGGTAGGCGCCGAACTGCGCCGTGGGGTCCACATCGGTGCGGTCGGCGGTCAGGTCGACTTCAGCCGGGCCGCGTCACTCACCGGTGCCCGGTCGGTGATCGCACTGCGCTCGGAGATCGCCGGAGAGTCGACGATCAACGCCAGGTTGCGTGGCGCAGTGGTGACGACGGCACGGGTGGATGTCGACGCGGTCGTCACCGAGTATGGCGTTGCCCTGCTCACCGGCTGCACAGTCGCCGAGCGCGCCCGCCGGCTGATCGCGGTCGCGGCCCCGGCGCACCGCGAAGCCCTCGAACAGACCTTGGCGGAGTTGTCATGACGAGTGTTCGGATCCGGGAGGTCGGCCCGCGGGACGGCTTCCAGAACGAGCCGGAGACGATCGCGACCGCGGACAAGATCCGGCTGATCAATGCCCTCGGCCGGGCCGGGTTCACCCGGATCGAGGTGGCCAGCTTCGTCCGCCCGGACGTGATCCCGCAGCTGTCCGACGGGATCGCCGTACTGCGGGGGATCGACCTGCCGGACGGTGTCGACCGGATGGTGCTGGTGCCGAACAGCAAGGGCCTCGACAATGCGCTGGCGGTGCGCGAGCTGTTCGAGGAGGTGGCGCTGTTCGTCAGTGCGTCGCAGACTCACAACAAGCGCAACATCAACCGCACGGTCGAGGAGACCATGGCCGACGTGAAGGTGATGGGCAAGCGGATCGTCGCCGACGACCTGCGCTTCTGCGCGGTGATCGCCACCTCGTTCGGGTGCCCGTACGAGGGCCACGTGCCGATGGACCGCGTACTCGGTCTCGCCGAGGACTTCGCCGAGTCGGGCGCGACCGAGATCGGGTTCGGCGACACCACCGGCATGTGCAATCCGGCGTACGCCTCGAAGTTCTTCGCCGCGGCGCTGGAACGGCTGCCCGGTGTCGAGGTCACCGCCCACTTCCACAACACCCGCGGACAAGGACTGGCCAACGCGTACGCCGCGCTGCAGGCCGGCTGCACCAGCTTCGAGTCCAGCTTCGGCGAACTCGGCGGCTGCCCGGTGCCGGCCGGTTCGACCGGCAACATCGCCACCGAGGACCTGGTCAGCATGTTCCACGAGATGGACGTCGGCACCGGCCTCGACCTGGAGGCCGTGATCGACGCCGCCCGGCTGGCGCAGGACGTGCTCGGCCGCAAGCTCACCAGTCACTCGATCGTCGCCGGTCCGGTGCGCTGGTACCCGTCACCTTCGGAGGAGAACGCATGAGAGTCGCCATCGTCACCGGCGCCGCGCAGGGGATCGGCAGGGGGATCGCCACGTCCCTCGCGGAGGCCGGCTTCAAGGTCGCTGTCGCCGACCTGAACCTGCCGGTCGCCGAGCAGACCGCGAAGGAGATCACCGCTGCCGGCGGTACGGCGATCGCGGTCGAGATCGACGTGACCCGGACCGACTCGGTCCAGGCGGCCGTCCGCACGGTCGAGGCCGAGTTTGGCCCGATCGAGGTCGTGGTGAACAACGCCGGGTGGGACGACTTCATGCCGTTCCTCGACACGACCGAGGAGTTCTGGGACAAGATCCTCGACATCAACTTCAAGGGCGCGCTGCGCGTGCTCAAGGCGGTCGTACCCGGCATGGCCGAGCGAGGCTTCGGGCGGGTAGTCAACATCGGTTCGGACGCCGGCCGGGTGGGCTCGTCGCTGGAAGCCGTGTACTCAGGTGCGAAGGGCGGCATCATCGCTTTCGGCAAGACACTTGCCCGTGAGGTGGCAGCGAAGGGCGTGACCGTGAACACCGTGTGCCCCGGGCCTACGGACACGCCGGCCCTGCGGAAGTTCGCCGAGGGCGCGGGCGACGCGGAGAAGGTGATCGCCGGGATGACCCGGGCGGTCCCGATGAAGAGACTGGGCAGACCGGACGACATCGGCCCGGCAGTCGCCTTCCTTGCCTCCGACGGCGCCGCGTTCGTGACCGGTCAGACGCTGTCGGTCAGCGGCGGCCTGACCATGGCCTGAGGGGGTCGAATGCCTGAGGTGGTGAGCTGGCGCGCAGCGAGTCCCGGTGTGTGGATCGTGACGATGGATCGGCCGCCCGCGAACGCGCTCGGCGTGCCGATCCTCGATGGGCTGCACGCCGCCCTCGACGCGGCGGAACAATCCGGCGACGTGAAGGTGATGATCATCGCGTCGGCGCTCGACGGGTTCTTCGCGGCCGGCGCCGACATCTTGCACCTGTCCACCATCGACGCGGAGTCGTTCCTTGCGTACGGCAACCAGATGCGCGCGGTCAACGACCGCTTGGCCGGCGCCGGGTGGATCTCCGTCGCCGCCGTCGACGGTCTGGCCCTGGGCGGTGGTCTGGAGCTGGCGATGGCCTGCACGCTGCGGGTCAGCGGACCGCGTGCTGCCTTCGGGCTGCCTGAGGTGAAGCTCGGCCTGATCCCGGGCGCGGGCGGCACGCAGCGCCTGCCTCGCCTGGTCGGTCGCGGTCGAGCCTTCGACATCATGCTCACCGCGCGCCAGGTCCCTGCTGCTGAAGCCTTGGCCATCGGTCTGGTCGACCGCTTGACAGACGACGATGTCGTGAAGGAGGCACTTGCCCTGGCAGCCGACCTCGTCACGTCGTCGCTCCCGGCCCAACTCGCCGTCATCCGCGCGGTCGACACCTCCTACGCGCTGCCCCTCGACGAGGGCCTCCAGGCCGAAGCCGACGAAGAACAAGGGCTCTTCGAACACGGCGAGGCCACGGAAGGCATCCAGGCTTTCCTCGCCAAACGCCCACCGAACTTCAGCTGACTGCGCGCGGGCATCGGCGAAGATGGGCGGGTGACCTCCGCAGACCCCATCGAGTCGCCTTTGCCGCGCGCCAGTGCGCGGTCCTATCTGCTCACGGTGCTGGGGGAGTTCACCTATCCCGACGGGGCGGCGTGGACGACTGTGCTGCTGAAGGTCCTCGGTGGGCTGGGCGTCGAGGAGCACGCGGCACGGCAGGCGATCGCGCGGTCGGCGGCGGCCGGGTGGATCGAGAGCGAGCGGCAAGGTCGCGCGGTGCGCTGGCGACTCACGAACGCAGGACGCGCGGTGGTCGAGGAAGGGCAGCGCCGCTCGGAGGAGTTCATCTCCGCACCGGTGTCCTGGGACGGACGCTGGCTGATCCTCCTCGTCTCGCTGCCGCAGAACGAACGCACCACCCGCAAACGCCTGTACGGCGGCCTGACCTGGCTCCGGATGGGCAACCCGACTCCCGGCCTGTGGCTGACCCCGCACGCCGAATCGGTCGACGAGCTCCGGGACCTGATCACCCGCTTCGAGCTCACCGACACCGCGATCTGCTTCTCCGGCCGCACCGAGGACGTGGGACTGACCGATGCACAGATCGTCCGGCGTGCCTGGGATCTGACCGAGCTGGCCGATCACTACCGAAACTTCCTCGAGCAGTACGGCGGCCACCGGCCGGCAGGAGGTGACGACGTGCTGCTCCGCCACATCGAGCTCCGCAACCTGCTCCAGCGGTTCCTCCGCCTCGACCCGCAACTGCCGGAGCAACTCCTGCCGAACTGGGTCGGTCGCGAGGCTGCCGAACTCTTCCGCACCCGCCGCGACCAGTGGTCCACCGCCGCCCACACCCGCTGGAACGACCTGCTCAACGCCTGAGGTTATACATCTTTGGGCACTGAGTATTGGCAATCGTGCAGGTTTGAGGTAGACAAGAGTTATTGGTCAGACCGAAAACCAGAGGCGGTGGCACTGTGGCGGACGAGCTCGCCCTACTGCGGGAGGTCGCGAACGACCCGGACGGCTACGTGCGGAGCTGGAAGCAGCGCACCGGAGGCAAAGCGGTCGGACTGTTTCCAATGAACTTCCCGGCCGAGATCGCGCACGCGGCCGGCGTCCTGCCGGTGGTGATCCAGGAGAACCGCGAGCCCGACGTCCACGGACGCCACCTGCTCGCGGAGTTCTACTGCGGCTACAGCCGGAACCTGGCGGACCAGGCGGCCAAGGGCAACCTGGAGATCTACGACGGCTTCCTGCTCGCCGACCACTGCATCCAGCTGCTCGGCGCCGTCGACGTCGTCCGCGCGGAACTGCCGGACAGGCCGCTGTACTTCGGCCAGCTCGAGCCGTCACTCGACAAGGCGGCCGAGGCGGTCCCGGCGAAGATCCGGGCCTTCGTCGCCGAGCTGGAAGCCCTCACCGGAACGCGGATCACCGACGACGCTCTGTCGGTCAGCATCGCGCTCCACAACGAGAATCGTCGGCTGCTCCGTGGACTCTTCGCCGCCAGGCGAACGGGTGGCTCGAGTCTGTCCGCGACCGACCTGCAGGTACTGGTCAAGTCCTCGATGGTGATGGACAAGGCGGAGCACACCGAGGCACTCAGGGCGATTCGGGCGGAGCCCGCGGAGGCCGGCGGCCGCGTCCGGGTGCATCTGTCGGGTCACTTCTGTCACGCGCCCAAACCCGAGCTGCTGCAGGCGATCGAAGACTGTGGAGCGGTCGTCGTCGACGACGACCTGTACCACGGGAACCGGTACCTCACCACGGATGTTGCCGAGGGCATCGACCCGGTGGTGGCGCTCGCGGACTGGTACCTGCGCCGCGACGCCGACCTGCCGTGCCCTACCCGGGTCAAGCACGAGACCGACTGGGAGGACCAGTTGGTGCAATCGGTCCAGGTCAGTGGGGCCCAGGCCGTGATCGTGCTGATGGCGAAGTTCTGCGAGCCGCACATGCTCTACTACCCGGAACTGCGGCGGCGACTGATCGAGTCCGGCGTACCGCATCTGCTGCTCGAGACCGAGCATGAAGGCGTCCCGGTCGAGTCGATCCGGACGCGGGTCGAGGCCCTGCTCGAACGAGTCCGCCGTACCCAGTTCGTGAGCTCATAGGAAGTGATCAGATGGACAACTCCAATCGGCTGAGCATCACCAAGGCGGGCGGCCAGATGGTCGCCGACTACTGGGACGGCGTCTTCACCGCGCGGGAACGCGGCGAGAAAGTCGTCTGGTACAACGGCTCCGCGGTCAACCCGATCTTCCAGGCCGCCGGACTCGTGTGGTGCCACGGCGAGGCCTTCTCCGCACGACTGGCCGCGCAGCACCTGGAGGGACCGGCGCAGCTCGCCGGTCAGGAGTACGGCTACATCGGGGAGCTGTGTTCGTACGCGCGGACCCACCTCGGATGCGCCGTGCTGACTCGGCAGGGCAGCAACGAGGACCACACCGGCGTCGTCGGACTGCATGACCAGCAGGAGCTCGCGAGCCGGTTGCCCAGTCCCGACTTCTTCGTCAACGCGTACGCCGGATGCAGCACCGGGCAACAGTGGGACGAGATCTCGTACCGGGTGTTCGGCAAGGAAGTGCCGATCTTCAACGTGTCGCTGCCGTTCCTGTGGGGCAACAAGCCGGACGCCGGCTACCTGGTCGGCGAGGAGTGGAATCAGGCCTCGCGGTACGTCGCCGACCAGCTCCACCAGCTGATCGAGTTCGTCGAGACCATGACCGGTCGTCGGTTCGACTGGGATGCACTGCGGCAGAACATGGCCTACATCAAGCGCGCCTCGGAGCTGCGCCGGGAGGCGATGGCGTTGTGCAAGGCGGCGCCGACGCCGGCGACGTACTTCGACTGGACCGCGAGTATCGCGCAGATCAACTTCCTGCCGGCTGGGCAGCCGCTGGTCGACTACTTCGCGGCCGTCAAGGCGGAGATCGAGCGGCGGATCGCCGAGGGGGTATCCGGGGTCCGGGACGAGCGCTACCGCGTGTACTTCGACGGGATGATGAACTGGAACAAGCTGGGCTGGCTGGCCCGGAAGTTCGCGGCCCACGACGTCGCGGTGGTGGCCGGCCGCTACACCCATCAGGCGTTCTGGCAGGAGCCGCACCTGATCGACCCCGAGGACCCGATCCTCGGCATGGCTCAGCATTACCTGCTCTGCCCGACGAACCACGGGACGAAGACGCTCCAGCACTTGCTGCTGAGCGACTGCGAGGAGTACGGCGTCGACGGCATCGTGTTCCACTCGTCGCGGACCTGTCGTGCGTTCACGAATCCGCAACGCCTGCTGGCGAAGGCCGCACAGCGCGAGCTCGGCATCCCGTCGATGTTCTTCGAAGGCGACGTCGCGGACGCGTCGTTCTACAAGGACGAGATCCTGGAGAGCCGCCTGGTCGCGATGCTCGAGGGCATCGACGTACGGCGCGGGGCCGTCGCGGCGGCGGGGTGACGGTGCAGTGACGGCGTACTACCTGGGTGTCGATCTCGGGTCGACGACGGCGAAGTCGGTGGTCGTCGACGACGCCGGTGCGATCCTGGCTGCCGAGGTTGTGCAGATGGGCGCGGTCAGCCGGGCCGGCCTGGCGCGGTCGATGGCCGGAGCGTTGGCGGCCGTGGGGATCGGCGTGGCTGACGTCACGGCGACCGTTGCCACCGGCTACGGTCGCCGGCTGGTTCCCGGCGTCGGTCGTACGTTCACGGAGATCACCTGTCACGCGCGCGGCGTCGTCGCGCTGCATCCAGGCGTGCGGCTCATCGTCGACATCGGCGGTCAGGACAGCAAGGCGATCCTGGTCGACGAACTGGGGTTCGTGGAGAACTTCGCGATGAACGACCGCTGTGCGAGCGGGACCGGACGGTTCTTCGAGGTGCTGGCTCGTGCGCTCGAGTGCGAACTCGACGAACTCGCCGCTCTGGCGCTGGCGGGTGCCGAGGACCTCGAGATCAGCAGTATGTGTGCGACGTTCGCGGAGACCGAGATCGTGTCGCTGCTGGCCCGCGGTGAGGATCGCGCCGATATCGCGGCGTCGGTCCATCGTGCCGTCTCCGCGCGGACGCTCGGTCTCGTTGCTCAGGTCGGTAGACACGCGCCTGTCGTGATGACCGGTGGGGTCGCCCGGAACGCTGCCGCCGTGCATTTCCTGTCCGAGAGCCTGGGCGCCGAAGTCGTCGTACCGGCTGAGCCGCAGATCACCGGCGCGTACGGCGCCGCCCTCCTGGCCCGCGAGAGCGCCGGCCACGCGCTGGACGTCGAACTGAATCCGGACGCCCGCCCGGCACCGTCCTGTTCGACCTGCTCGGCTTCGATCGAACTCACGCTCGGTCCGACCCGGAGGCTCTGATCTTGGACCGATTCGGCGTCTCAAGGTATTGCTAAGTCAAATATAATGGTCTTACCTTTACAGCAAATACCGTTCCGGGATCGCACCGAGGGAGTCGGCATGACGAAAAGCCCGAAGGCCGCCGACGGCTTCGACTTCTCCGGTACGGCGGTCCTGATCGCGGGCGGGACCTCGGGAGTCGGGCTGGCAACCGCGGTCGTCTTCGCACAAGCCGGCTGTCGGCGGCTGATGCTGCTCGGCCGGAACGAGGAACGTGGCAAGCGCGCGATCGACCACCTCCTCACGGCGGTCCCGGGCGCGAGTGCGGAGTTCTTCGCCGCCGATGTCAACGATCCCGGGGCTGCCGAGGGCGCGGCGCAGGAGGCGCATCGCCGACTCGGTGCCATCGACGTCCTGGTCTGCTCGACGGTGGCGCCGTACCAGCCGACGCTGCTGCACGAGATCCCGATCGAGGATGTCCGACACATCCTCACGCAGCAGGCGCTCGGTCCGCTGCTGATCAGCCGGGCGGTGCTGCCGTTCCTGCGCGAGCAGGGCTCCGGATCGATCATCACGATCGCCTCGGACGCCGCCAAGGTGCCGACACCGGGGGAGACCTGCCTCGGTGCCGCGATGGCCGCCATCGTCACGTTCTCCCGCACGCTGGCCCTCGAGGCGAAGCGGTACGGCGTCCGCGTCAACGCGATCACCCCGTCGCTGATCGTGGACACCGGCTCGTACGACCGGGCCATGGACCAGGAGTTCAGCAAGAAGATCTTCGACCGGATCACCGCGCAGGCCCATCTCGGTCTCACCGAGCCGGTGGACCTGGCCAATCTCGTGCTCTTCCTCGCCTCGCCCCTGTCCCGTCTCATCACCGGGCAGGTCGTGAGCGTCAACGGAGGGATTTCGATCGCATGACCGGCATCGTGCGCCGCAGGGTCACCGCACCGGAGGACGTCGCCGAACTCGAGCGACTCCGGCCGGAAGACCTGCGGCCTGGCGACACCATCCACGCCTGCCTGGTCGCCGCCGCGACCGAAGAACCCGGCAAGCCTGGCGGCGTACGAGTTCGCCAGCAGCGTGCAGACTCGGCACTTGGAGAAGACATGACTGTGTTGACCACGTCGTACTGGCCCGCGGACGACCGCGCGGGCCACCTGGACGTCACCTTGGGTGACCTGCTGCGTAAGGCCGCGACGACGGTCCCCGATCGCCTCGCGCTGGTCGACGCGGTCGAGGATCCGGCCGCGCGCAGGAGCTGGACCTACGCCGAACTGCTTGCGGATGCGGAACGAGCGGCCCGGGCACTGCTGGCTCGTTTCGACCGGGGTGCCGTGATCGCGATCTGGGCTCCGAACAGCGCGGACTGGATCGTGCTCCAGCACGGGATCAGTCTTGCGGGCATGATCACGGTCGCGGCCAACCCGGCGTACCGCACCCGGGAGCTCCGCTACATTCTCGAGCAGTCCGGCGCGGCCGGGCTGGTGCACGCTGACACCTACCGCGGCTTCGACATGACCGGCGTCGTCGACGAGCTCCGGCCGAAGCTCCCGGGGCTTCGTGAGGTGATCTCGTTCTCGGACTGGCCCCGCTTTCTTGCGAGTGGCAACGATCGGCAGAAGCTGCCCGCGGTGGCCTCGACGGATCCGATCCAGATCCAGTACACGTCGGGTACGACGGGATTCCCGAAGGGAGCCTTGCTGCATCACCGCGGCCTGATCAACGCGGCGGTGCTCGTCGCCGAGCGCGCCGGGATGCGGGACGGCGGCGTGAACGTGAACGCGATGCCGATGTACCACATCGGCGGCGGCGCGGTGACGTCGTTCGGTGCCCTGGCCAAGCGCGGGACGTTCGTCCTGCTGCCGGGATTCGATCCGGCTCAGGTCCTGGAAGCCATCGAGACCTATCGCGGGACGCATACTCTGCTGGTGCCGACGATGCTGCTGGCTGTGCTCGACCACCCGGACCGGACAGGCCGCGACCTGAGCAGCCTGGAGGCCGTGATGAGCGGCGCGGCGGTGGTGCCGGCCGCCCTCGTCCGGCGGACGACGGAGACGCTCGGATGCCGGACGACGATCCTGTTCGGTCAGACCGAGATGCACGGTGTGGTCACGCAGACGCGACTGACCGACGCACCCGAGGATCAGGCCGAGACCATCGGGCAGCCGCTGCCGCAGCTGGAGCTGAAGATCGCCGACGTGACGACCGGCGAGATCCAGCCGATCGGTGCGGCGGGGGAGATCTGCTGCCGGGGGGACCAGACCATGATCGAGTACTACAAATTGCCCGAGGCAACCAACGCCGCAGTGGACGGCGATGGCTGGCTGCACATGGGCGATCTGGGCACGATGGACGAGCGGGGATTCGTCCGGATCACCGGCCGGTTGAAGGACATGATCATCCGGGGCGGCATCAACATCTATCCGCGCGAGATCGAGGAACTGCTGCAGACGCATCCGGCGGTGGCTGAGGTCGCGGTGGTCGGCGTACCTGATGAGACCTGGGGTGAGGCGGTCGCTGCCGTCATCCGGCTCCGGCCCGGTGTCGAGCAACCGGACGTGGCGCAGTTGCGGGCCTTCTGCCGGGCCGGGTTGTCCGCACACAAGACGCCGGTGCACTGGAGTTTCGTGGACGCGATGCCGACCACGGCGACCGGGAAGCTGCAGAAGTTCGTCCTGCGCGATCTGATCACGACGGGTGAGCTGCCGATGGAGCGGGCGCCCCTGGCGCGACCGTCGGCGCGCGGTTATAATTGGTCAGTCCATTTGCAATTGGAGGTGGCCGGCGTGTTGTCGTTCGCGTTCAGCCCCGAGCAGGAGGACTTCCGCACACAGTTGCGGAAGTTCGCGACGGCCGAGCTCGCGCCGCACTACATCGAGCGGGCGGCGCGTCCGGAGTTCAGCTGGGAGGCTCACCGGCGGCTCGCGGAGCTCGGTGTGCTCGGCATCGGGCTGCCCGAGAAGTACGGCGGCACCGGCGAGCTCGATCCGGTCACGCTCGGACTGGCCACCGAGGCGCTCGCGTACGGCGACGTGAACGTCGCCTCGGCGCCGGTGCTGTCCGGACTGGTCGCCGCGCAGCTCGCCGTGAACGGGCAGGAGTCGCTCGTCGACGAATGGCTGCCGCGGCTCGTCGCCGGTGAGGCCCTGGCCGCGATCGCGGTCACCGAGCCGTCCGGTGGGTCGGACGTGTCGAGCATGCGGACGGAGGCGCGGCGGGTTCCGGGTGGCTGGCGGATCAACGGGGAGAAGATCGCCATCACGTTGGCGACTGCGGCAGCCGTGGCCTTGGTGTACGCGCGCGAGCCGGGGTCGGAGGGCCATCGCGGGATCAGCTGCTACGCCGTACCGCTCGATGCTGACGGGGTCACGCGAACGCACACGCCCGGCATGGGTGCGTTGCCGTTGTGCTGGGGACAGCTGTCGTTCGGCGATGTTTTCGTGCCCGAGGATCACCTCGTCGGCGAACCCGGGCGTGGATTCGCCGCCGCGATGGAGCACTTCGACTTCAGCCGGCCCGCTCTGGGGCTGCTCTGTCTGGGGGCCGCGGAGGCGAGCATCGACGAGGCGTGTGCGTGGGCCGTGCAGCGGGAGGCGTTCGGCCGGCCGCTGGCAGCGTTCCAAGGGGTGTCGTTCCCGCTCGCCGAGCAGGCGACGTACCTGGAGGCAGCGCGCTGGCTGTGCTACCGATCGCTGTGGACGCGGGAGGCGGGGGCGAAGCACACCCAGTACGCTGCGATGTCGAAATGGTGGCCGCCGATCGTTGCGAAGGATGCGATCGAGACTGCCCTGGTGACGTTCGGGAATCTCGGTTACTCGACCGAGCTCCCGCTGCAGCAGCGGTATCGCGACGTGGCGAGCTACCTGATCGCCGACGGCACGGCCGGGATCCAGAAGCGGATCATCGCCACCGCGATGCTGGGCAAGGTCGCCGCCTCGTGAAGGTCGGCGTCGCGGTCAACGAGGACCTGCTGATCCCCGATCCTGCCGCGCGCCGCCGCTTGCTCGCTCACGTGGCCGACGTGGGCCTGGATCACGTGACGACGGGCGACCACATCAGCTTTCATGGCGGTGCGGGATTCGACGGGCTGGTGTCGGCGACCTCGATCCTGACCGGGCACGACACCCTCGACGTGGTGGTCGGGGTCTACCTGGCGGCGTTGCGGCACCCGATGCTGATCGCGCGGCAGCTGTCGACGATCTCGCAGCTCGCGCCCGGACGACTGGTGCTCGGGGTCGGTGTCGGTGGCGAGGACCGCGGCGAGGTCTCGAACGCCGGCGTCGATCCGGCGACGCGCGGCCGCCGCCTCGACGAGACGCTCGGGCTTCTCCGGCGGCTGTCATCCGGCGAGGCGATCGATCACGACGGCCGGTTCTTCTCGTTGCGGAAGGCAAGCATCCTGCCGGTTCCCGATCCGCCGGTGCCGCTGGTGGTCGGTGGATCCGGGGATGTCGCCGTACGGCGTGCGGCGACGTACGGCGACGGGTGGCTCGGGATCTTCTGCTCGGCCCGCAGGTACGCCGAGACCGTCGAGCGCATCCGGTCCGCGACCGCGGAGGTCGGCCGTCCGGAACCGTCCTGGTTCGGTCTGAACATGTGGTGCGGTCTGGGGCCCGACGCCGATCGGGCCCGCGAACTGCTCGATCGGCGGCTCGAGGCGATGTACAACCTGCCGGCGGAGAAATTCGAGCACGTCACGGCGTCGGGCACTCCGGAGTTGGTCGCTGCGAGACTGGCGCCGTATATCGCTGCCGGCGCCGAGCACGTGACGCTCGTCATCGCGGCCGACTCCGTCCACGAAGGAATCGACCACGCGGCCGAGGTCCGCAGCCTGCTTCAGCCGGTCAGTGGGTTACCAGCGTCGTGACAGTGCAGCTCTTACCTGCCTCGTCGGAGCCGGTGACGTGGACGACACCGAGCGTGCGACCGGCATGCACGACATGACTGGTGAAGCGGAGTCGAGTACCTACTGGGACAGGGCGCAAGTAGGCCACCTGTACGGACGCGGCCGTCAACGGACTGCCGACGCGGTCCAGGGCCAGCGCGCCCGCCCACTCCGAAATGCAGAAACTCACACCGCCATGCAGGTTGCCCATCGGGTTGGCCAGGACCGGAGTCGTCGTCACGTCCAGTGCATCCGCCGATGTGGATACTCCGAGCCGGCTCATCAGATCGCCGTCGGTCAGCGGCACCTCGGTCCACCCGCTGGTCGTGACCGGCGATGGGACGAAGCGGCCCCGTTGCCGGCAGTGGGCGATGACAGTGCCGGCGGAATCGACCACCTGGCCGGTGGCGAAGGCGCCGATGGCGTCCACCTCGAGTGCCTCGACCCTCGCCCGGACGACGGTGCCATCGGCCGGGACCGGTCCGACGAGGTCGATGCCGATCTCGGTACTGACCGACCAGCGCCCGCTGGGATGGGCCGCAGAGATCGTCGTGCCGAGGACGTTGTCGACCAGTACGCCGAGCGCGCCGGCCCGCGGGATCTCGCCTGGCCCGGCGAGCCACGGCCCGGTCGTCATCGATCCGGTCCGGCGCCCGTCCGCCTGGTGGGGCCGGAAGCCGAAGAGCCGCTCAGGTCCGCCGTCGACGGCCAGATGTGGTGACACGGAGCATCCTCCGACGATTGTCCAAAAGGTCATACCATTCTACAATAGGCCCGTGAGTCTGGTCGAGGTTCACGCGGCACTGCGTCGCTTGCGCTCGAGGGGCTCGGTGGCTGAGCTCGCCGAGTCGGTCCCGCGCGTCGTGCAGGGACTCGGGTTCAACCGGGTCCTGCTCTCGCGGCTCCATGGGACGACCTGGATCGCGCGGTCCGGCCTGGTCGCGGGTGACGTGGCGATGACCGAGGAGATGCTCCGGATCGGTCTCTCGACACCAGGCCGCACCGACGTCGGCTGGCCAGAGCGCGACGTCGTACGGCATCGCCTACCGGCGCTGGTCCATGACGCGCAGGGCAACCCGCGAGTGCATCCGCAACTCAAGGCACTGATGAGTACCAGGGACTACGTCGTCGCGCCGGTGATCGCCGACGGAGCCGTGATCGGGCTGCTGCACGCGGACCAGAACGGAACGACCGGCATCCTCACCGCAGGTGACCGGGAAGC
This sequence comes from Kribbella sp. NPDC059898, assembly GCF_042730855.1. Lineage (NCBI taxonomy): Bacteria > Bacillati > Actinomycetota > Actinomycetes > Propionibacteriales > Kribbellaceae > Kribbella > Kribbella sp. NPDC059898. The sequence goes on from NZ_JBHWKR010000004.1 coordinate 436,350, forward strand.
GCTCGGCCTGTTCGCCGAGGGTCTGGGGTGTGCGTTCGAACGCGCGATCCTCCAGGAGCAACTGACCGCGCTCAAGCGACGCCTGGAGGACCAAGCTCGTTCGCTGGGCGATCTGATCGACGGTCTCTGCAGTGGCGATGTCCTCGAGCCCGAGCGGCTGGCGGCACCGCGACCGTCGTACGTCGTCAGTGGGCCGCTGGCAGAGCTCACGCGACGTGAGCTCGAGGTGCTGACGCATCTTGCCGCGGGGGAGTCCAACGATCAGATCGCCGCCGACCTGTACATCTCTGCCGGCACGGTCAAGACCCACGTCAAGCATCTGCTGCACAAGCTCGGCGCCGCCAACCGCGCCGCGGCCATGGTGCGCTACCACCAGCTGACCTCGTAGGGGTACGAATCTCTCCCCTCGGGGTGATGTATCTCTCCTGTTAAGGGCCCAAGTATTGGACCAAACGTCTCCGATCCTGGTGGGAGAGACCGATGACCACAGCCGAGAGTGCCGACGTCCTGGTGACGCCGGAGGAGGTGGCCCGGCGCATCGTCCTGCCCGAGGGGCACCGTGACGACGCCGAACTGTTCGAGGCCTATCGCTGGCTGCGCGAGAACAACCCGCTCGGGAAGGTCTCGGTGGCCGGCTACGACCCGATCTGGCTGGTCAGCAAGCACGCCGACATCATGGAGATCGAGCGACAGCCGCACGTGTTCACGAGCGGTGGCGGTGACCGGCCCGGCTCGCACAACCCGATCCTGCAGAACCAGGCCGGCGACGCCTTCACCCAGCAGTTGACGGGTGGCAGCCTGCGCATCCTGGACACGCTGACCTACCTCGATCCGCCGGAACACACCGCGGTCAAGGACATCGCCGCCGACTGGTTCCGGCCGGCGAACCTGAAGAAATGGGAGGACCAGATCCGCGTCCTCGCCCGGGAGGCGATCGGCAACTACCTCCGGCCAGGTAGGAACGAGCTCGACTTCGTCCAGGACTTCGCGCTGTTCTACCCGTTGCACGTGATCATGACCCTGTTCGGCGTACCGGAGTCCGACGAGCCGCGGATGATGGCGCTCACCCAGGAGTTCTTCGGTACGGCGGATCCGGACGCGCAGCGTGCCGATGTCGAGCCGCTGACGCCGGAGGCCGCGGCACAACAGTGGGCTGCCGCCATCCAGGACTTCTACACGTACTTCGACGTCCTGGTCGCCGATCGCCGGACGAACCCGCGGGAGGATCTCGCGACGCTGATCGCATCGGCTCGAACGCCGGAAGGGGAGTACTACGCCAATACCTTCGCCTACGGCTGGTTCATCGCGATCGCGACCGCCGGGCACGACACGACCTCGAGCACGATGGCAGGCACGATCGAGCAGCTGGCTCTGCACCCGGAGCAGCTCGCCGCGGTGCAGGCTGAGCCGGCGCTGACTCCTGATCTCGTCAACGAAGGGCTGCGCTGGTCGTCGCCGGTCAAGCAGTTCACCCGGCAGGCGACGCAGGACTACACCTTGCGGGGCCAGGAGATCCGCGCGGGTGATCGCTTCATGCTGCTGTACCAGTCGGCCAACCGCGACACCGACGTGTTCGAGGAGCCGGACACCTTCCGGCTGCAGCGCCGGCCGAACAAGCACATCGCCTTCGGCTACGGGCCGCACATGTGCATCGGCCAGCACCTGGCGAAGCTCGAGCTGCGCGTGCTGTTCGAGGAGCTGCTGCCGCGGATCAAGAGCATCGCGGTGACCGGCGACCCGAAGGTCGTGCAGACCAACTTCGTCGGCGGGCTGCGGAACCTGCCGGTTCGGTTGGAGCTGACGTGAGCCCGCGCGTCGTGATCGTCGGCAACGGTCACGCTGGTACGACGCTCGCGGCGCTGCTGCGGCAGGGTGGTCATCGCGGCGAGATCGTCCTGTTCGGCGACGAGGCCAACCTTCCGTACCATCGCCCGCCGCTGTCGAAGAAGTTCACCGGCGAGCTCGCACAATGGTTGCGTCCGGCCCCTTTCTACGCGGAGCAGGGCATCGACCTCCGGCTCGGTGATCAGGTGGTCTCGATCGACCGGACCGCGCGCCGGGTGCACGCCTCGAGTTCGTGTCCGTACGACGTACTCGTGCTGGCGACCGGGGCACGGCCACGGGAGCTGTCGGTATCGGGCGCGGGCGTTGGGGGAGTCGTCATGTTGCGGACGCTCGAGGATGCTAGAGCGTTGCGCAAGCACCTTGTCGCCGAGCGTCGGATGGTCATCATCGGCGGCGGCTACATCGGACTGGAGGCTGCTGCGGCGGCTCGCGCTCAGGGCGTCGACGTGACGATCGTGGAGCGCGAGGACCGGGTGCTCGCCCGGGTCGCGAGTCCCGAGCTGTCCGCGATGCTGGCGGCGTACCACCGTGAACGGGGGACCACGATCGTGACGAACGCGGTCGTCCGCCGCTTGACCAGCCGGGACCGCCAGGTGCGCGCCGTCGTTCTCGACGACGGTACGGCGATCCCCTGCGAGGTCGTCGTGGTCGGGGTCGGCGCCGAACCGCGGGACGAGCTGGCTGCCGGCGCCGGGCTGGTCTGTGAGCGGGGGATCGTCGTCGACGAGTGCGCGCGGACGGGCGATCCCGCCGTCTTCGCGATCGGTGATGTCACCCGGCGGCCGGTGCCCGGTGTCGACGGGGCGATGCGGCTGGAGAGCATTCCGAGCGCGACCGAGCAGGCGCGGCAAGCGACTGCCGCGATCCTCGGTCTTGATCCGCCCTCGCCCGAGGTGCCGTGGTTCTGGTCGGATCAGTTCGACCTGAAGCTCAAGATCGCCGGCGTGGTCCAGCCGGGAGGTGAGGTCGAACGGCGCGGCGATCCGTCGTCGGGGCGCTTCGCGCTGTACCACCGCGACGAGACGGGCGACGTCACCGCGGTCGAGACCGCGAACGCACCCGCCGATTTCATGGCCGCCAAGTCGTTGCTGAGGAGTCGCCATGCCCGCAGTCGTGTATGAGCTGCCCGACGGTTCCGTGCACTCGGTCGAGGTGCCGTGCGGGCAGAGCGTGATGGACGGGTCGGTGCGCAACAACCTCAGCGGCATCGTCGCCGAGTGCGGCGGCAGCTGTTCTTGTGCCACCTGCCACGTGTACGTCGAGGACGGGCAGTTCGACGAGATCTCGGACGAGGAGCGCGAGCTGCTCGAGTTCGCGGAAGGGGCCCGGCCGGAGTCGCGGCTGTCGTGCCAGCTGATCGTCGGCGAGGGCTGCGGTGGGATTCGGGTCCGGGTGCCGGACACCAACTGAACGGAGAACGTGATGGAAATCAGCGCGGCAGTGGTGCGGGAGCTCGGTGGGTCGTTCTCGGTCGAACAGGTCACGCTCGATGACCCGCGGGCCGGCGAGGTGCTGGTCGAGATCGCCGGCGTCGGCCTGTGCCACACGGACCTCGCAGCAAAGGACGGCCACCTGCCGTTCCCGTTGCCCGGTGTGTTCGGGCATGAGGGGAGCGGTGTGGTCGTTGCCGTCGGCCCTGGTGTGTCGAAGGTTGCCCGAGGCGACAAGGTGGCGTTGACGTTCAACAGCTGTGGGGAGTGCGTGCAGTGCGTCGGCGGCGAGCCGTCGTACTGTCAGAGCTTCATGCCGCTCAATTTCGCCGGCGTACGGCCGGACGGCAGCAGCACGCTGCGGTCCGGTGACACGGTGCTGGGGTCGGAGTTCTTCGGCCAGTCGTCGTTCGCGACGCATGCGATTGCCCACGAGCGCAACGTGGTGAAGGTGCCCGATGATGCGCCGCTGTCGCTGGTCGGTCCGCTGGGGTGTGGCGTGCAGACGGGGGCCGGCGCCGTACTGAATTCGTTGGACTGCGCGCAGGGGTCCTCGTTGCTGGTTCTCGGTGGTGGGTCGGTCGGTCTGTCCGCCGTACTGGCGGCCGGGGTGCGCGAGCTCGGCACGGTCATCGTGGTCGAGCCGCTCGTCCAGCGCCGCGAGCTCGCGCTGGCACTAGGCGCGACGCATGCGGTCGACCCCGCCGACGGACCGCTGTCCGAACAGGTCCGGGAGATCATCAGCCGCGGTGTCGACTACGTGATCGACACGACCGGCGTAGTGAGCGTGCTGGAGCAGGCGATGCTGGCGCTCGCGCAGCGCGGGACGGTCGGGATCATCGGCGTACCCTCCGATCCGGCGGCCGCGTTGCCGGTCGGCCTGATCCAGGCACAGATGCTCGGGGCAACGATCACCGGCATCGTCGAGGGCGACAGTCTCCCCGACGTGTTCATTCCGCAGTTACTGGAACTGCACCGGGCCGGCCGGTTCCCGTTCGACAAGCTCATCACCACGATGCCGTTCGCCGGCATCAACGAAGCCGTCGCCGCCCAGCACCGCGGCGATGCCGTCAAGATCGTGCTCGTGCACGACTGATCCGAGGACAGAGCTATGATCGAGTACGACCAGTTGTACATCGGCGGCGAGTGGACCTCGCCGGCCGGATCGAGCACGATCCCCGTGCACTCCGCGACCTCCGAGGAACGGATCGGCGTCGTACCAGAAGGGTGCGAGGCCGACATCGACGCCGCGGTCGCGGCCGCGCGCAAGGCCTTCGACGATCCTGCCGGGTGGTCGCGATGGGAGCCGTCGCAGCGGGCGGAGGTGCTCGAGCGATTCGCGGTCTCGCTGGAGAAGCGCAGCGAGGAGACTGAGCGGCGGGTGAGCCTGCAGAACGGGATGCCGATCTGGCTGGCGCAGCAGTTCGAGGGACCGTTTCCTCCGCTGCTGCTGCGGTACTACGGGGCGCTCGTGCGGGACGTGGCGCAGGAAGAGATCCGGCCGGGCATGCTCGGTGGCAAGTCGGTCGTGGCCCGCGAGCCGATCGGTGTCGTCGCGGCGATCGTTCCCTGGAACGTGCCGCAGGCAATCACTTTCCTGAAGCTCGCGCCGGCGTTGGCCGCGGGCTGCACCGTCGTACTGAAGCCGGCGCCGGAGACCGTGCTCGACGCCCTGCTGATGAGTGAGGCAGCTGTCGAGGCGGGGCTTCCCGCAGGGGTGCTGAACGTCGTTCCTGGTGGGCGTGAGGTCGGCGCCTATCTGGTGGCGCATCCGCAGGTGGACAAGGTGTCGTTCACCGGGTCGACCGCGGCCGGACGCGCGATCGGCGCGACCTGCGGGCAGCTGCTGCGGCCGGTGACGCTGGAGCTGGGCGGGAAGTCGGCCGCGATCGTCCTTGACGACGCCGACCTGCAGTCGTCGATCGAGAGCTTCTTCGCCGCGACCCTGCTGAACAACGGCCAGATCTGCTGGCTCGGCACCCGCGTCCTCGCGCCTCGATCGCGGTACGACGAGGTGGTGGACACCGTCACCGGCCTCGCCGGATCCCTGCGCCTGGGCGACCCGATGGACGCCTCGACCCAGGTCGGCCCACTCGTTTCCGCACGCCAGCGGGATCGGGTGGAGTCGTACATCGCGAAGGGCCTGAACGACGGCGCCCGCCTGACCACCGGTGGCGGCCGGCCGGCCGATCTGGACCAGGGCTGGTTCGTCGAGCCGACGGTCTTCGCCGAGGTGGACAACCAGCACGCCATCGCTCAGGAGGAAATCTTCGGCCCGGTGCTCGCCGTGATCCCTTACGGCTCCGAGGACGAGGCGATCGCGATCGCCAACGCGAGCGACTACGGCCTCGGCGGCTCCGTCTGGACCACCGACCCCGACCGCGGCGAGTCCGTCGCCCGCCAGGTCCACACCGGCACCATCGGCATCAACGCCTACGTCAACGACCCCACCGCCCCCTTCGGCGGCATCAAGGCCAGCGGCACCGGCCGAGAACTGGGCCCCGAGGGCCTCCACGCCTACCAACACCTGAAAACCATCTACCTGGCCCCGTGACAGCAGGTCCACCCAGCCCGAGGGCTTGCCTCCGATCAACCGCTGTGGGGCGCCGGCCGTTGCCGTCACGTCGACGGAGGAGGTGCGGAGGTGTGGCGCCGGGCCAGGCTCAGGAGGGCGAGGAGTGCGATGAAGACCATGCCGTACACGGCCAGGAGGGTCGAGGTCTCGTAGATGTCGGCAGTGTTCCAGGTCGCTCCGGTTGCGTCGGTGACGGTGGTGCGCTCGCCGGGCGTCACGAGGAACGGGATGGTCGTCGCCGCGTAGAGGAGCACTGCCTGCAGGTCGCTCGGAGTCCGCTCTTGCTGCGTGGACGGGAGCGGGCCGCGGCTGCGGAGGTAGAGGGCGAAGACCTGCATGAACAGATAGACGGTGAACGTCCAGCCCAGGTAGTTGACCAGTGGTACGCCGAAGAAGCCGCCGCCGTTCTCCCAGATCCAGTTCTGGTGGATGGTCGAGGCGGTGGGGTCGAAGGCCAGGTCCCACGCGGTCATCGCGAACGCGCCGACCATGGGAGTTCCGATGGTGGTCAGCCACGACGAGTTGCGCCGTACGTCGTCCAGCAGCACGGTGGCCACGATCCACGCGAGGTAGCCGGTGGCGAGGTAGGCGGGACCGATGAACCACGGGACCTGGAAGATCTTGCCGCCGCCGGTGTAGTGGTAATGGCCGAAGGGAAAGCCGGTCTGGATACTGAGGTTCTCCAGAGCGTTGCTGATCACCAAGCCGGCGACGACGAACACTCCGATGGAGCGCCTGCCGTAGCGTTGCGCCCCGTGCGCCAGGACGAAGACGACCTGGGCGACGATCACGACCAGCCTCAGGCCGGGCGCGAACGCCGTGACGACGAGGCCGCCGAGGATGACCGCGGTCACGCCCCACAGTGTCCACGGTGTCCGGTTGGAACGTTGATCGACAGACATTGGACATCTCCAGGTTTCGTTGCTGGACGGGCGTTGTGTCTCAGGTGGATGCCGGGGTCAGGCCGGCGATGACGATGTCGGCCACTGCCTCCGCGTGCCGGCGGACCTCCTCCGGATCCGAGCGCTGAGGTCCGCCGAGGAGGGCGGTCTCGACGTGGCTCGCGAACGGTGCGCCGCCGCCCTGGACGACCAGGTAGTGGACGGTTGCGTACGGCACCTGCCGGAGCCGGCCGGCGGCGACGAGCCGATCGATGCGCCGCTCGACCAGCGGACGCAGCGGTTTGACGAATCGGTCGTGGACGTAGCGGATGCGCGGGCTGTCGATCGCGCCTTCATGGGCGAGGATCCGCAGCACCTCCGGATGCGCGGCGGAGAACATCACCTGGGCGACGACGGCTTGCCGGAGCGCCTCCAGGTCGTCCAGGCCGGGGTCGTCGGCCAGCTGCCGCCAGGAGTCCCTGGCGATGGCCAGAGCATGGTCGATGGCTGCGAACCACAGGCCTTCCTTGGAGCCGAAACGCGCGGTGAGCAGGGCGTGGCTGATACCCAGTCGCCGGCTCAGGTCGCGGACGGACATGCCATCGTACCCCTTCTCCGCGAAAGCCTGCAGGGCTCCCTGGAGCAGTGGGGCGACGTCGATCTCCTCCCCGGCGCGCGGGCGGCCGCGTCCTCGACTCTGAACGATGAGAGTTCTCCCTTCCGGGCCCCGCTTGCCGAAACCGGGGGGTCGGGGGCATGCTGGGATTAAATATCCAACTGGATATTAAACTACAGCAGTCGGCACCCCGAGGAGAAGACCCATGGCACGTGACCGCACCCTTCCAGCCAGGATGGGCAACACCGGCGCGGACTACGCCCGCTTCGGCATCGAGGCCGGGGCCGAAGCGATCAAGCCCCACGAGGACGGCCTGCGCACCGACGGGGGACCGGGCAGCTACGAGTGGTGGTACTTCGACGCGCACCTGGACGACGACGCGAAGCTCGTCGTGGTGTTCTTCACCAAGGAGTTCACCGCCATCGACAAGCCGCTCGCGCCGATGATCCGAATCGACCTGACACTGCCCGACGGGACCACGGTGGCGAAACTGGCCGAGTTCGGCGCCGACACGTTCTCCGCCTCCACCGATACCTGCGACGTCCGAATCGGCGACAACGTCTTCGCCGGCGACCTGCACACCTACACGATTCGCGCGAAGGCCGAGGACGTCGAGGTCGACGTCACGCTGACCGGGACCGTGCCCGCTTGGCGACCCGAATCAGGACACTGGATCTTCGGCGACGAGGGCGAGCAGATCTTCGCGTGGCTGCCGTCCGTCCCGGAGGGCAAGGTCGAGGCCACGTACCGCATCGGCGGCAGGACCAGCACCACCACGGGCGTGGGTTACCACGACCACAACTGGGGCAACACGCTGATGCTGAAGCTCATGCATCACTGGTACTGGGCCCGCGGCTCGGCCGGCCCGTACTCCGTGATCGCGTCCTACATCACTGCCGAGAAGCAGTACGGGTACTCCGAACTACCGGTGTTCATGCTGGCCCGCGACGGCAAGCTCATCGCCGACGACAAGACCAAGGTGACGTTCGAGGAACTCGGCCCGTACACCGACACGGAGACCGGTAAGCCGGTCGCAGGAGTCACCCGGTACACCTACACCGACGGCGCCGACCGGTACGTCGTCACCTATACCCGCCACTCCGACCTGTCGACGGTGAAGTTCGTCGACCAGCTCACGGGCCCGAAGAAGGCCGCCGCGAAGATCGCCGGCTTCGACGGCGCGTACCTGCGCTTCGTCGGCGAAGTACGGATCGAACACTACGAGGGCGACAACCTGACCGAGAGCCACGTCGACGACGCCCTGTGGGAACTTATGTACTTCGGCAAAGCCCGTGCCTGACCCGAACGGCCCCCACCGTACTCGGCAGGCTCAGGTGACGATCGTCGATCAGATCTTGGTCCGGCGCGCCCGCGCCGGACTGACAGTGGGCGGCAGTCCGATTGGTCGGATCCGTGCGGATCATCTGCGACAGCAGTTCACCAACGTGCTCGACAGGATCCTGCGGTTCGCCGCGCACCACTCCGCGCAGCGGCCGACTTTACCCGGGTAGCGTTGACCCGCGAGCACGAAGGCTGAGCGTCAGGCCGCGCGTCAGCAGGTCGTGGCAGTTGTGGACGTTCTGCCAGGGCGCCCGCAGCCAGACTGAGTTCACTGCGCACAGCATCCAGCGCATGGCCGAGAACGGTGAGGCAATCGACTGGTGGGAACGCGGCCGGCCGCACCACCGCAGTCGACGCTGAATCTACGGTTAAGACTACGGTCTAGAACAGGAATCTCCGATCAACAGCAGTGATCCGCAGTAGTGATCAAGCTGCCTGTGACCAGGTGAAACGTCGGTCTGACCCTTCGGATCTATCCGAGGGTGCCGGTCAGGCGGAGGCCGAGGATGAAGGGGAGGCCGTTCGGGGTGCCTACTCCGGTCACGGTGTCGTAACCCTTGACGGTGACCTGGTCGGTTTCCGTGCGGTCGTGGGAGTCGAAGACGTCCAGGGACGCGCTGTCGGTGCCGTTGGCCGGGATGAAGGCGGCGCGGTTCTGCTGCGGCGTGGTCGCCGGGAGCGGCAGGACGTCGCGGTACGCCGGGGTGCCGTGCAGGCGGTAGATGAGCGGGTTGATGAAACCGAAGGCGTGCCGTCCCTGTTGTGCGTCGGCGACGAGACCCGCGACCAACGGTGCGGACAGGCTCGTCCCTGCGTTGACCTGTGTCACGTAGCGCTTGCTGTCCGAGTCTGTGTAGCCCGTCAGCATGCCCGTGTCGATGTCGCCGACGGCGGAGATGTCCGGCACCGTCCGGTTCACCACGGTGCGCCCGCCGATCCGGATGTGTGACATCGACGCCGGTACGACGCCCTTCTGGTACGCCGGTTGCGCGTAGTCGAGGCTCGTCCCGCCGCCACCCGACGTCAGCCCTACGCCGCTCCACTTTCCGCCGTCCGGGATCGCGGTCTCGTTCGACCAGCCCGTCTCGAACAGGCGCTTGTTCCGCGCGTCGAGGCCAAGCGTCGTACCGCCGACTGCCGTCACGAACGGATCCGATGCGGTGGTCGTCAGGCCGGGGGTGTCGCCGGAGGAGAAGTAGAGCCCGACACCTTCGGCGGCCGCACGAACGGCGAGGGCGTGCACGGTCTTCGGCGGTACGTCGCCGATCGGGATCTGCCAGGAGTTCGAGACGATCGAGGCGCTCGGGTGATGGCCGTCACCCTTCAGTACGGCGGCGACTGCGTTGAGCAGGGCCTGGTCCTCGTCGCAACCACCTCCGACCACCATCAGCTGCTTCGCTTCCGGCGCCATCGCGTAGACCGCTTCGGAGTCCATCTCGGCTTCGTCGTTGTACGGCGCCGCGCTCCGCGACGTCTGGCCGCAGCTGCCGCCGAGGTGGATCTCCTTGTATTGGTCCGCCTTCGGTGCCGGCAGGTGATTCCGCCGCGCGTACTCGCGGAGCGTCCGCAGCATCTCCGTCGGCGCGAGGCTCTCGGTCAACGCCACGGTCTGCCCCTTGCCCGTGAAGGCCGGACTGGCGCCGTACGCCGTACGCAACTGCGCAGCGGAGTACCCGCAGATCGGCAGCGAGGCCTTGGTGAGACCGCGGAACGCCGGCTTGACCGTCTGCACGTGCTGGCCCCAGTACTGCGAGCAGGTCGGCTTCGCGGCGCGCGCAGTCCGGGCCGACGCAGAACTCGTACCACCGAGCCCGGTCGTCCCGAGCGCCATCGGCGGCAGCGACTGCGCCTTCGCCAACGGGCCGGACGCCGAGACGTACGAGCGATCGCTGCTGACCTGCACATCCGTCAGCCCACGCGCTTTCAGCTGGTCCACAACCGTCGCGGCCTCCGCGGGCGACGGGCCGAACCGGGCCGTGTACTCATCAGGACTCAGATAGTGGTGATAAACGGGACTGCCCGGCGTGGAGACGGCGGTCGCGAACCGCTCGGCACCCGCCAGGTCCGGCGTCAGCCACACCTGGATCGTCTGCTGTGGACTCGTCTCCACCGACGCACCGCATGCCACCAGCGCCGCGCAGCCCACCATCGCGCCAACAGTCCTGATCACGACCACTCCCCGTTTCAGTCAGTAACGATTCAGTCACTCTACGCTTCCATCGAGAAGCGACTGTTTCTACTGACGCGGCGACCGGCCGATTAGGTTGAGCGGGCTACCTCACAGCGAGTTCGCCAAGCTCCGACCAGTCGTCCTGCGGGACCTTGAAGTTCACGATGCGCGGAGTCTCGACCAGGTGCGGCGGGAGGTGCTGCTGGGCCTCCTTGAAGTGGTCGGAGGTGACGTGCTGCGTCGCGGCCTCGTCGTCGGCGAACGCCTCGACCAGCACGTACTCGTCGGCGTCGTCGAGCGAGCGCGACCAGTCGAACCACAGGCAGCCCGGCTCCGCGCGGGTCGCGGCGGTGAAGTCGGCGGTGATCGACGGCCAGTCCTCGGCGTGCTCGGGCTTCACCCGGAACTTCGCGGTAATGAAGATCATGAGGATCAACCTAGCGGGCCTGTGCGACAAGCACCGTCGCAATCTGAGATCAGCGCAGCACGAACCCGGTGCCGAGCGGGTCGCGTGGGTCGAGGGTGAACGTCGCGCTCCCGGTGCGGTAGGCGTTCCCGACGATCTCGGTGATCACGCCGTCGGGCGTCTCCGCCACGACCCGGCCGCGGAACGTCGTACCGACGATCGAGTCGTGCCGGAGCGTCTGCCCAGGCCTCAGTTGACCCGAGTCGTGCAGCAGCGCCAGGCGGGCCGACGTACCGGAGCCACAGGGGGAGCGGTCCGCCTCGCCGTCGGCGAAGACCGCGAGGTTGCGCTGGTGCGGACCGTCGGCCCACGAGCCGAGGTCGTCGTACAGGATCGTTCCGTAGAGGCCGCTCAGTCGCGGATCGGTCGGATGGACCGCGACCGGGTCGAGCGCCCACTTGATCTCGCGGCCGATCGCGATCAGGTCCGGGTACGACGCCGGCGTCACCGAGAGGCCGACCGAAGAGGCGAGGACCGACGCGTAGAACGCCCCGCCGTAGCTGAGGTCCGCCGTCACCTCCCCGCGCGACGTCTCCAGTTGCACCCCGCGCCGGAGTACGTACGACGGAACGTTGCGGAAGGCAACACCGTCCGGCCCGGTGTGCGCGGTGACGCGACCCGACGGTACGTCGATGACGACGTCGCCCGGCGGGACCATACCGGTGTCGACGGCCCAGGTCGCGAGCGCGATCGTCCCGTGCCCGCAGGCGGTGGAGTATCCGTCCTTGTGCCAGAACACGACGCCGAAGTCGGCACCTTCGTCGTCGGGTGGTACGACGAATCCGCCGTACATGTCGGCGTGTCCGCGCGGTTCGTTCACGAGCAACTGCCGGACGGCGTCGATCGCCTCCGACGACTGCGCCGTGACCCGGCGGTCCGCGACCGTCGCGCCTGGGATCTCCACTGAGGTCACGATCCGGAACGGCTCACCGGCCGTGTGGTAATCCACCACGCTGACGTCGTCCACGGACTCACCCTAGACAAGCGAAACCGCCGCGTCCCGGGCAGGGGACGGCGGCGGTTCGAGCGGCCTGAGGGGTGGGGTCAGGCGGCTTGCGGTACCCGGTTCCGGGCGGCCCAGACGGCTCGGCGCAGTTGGGCCTTGTCGGGGTAGCCGGCGTCGCGGCCGATCAGGTAGACGTCGTGGCTGCGCATGTTCACCATGCCGGCGACGTACCAGACCGGGCTGCCCTCGGCGAGCATCGTGATGATCATGTTCCGGGTGTCGGTGGTGGTGTTCATTCTGACCCTCTCCTTTGGTCGCTCTCACTGATACGTCGAAGTGGGAGAGGTGGAATCGACACCCAACTTGAAGAAAGAGGAAACCCGCCGCCCCTCCGCTCCGCTCCGGGGCGGCGGGGCGGTGGCGGGCGGCGGCGGGGCGGGGGTGAGGTGCGGGGGGCGAGGTGCGGGGGTGAGGTGCGGGGGTGAGGTGCGGGGGTGAGGTGCGGGGGTGAGGTGCGGGGGTGAGGTGCGGGGGTGAGGTGCGGGGGTGAGGTGAAAACAGAGCGCCCCGATCGATGATCGGGGCGCTTGTCCGTGTGGGTCCCGGGGGGAGTGGGACCTCCACACGTTGGGGGGGACTTTGACGTTAACCCGGCCAAGGGGTCACACCGCGCGTATTCGGGCTGTGTCGAAAAGTTATCTGGCAGTCCGCCGCCGGTAGAGCGTCGTCGCGAGCGTCACGGAGAACAGGAGCAGACCACAACTCCACGCCAGCGCGATCCAGCCGTTGTTCCCCATCGGTGTCCCGAGCGGCAGACTGCGGACGGTCTCGATCACCGGCGTGATCGGTTGGTGCTCGCTGATCGGCCGCAGCCACGCGGGCATCGACTCCGGCCGCACGAAGGCACTGCTCAGATAAGGAAGAAACAGCATGAAGAACCTGAGCGTGCTGGCCGACTCCACCGTCTTGGCGATCACGCCGAGTCCAGCCGCGAGCCATGACAGCGCTAGGACGTACAAGAGGAGCAGGCCGATCGTGGCCAGCCAGTCCAGCACTCCAGCGTGCGGCCGGAAGCCCATGGCGAGTGAAGCAAGGACAACGATCGCCGTAGACGCCGTGTTGCGCGCCACACTCGCAACAACGTGCCCCGTGAGTACGGCGAAGCTGTGGATCGGCAAGGAGCGCAGCCGATCGATCATGCCGCTGTTCATGTCGTCAGCGACCACCATGGCCGTCGACGCGGCGCCGTACCCGGTAGTGAGCAGAAGAATCCCTGGTACGACGTAGTTCACGTACTCCGTGCCCGTGTTGATGGCACCGCCGAACACGTACACGAACAGCGCCATCATGAGCAGCGGCATCAAGACGGACGCGAACAACGTGTCGACGTTCCGCCGCGCCAGCCGGACGCTCCGGTCGATCATGGTCGCCGCGTCGGCGAGTGCGTGTGTCATCAGCAACCCCCTCAAGCCGTCAGAGCGAGGAAGACATCGTCCAGCGTCGGCCGGTGCGAGGAGACCCGCTCCGGCTCCAGCCCGTTGTCACGCAGTACGTCGAGCACGTGGTGCAGGTGTGCCGCCGTACCGTCGGAAGGAACATTCAAAGCGAGCTCACTGACCACACCGTCGAGGACACCGGTCGCTTTGAGCACCTGGGCCTCCTCGGTGAAGCGCAGCTCGATCCGCTCGCCGCCGATCTGCGTCTTGAGCGCGTCCGCCGTACCACTGGCCACGATCCCGCCCTGGTCGAGCAGCACGATGCGGTCCGCCAGCCGGTCCGCCTCCTCGAGGTACTGCGTCGTGAGCAGGATCGTCGTACCCTCCCGGACAAGCGCGACGATCGCGTCCCACATCGCCGAACGGCTCGCCGGGTCGAGGCCCGTCGTCGGCTCGTCCAGGAAGATCACCCGCGGACGAGCGATCAGGCTCATCGCCAGGTCGAGCTTGCGGCGCATGCCGCCCGAGTACGTCTTCACCCGCCGGTCCATCGCGTCGGTCAGCCCGAACTGCTCGAGCAACTCCGCCGTACGCCGCTTCGCCGTACGCCGCCCCAAGTGCATCAGCCGGCCGACCATCGCGAGGTTCTCCCGGCCGGTCTGGTTCTCGTCGACCGCGGCGTACTGCCCTGTCAGGCTGATCACGCCGCGGACCTTCGCCGGCTCGCGGAGTACGTCGTACCCCGCGATCGTCGCCGTACCGGAATCCGGCCGGGTCAGCGTCGACAGGATCCGCACCGTCGTGGTCTTGCCCGCGCCGTTCGGGCCGAGCAGTGCGAGCACGGACCCCTCCGCCACGCTCAGGTCGACCCCGGTCAGCACGCCGGTCGCGCCGTAGGACTTCCGCAGGCCGCTCGCCTCGATGATCATCGTCCCCTCCTACTGCGTACTAGATACGCTAAATAGCGTAGCAGGTACGCAGTACGATCCGGCAACCCCTAAACTGACCCGGTGACGAACGACGAGTTGCCGGCCGACGTGGCGGCGATGTGGCGATTGCGGGCCGCGCCGCGGCGCGGGCCGAAGCCGTCGCTGACCCTCGACGACATCGTCCGGGCCGCGATCGAGCTCGCCGACGCCGAGGACCTGGCCGCGGTGTCGATGGCCAAGGTCGCCGAGCGGCTCGGCAATTCGACGATGGCGCTCTACCGGCACGTGAAGAGCAAGGACGAGCTGCTCGTGATGATGTCCGACGCCGCCCTCGAGCGGCCGGAACCGCTGCCCGAAGGGGTTGACTGGCGGACCGGGCTGACGTTCTGGGCGGACGGTGTATTGACGGCGATCCGGCGGCACAAGTGGTACGCGAAGCTCCCGCTGTCCGGGCCGCCGGCCGGGCCGAACAACCTTGCCTGGTTCGATTCCGCGCTCGGCGCGCTGAAGGACACCGGCCTGCCCGAGGCGGCCAAGGTCGGTGTCGTGATGGGCCTGATCACCTTCGTGCAGGGGGAGATCCGGATGGCGTTCGACCTCGCCGCGGGATACGCGGACAATCCGGCAGCGTTCCTGCAGTTCGGCTCGACGCTGCGCCGGGTCGCGGATCCGCGGGTCTATCCGGCGGTCGCGCAGACGGTCGAGGCCGGCGTGTTCGACGAGGTCGGCAGCTTCGAGGAGGACAGCGAGGCGGACTTCGACTTCGGCCTGCAGCTCTACCTGGACGGCGTCGCCGCGTTCATCGAACGGGTTGGATGATCGCGTCGGCGGCCGATGCGGTCGCCGCGATCAGGTGCGCGTTGCGTTCGTCCGAGCCGTAGGTCCGGGCGTGCGCTTCCGCGGGTGATCTGCCGTACGCCCGGTGCCGCGCTTCGAGCCGTTCGTGCCGCAGGTCCTCGGGTACGTCGACGTACCAGCACTGGTCGAGCAGGGTGCGGACCGTCGACCAGGGAGACTCGTCGAGCAGCAGGTAGTTGCCCTCGGTCAGGACCAGCGTGACGTCGGGGGAGACGCCGATGCTCGCGGCGATCGAGTCCTCGATGCCGCGGTCGAACCGCGGCGCCCAGATCTGCTCGTCCGGGGACGCCTTCAACCGCCGGAGCAGTGCGACGAAGCCGAGGCCGTCGAAGGTGTGCGGCGCGCCCTTCACGTCCGCGAGGCCCAGGTCCTCGAGCACCGACTGCGCCAGGTGGTACCCGTCCATCGGGACGAGCGCGACCCGGTGCCCGTCGGCGCTCAGCTTCGCGACGAGTTGCTCGGCGTACGTCGACTTGCCCGCCGCCGGCGCCCCCGTGATCCCGAGCAGCTGCCGCCGCCCGCGCGTCGCCAGCTCGACGGCGCGTTCGTAGGCAGCGGCTGCGTCCAGGGTCTGCACCTGATGGATCCTAGGCCAGGTAACCGTCGGGGCGGACGAGAATCTCGTCGCCCGGTTGGGCGTGGTAGATCGCAAAGGCCTCCGGCGACGTGATGTCGACCGTGTGCGGGTGCGTGGCCGGGGTAGTGGGGGAGAAGCGCAGCAGGGTCTCGTGCGGGCCGCGGAGCAGCTCAAACAGGCGGATCTTGTTGCCCTTGGCATCGGTCACCGGAGCATCCGGCGCTCGGTCGCCGGGTGCGAGCGGCCGGGGGTCCGCGGGGTCGCGGTACGAGATGTCGAGCTGGCGGGTGTTCTCGCCACGGTCCAGCGCCGACTCGTCGCCGTCGACGTGCTTCTGCATCAGGTCCTCGCTGATCCCGAGCACGCGCTTGGCGTTGCTCTGGCGTTCGGTCTCGTACGTCGCAAGCACCTCCTCGCGTCCATCGGCCAGCTTCCAGGCGAGGTTGTACGCGTCCTGTACGCCGGTGTTGAGTCCCTGACCGCCCGTCGGCGGGTGGACGTGCGCGGCGTCGCCGGCGATGAAGACCCGTCCGTCGCGGAACCTCGCCGCGAGCCGGACGTTCGGACGCCACATGGTCGACCAGGCCAGGTCGCGGAGCTTCGCCGTACCGGGGCCGGCGTACTTGTCCACCAACGCCTGCAGTCCCTCCAGTGAGGTGTCGCCGTCGATCGGCGCGCCGAACTGGAACTGGTCGCCGCCGGACAGCGGCGTCATCACGATGCCTTCCATGGGGCTGTCCTCCGACGCGAACCAGTACCCGTACTCGTGGTCGAGCCCGTCGGCCGCGACGTCGCCGAGCAGCATCCGGATCGACTCGTCGGTGGTCCCTTCGAACGCGATCCCGAGATGTTTGCGGACGAAGCTCCTCCCGCCGTCGGCGCCGACCAGGTAGTCGACCCGCAACGACTCGCCGGTCGAGAGCTCGGCGATGACGGCGTCCGCGGTCTGGGTGAAGCCGGTGATCGCGGTGCCGAGCTCGACGGTCACGCCGTACTCCGCGAGCTTGTCGCGGAGGATCTGTTCGGTGCGGGACTGGCCGAGCATGCAGCCGTTCGGGTACGGGACGTCCGGGGTCGGCTCGACCGGTTCGGCCATCCGGCGTTCGCCGACGAACTTGCCGCTCAGGTGGATCTTGATCGGCGGCATCGGTTGTCCCTGCCGCAGGATCTCGTCAAGGACGCCGAGGTCCTCGAACACCTCGAGCGTCCGCGGCTGCAGCCCGTCGCCGCGGGAGCCCTCGAAGTACTCGGTCGCCTTGTCGATCACCCGGACCGCGAGGCCGCGCCGGGCCAGCTCGATGCCGAGGGTGAGTCCGGTCGGTCCGGCGCCCGCGATCAGGACGTTCATCATGGTCTCCCTGACTGAATTATGATTCACTGAATTCAGATTCAGTGTGTGCGGGCTAGGGTTCGCTGTCAAGGAGGTACTCGTGACGGAGACGGTGAGCCGCCGGCAGCGGGCGGCCGGGACCGAGGCGGCGCTGAAGCAGGCCGCGCGTGACGTCTTCGCCGAGCGCGGCTACCTGAACACGAAGATCACCGACATCACCGCGGCCGCCGGCCGCGCGACGGGGTCGTTCTACAACCACTTCGCGAGCAAGGAAGAACTGCTCGAGGCGCTGCTGCGCGACATGCTCGCCGCCGCGGACGAGGCGGTCGTCGACGTCGCCGGCCACGACGCCGACTTCAGCAAGCGGTCAGCGATCCGCTGGCATGTGGCCGCGTTCTGGCGGTTCTACCAGGCGCATCTGCCGGAGATGATCGCGGTCAAACAGGCCGCGATGCTCGACCCGGAGCTGGGCCGGCGCCTGCAGCAGATCATGGCTGACGACCGCCAGCACATGATCGAGCACTTCTCCCACCTACCGAACCCACCGGCCGATCCGCTGGTCGCGATCTCCGCGATGGACGCCCTCCTGGAGGGCTTCGCCTACACCTGGCTCGTGGTGAACCCGTCGAACGGGCAGACGATCACCGACGAGACAGCGATCGACACGCTCACCGACCTCCTCCACCACGGGTTGACCGGTTAGTCCTCGGGTGGGGCCTCGGCGCCTTCGCGTTCGTCGCGGTCCGCCCACTCGATCAGGGTGTCCAGCGAGAACGGGTGGTCGTCGATCGTCGCGTGCAGGTCGCCGAGCTCGGCGTACCGCTGAGGGACTGTCGCGATCGTGAAGTCCTTCGGGTTCACGTCGTCGACCTCGTCCCAGCGGATCGGGGTCGACACCGTTCCCTCCGGGTTGCCGCGCACCGAGTACGCGCTGGCGATCGTGTGGTCGCGGGCGTTCTGGTTGTAGTCGACGAAGACCAGCCGCGGGTCGCGGTCCTTGCGCCACCACGTCGTCGTCACGTCCTCCGGCGTACGCCGCTCCACCTCGCGCGCGAACGCGAGCGCGGCCCGCCGCACATCCGTGAAGCCGTACGCCGGTTCGACCCGGACGTAGATGTGGATCCCGCTGCCGCCCGAGGTCTTCGGGTAGCCGACCGCGCCGAGCTCGTCGAGCACCTCGTGCACGGTGTGCGCGACCCGGCGGACCCGGTCGAACGGGCAGTCGGGCATCGGGTCCAGGTCGATCCGCCACTCGTCGGGCTTCTCGGTGTCGGCGCGCCGCGAGTTCCACGGGTGGAACTCGACCGTCGACATCTGCACTGCCCACGCCACGTGTGCGATCTCGGTGACGCACAGCTCGTCCGCGGTCCGGTTGTACCGCGGGAACTTCACCCGGACCGTCTCCATCCAGGGCGGCGCGCCGTGCGGCAGCCGCTTCTGGTGCACCTTCTCGCCCGCGACCCCCTCGGGGAACCGGTGCAACATGCACGGCCGTTCCTGGAGCGCGTTGACGATCCCGTCGCCGACCGACAGGTAGTACTTCACCAGGTCGAGCTTGGTCTCCCCGCGGGCAGGGAAGTACACCCGGTCCGGGTTCGAGACGCGGACGGTCCGCTCGCCAACTTCGAGCTCGATCGCCGGAGACTTGGCCGCCATGGTGCCAACCTAACCGGCGCCGGGGACAAACAGCATCAGGCCAGGCGGGTGAGCCAGCCGCGGGTGTCGGGGGTGCGGCCGTACTGCAGGTCGAGCAGCGTGCCGCGGATCTTCGCGGTGACCGGGCCGACGCCGTGGTCGACGGAGTGGTCGCCGATGGTGAGGTCGCCGTCCGGCCAGGCGATGCGGCCGATCGGGGTGATCACCGCGGCCGTGCCGGACGCGAACACCTCGGTGATCTCGCCGGAGCGGACGCCGTCCTTCCACTCGTCGGCGGAGATGCGGCGCTCCTCGACCGGGTGGCCGAGGTCGGCGGCGAGCTCGAGGACCGAGGCGCGGGTGACGCCTTCGAGGATCGAGCCGGACAGCTCCGGCGTGGCGATCCGGCCGTCGGCGTACACGAAGAACATGTTCATGCTGCCGATCTCCTCGAGCCACTTGTGCTCGACGGCGTCGACGAACGCGACCTGCTCACAGCCGTTCGCGACCGCCTCGGCCAGGCCGGCCAGGCTCGACGCGTAGTTGCCGCCGCACTTGGCCGCGCCCGTCCCGCCCGGGGTGGCGCGAATCGTGGAGGTGGTCAGCCAGATCGAGACGGGCTTGGGGCCGGTGTTGAAGTACGGGCCGGCGGGGGAGGCGATGACTCCGAACAGCACCTCGTTGGAAGGCCGGACAGCCAGGGCGGCTTCGGTGGCCATCATGTACGGCCGCAAGTACAGGCTGGTCTCCCCGTCCTCGGCCGAGGGCACCCAGGCTTCGTCAACGGTCACCAACGCACGCAGGGCCGCGACGAACTCCTCTTCCGGCAGCTGAGGCAGTGCCAGCCGCTGGGCGCTCGCAGTGAATCGGGCAGCGTTGCGGTCCGGACGGAAGGCCCAAACCGACCCGTCAGCGTGCCGGTACGCCTTGAGCCCCTCGAAGATCTCCTGCGAGTAGTGGAAGACAGCAGCCGCAGGGCTGAGCGAGAGCGGTGCGTACGCCGTGACCTTCGGGCTGTGCCAGCCACGGTCGGCCGACCAGTTGGCAACCACCATGTGGTCCGTGAAGGACTGCCCGAACGCAGGGTCCTTGAGGACGGCGGCCCGAGCCTCCGCGCTGGCCGGGTCGCTCCGCAGCTCGACCGTGTAGTCCCATGCGTCTGTCACTACCGTTGCCCGCTGTTCGCCTGTCACTCACCGCACGCTACCCCTGCCCTCACCTCCACCTCGACCCGCCGCCCACACTCCGGCCACTCCGCGCCAGCCACCACGTCAGCTCGGCCGACCCGGGCTGCGCCTGTACGACGTGCAGCACGTGCTCGGCAGCGTCGTACACCAAGAAGTCGTGCCACTCGTCCGGTAGCTCCACCAGCACACGCAGGGCCATCGCCAGACCGGCTGCGGGCTCTCCCGCAACCGCCAGGCACTCGGCGAGGCACAGGTCCAGCCGGGCGCGGTCGCCGACCCAGCTCTCCGGGCAGAGCTCCCGTGCGCGCTCCAGCAGAACACAGCCGGCCACGCCGTACCCAAGGAGAGTGCACACCCGTCCCTCGGCCCAGTGCTGCTGGTACGTCGGCGCGAGACCGTCGCCGATGCCGATCAGCTCCTGCAACGCGCTGTGTGCCTCCTGACGCCGGCCGAGCTCAGCCAGGACCAGTGCGCGTGCTGCCCGTGGCAGATAGCTCTGCCGATCAAGGCCGACCGCTTCGTCCGCCAGCGCCAGAAGCTCGGGCAACGCGCGGCGCTCGGCCAGCCCGCAGAGCGTCTCCCTGGCCCGCACGATCCCTCCGTTACCGACACGGTCCGCGGCCGCACGGGCGGCCCACCACCAGCGCCGCGCAGTACTGCGATCGTCCAGCCTCGTCAGCGTCTCCGCGATCAGGGCACTCAGCTCGGCTGCCTCCACACCGTCCGCACCACGGAGCTGACTCACCAGAGCCGGCAGCAGCGCGGCCGGAGGCGTCGTACGGCATTCGCTGAACAGCTCGGGCGGAGCACCGAGTGTCCCGACCAGGCCGCGCCATGCTGCCTCCAACGGGTCGGTCTGCTGTCGTGCCCGGGCAGGCCTCTGCTCAAACGTGGCAGTCAGCCGCCCGGCAGTGCCGAGGTGCTCGTCGCAGAGCCGCGCCAGGTCGGCAGAGCCCGGCCGCTGCCCGCGCTCCACCTGCGACAGATAGCTGTGGTCGTACCCGACCTGTGCCGCCAGTTGCCGCAGGCTCAACCCGGCCGTCTGCCTGCACTGCCGCAGTAGGGAACCGAAAGTCACAGGACCACCCCGTTCGCGCTTCGAGCTCATGTGGTGCGTGCCGGCAAAGCTACAAGCCCTCGCCGACAAAAACCGTTCAAAACAAGGGCATGGGGGCTGTGGGCTGTTCCCACAGCCCACAGCAAACACCTGTTGTCCGCAGTGCGTTCTGGGCAACTCTGAAGAGGTGAACCCGCTGCAGCCCCAGGCCCGCCTCTTCCGTCTGGTCCGCCACACCAACCCCACCGCGATCCTCGCCGAGGGCGTGGAGTGGTCCGACGGCGCAGCCACCCTCCGCTGGCGCGGCCCGTGGCCCAGCACCGCCACCTGGGACGCCGGCATCCCCGCCCTCCTGGCCACCCACGCCCCCGACGCCCGCACCCAGCTCCACTGGACCCCCGCACCCCTACCGCCCCCACCAACGGACCACACCACCCCCACAACCCCCACCGTCTGGCTCCCACCCCCGACCACCGACGGACTGTGTTCTCGCTGCGGGCACGTCTGGCCGTGCTTCACCTGCCTCCAATAGCACGGCAGAAACGTCCGGGAGAGTCTGATCAGCGTGTCGTTGCATCAACGTGCAGTGGGGTTGCAGGCAATGGATTCGAACGATACAAATCTTCCTGACATTGCCGGTGTCGCTCGGGGTGCGCCGGAATCCGCCCAGCTTTGGAGTGTCGATGCGCCGCGCCCGCAGGTTGCTGACGTATGCCCTCGTCCTGTCTCTCCCGGCTTCATTCGGAGTTCCAGTTACTGCTCTTGCGCATCCACCGGAGGCTGTGCAGGTCGCCGTGCCGCAGGTGGCTCGTGCGGCGGTAGGTCCGCTGGCGCCGCCCTTGCCCGCGCGGGTTGCGAAGGCGTCGACGACGTCTTCCGCGGCTGGGAAGCCGACACGGGTGCGGGAGTTGGAGGATCGGCGTACGGAGTCGTCGTCCAGTTACCGGATGTCGGACGGTACGACGCAGGTTGAGTTGTCGACGGAACCTGTGCATTACAAGGATTCCAAGGGCAAGTGGCAGAACGTCGACACGACGGTCACGCCGGGGTCGGGCGACGACTCGTTCGAGAACTCGAAGAACACGTTCCGGACGCGGTTCGGGAAGTTCAGCGATCGGTTGCTGACGTTCGAGGCGGACGGTACGTCGATCGGGCTGGGCGCGGCGGGTGAGAAGCGGCCGTTGACGCCGTTGGTGAAGGATTCGTCGGTGGCGTTCGCGGACGTGTTCGGTACGGCGGACGTGCGGTACTACGTGTCGCGCACGGGCGTGAAGGAGACCGTTGTACTGACGGCTGCTGCCGATGCCGCGGAGGAGTACACGTTCGAGTTGCACACCAGCGGGTTGACGGCGAAGGCGCAGCCGGACGGGTCGATCGGGTTCTTCAAGAAGAACGGTGACACGCGTCCGAAGTATGTGATCCCGGCGCCGAACATGTACGACTCGTCGGCGGCGAACCGGTTGGGACAGCCGGGGTACTCGGAGAAGATCACGCAGACGGTCAGCCAGCAGGGCGGTAAGACGCTGCTGACGCTGAAGCCGGATCAGTCCTGGCTGACGGCCAAGGAGCGGGTGTTCCCGATCGTGATCGACCCGACGATCGTGGTGGTTCCGGATCCGGCGGCCGCGCAGGACACGTCGATCTCCGAGGCGAACGCGTCGACGACGTATGGCACGAACTCGACGATGCTGGTCGGTGATGACGCGTCGCACAACACGTGGCGGAGTCTGGTGAAGTTCGACCTGTCGATGATTCCGGCGAGCACGACGATCCGGTCGGCGGATCTGAACCTGCACTACGGCGGCGGGTTCGGCGGAGACTTCAAACTGCCGTTCTCTGCGGTGAAGGTGACGCAGGACTGGTCGGAGTCGACGGCCACCTGGTCCTCGATGAACACGGCTTTCAACGGGACGTACGCGACCAACATCGTGCAGGTCGACGACCAGGACACCCTGTCGTCGTCGTACGAAGGCTCGTGGAAGGCCCAGTCCAACGCGTCCGCGATCAACGGCTGGTTCTCGTATGCCCCAACCGGCACCACACCGGACACCTTCACCTGGAACGCGCGGGTCCCCAGCGACGGCGACTATCAGGTGCAGGGGCACTACTACCCGAACAGCGTGCGCGGCCAGTTGCCAACCACGCTCGTCGGCGCGACAGCCGACGGTCAGGTGACCTCGCAGAACGTCACCTGGAACCAGACGGCCGGTACGCCGGGCCCGGGCGGTGACTTGTGGTACACGCTGGGCACGATCCATTCGCGTCCGGGCAGCACAACGCAGGTGAAGATCACGCGGCAGCAGTCGCCCCAGGCGTTGACGATCCCGATCGCGGACGCGATGAAGTGGACGAAGTACTCGACGGCGACCAAGCAGGCCGGCGACCGCGACGGCTGGCACTCCTATGGTCTCGGCTCCTACGTCCAGTCGTGGATCAACGGCTCGTCGCCGAACTACGGCGTGATGCTCAAGGCCGTCGACGAGAACCCGGCGACCGCGCCGGCCGGCGGCCTGTACTACTCCGCGAGCGAGGACACCTTCGGTGGGGAAACCGCCGCGCGGCCGAACTTGACGATCACGTACGACGAGCCGGGTGTCACTTTGAACCCGCCGTCGACGATCAACGCCTCTGGGCCGGAGCTGACCTGGAGCAAGTACGTCGACCCGACGCCGGCCGATGACGACGACCTGGTCGAGTACCAGATCTTCCGCGGCTGCCGCGCGCTGCCCGGGAACACGTGTGCCACGCCGGTCGGTGACTATTTCTCGACCACGTCGCCGGCCGCGATGGAGTTGGTCGGGACGGTGCCGCCGGACGTGACGTCGTTCACCGACGACACCGCGAAACCGTCCACTGTGAAGAGCACGGGTGATCCGGATCCGGCGACCTACAACTACTGGGTCGTCGCGCGGCTGGTGGGCGACGGGGCGTCGAACGGCAAGGCCGCCTCGAACGTGCAGACCGTGACCACTCCGCGTGAGGGCCGCATCCTGCAGTCCTTCAGTGGCGACATCACCGGCGGCATCTCCGACACCACGCTGGCCAATGCTTCGCTGTACCAGAACACGAACCTGTCACGCCCGGACGGCGGCACGGGGAACACCCGGTACTGGGTGCAGGTCGGCAACAACCACCCCACGTACGGCGACGAGCGCGGGGTCTTCAAGTTCGACACGTCAGCGATCAAGCAGGGCACGAAGGTCACCGACGCGCGGGTGGAGCTGTACTCGAACTACGGTTCGGGCACCGGCCGGGCGGACTTCGACCTGTTCGGGCTGAACCGGGACTTCGTCGAAACCGAAGCGACCTGGAACCAGGCAACCTCCACGATCAACTGGACCACGCCCGGTGGCGACTATGACTCGTCCGCGCTGCTGGGGTCGGTCCGCCCCGACGGCAACGCGCAACGACTGACCCTCACCTCGGCCGGTCTGCTGACGAAGCTGCAGTCCTGGGTCGAGAATCCGGGCGACAACCACGGCCTGCTGCTGAAGACGCGCAACGAGGCGCCGGACGCGACGGGTCAGCAGTTGGTGTCCATCACGAACGGTGAGTCCCCGGACACGCTGTTCCGGCCGCGGTTGTGGATCGAGCATCTGGCGAAGAACCAGGCCGAGACCTATCAGGCCGACGAGATTCCTGAGCGGTTCAACCCGAATACCGATGTCACGACTCCTGTCACGGTGACGAACACGACGAACCAGGCGTGGCCGTCGACCCTGCAGTTGTCGTATCGGTGGGCAACTCCGAGCAACACCCCGAATTGGGACGACCTGACGGTGCCCAGCGGCCGGAACTTCGTGCCGCTGGGCAAGGCGTTGGCGCCGGGTGAATCGGTGGTGCTTCAGCTTCCGATCCACGTCCCGATCAACTCCGACAGCGGCACGAAGCGGCAGGCCTACCACCTGTACCTCGACTTGTGGACCGGCACCGCCTGGTACTCCAAGACGAACCCCCCGTCAGCGAACACAACGATGCCGTCGCAGGGTTGCGCGGTGGTGATCTCGGGCCTGGTGTGCGTGGACCGGTATGTCGAGGACCCGACCTCGAACAAGCTCGGGCTGGAGAAGTACCTGTCCTACGCCGGCGAGGAGACAGGTGGCGGCTCACAACTGCTGACCAACCTCTACAACGGCAACGTCGTGTGGTCGTACGACGCATTGTCGAACCCGTCGATCGGTCCGTCCGCGTTCGTCCGGCTGGCCTACAACTCCCTGGACGGCCTTGATGCCGGCGCCGGGTACGGGGTGTCGGTGCAGGCGGCGACGCTGGCCAGGGTGGGTAGCGGTCTGTTGGTCAACAACAGCAACGTGGTGTCGTTCATCGACGGTGATGGTACGACGCAGTTCTACCGGGTCGCCACGGATACCACGCAGGAGACGACGTATACCCGGCCGGCCGGTGTCGCTCTTGACTTGCGCCGTGACAAGACTGCGGACGACGCGCATGGGTGGGTGTTCACCCGTCCGGACGGCACCCGGTTCTACTTCAACTCCGCCACCGGCCGGCAGTCCTCGGTCGTGGATCGCAACGGCAACACGATGTCGTACAGCTACAACGCCAACGGCCAGCTGGTGGCGGTCACCGACGCCCGTAACCGGCAGGTGCTGAGGCTTGGTTGGGACACGGCCGGCCTGGTGTGGATCCGTGACATCTCTCACCGGGCCTTGAAGTTCAGCTACAACGGCTCGCACCAGCTGACCAAGCTCGAGGACGGCGGCGACTTCGACGAGGCGACGGCAACGTTCGGTGTAGGTGCGCCGGTCAAGGCGTTCCAGCTCGCCTACAACTCGACCTCGACCAACGGCAACGCGAAGCTGATCTCGGTCAAGGACCCGCGTACAGCGGAGACGAAGATCGACTATTTCACGTCGACGGAGAACTCAAGGCTCGCGGGCTGGGCCAAGAAGTACACCGACCGGCGAGGCAACGACACAACGTTCGACTACACCGATCCGAACTCGTCGCCGGCCAAGGACCTCGTCGCGACCGTCACCGACCTCAACGGGACGACACCGTCGGTGACGACGTACCGGGTCGATGTCTTCGGCCGCACGACCAGCATCATCGACGCGAACCAGAACGCTATCGGTGGCACTAAATCCACGTTGCTGGCCTGGGACAAGGACCACAACGTCATCCGGTTGCAGGAGCCGAACGGTGCGGTGTCGACCTGGGAGTACGACCCGGACACCGGCTATCCGCTCATCGTGAAGGACGCGATGGCGGTCAAGAACAACCTGCCAGGTGTGCTGCTGACCTACCAGAAGCTGGCGACCGGTGCTAAGCCGACCGTGCTGATGTCGAAGACGAGCGCCGCCGGACGGTCGAACACCTTCACCTACGACGCCAACGGCAACGTCAAGACGGTGAAGAACGGCCTCGGTTTCGGGCCGGCCTACGAGTACAACGCGGACGGCACGCTGGCCAAGGCGACCGATGCCCGGTCGAACGCGACGCAGTACACGACGTACGACGCCAGCGGCTTCCCGACCGCGATCGTCGATCCGCTGCTTGCGGAGACCGACTTCACCTACGACGTCCGCGGCAACGTGCTGCAGGTCAAGGACGCGCAGCAGCGGTTGACGACGGCGGAGTACGACGCGTTCGGCCGCCCGGCCAAGGTCACCACGCCCTATGACGGGACCGTGGTGCGGACCACGGCGACCGACTACGACCTGAACGACAACGTCACCAAGGAGACCGCGCCGAACGGTGCGGAGTCGGTGTCCACGTTCGACGCCGCCGACAACCTGCTGACCAAGACGTTGCCGGACAACAACACGACCGGCCGGCAGCTGGCCTACACCTACGACGTGCTCGGCCGGAAGGTCACCGAGACCGCGCCCAAGGGCGTCACCACCACGGCCGACCCGAACGACTTCGTCACGAAGTACACCTACGACCGGATCGGTCAGGTTCTGAAGGTCGAGACCCCGTTCGTCGACAACGGCGTCACGAAGACGCCGACCACGACCTACGAGTACGACGAGGTCGGCAACCAGACCACGGTGATCGACCCGTTGCGCAACGCATCGCCCGCAACGGACTACACCACCAAGACGGTTTACGACCTGAACCACCGTCCCACCGCTGTCACCGATGCGGCCGGCTACACCAACAAGACGGTGTACGACGCCGACAGTCTGGTCACCGCGGAGATCAACCAGACCGGTCACACGAAGACGACCAAGTACGACGAGGTCGGCCGGCCG
This sequence comes from Kribbella sp. NPDC059898, assembly GCF_042730855.1. Lineage (NCBI taxonomy): Bacteria > Bacillati > Actinomycetota > Actinomycetes > Propionibacteriales > Kribbellaceae > Kribbella > Kribbella sp. NPDC059898. The sequence goes on from NZ_JBHWKR010000004.1 coordinate 463,844, forward strand.
ATCGAGGTCAGCGTCCCGCACACCGCGATCGGCGGTCACCAGGAACAGTGGGTCACCAAGTCGGCGTACGACGAGGTCGGCAACGTCACTCGTCAGACCCGGCCGAGTGGTCTGTACTCCGAGACCGTGTACGACAAGAACAACCGGCCGATCCAGAACAAGTCCGCCTTCGACACCGCCAGCACGCTGTACAAGACGCCATCGAGCACGTTCATCCAGTACTACCCGACCGGAGAGATCAAGGCCCAGTCCGAGCCGACCTTTGGGTCGTCGGGTGCGCAGTGGACGAACTTCACCTACTACGGCTCAGGTGACATCAAGACTTCCACGGACCCGTGGCAGATCACCGCGACCTACGGCTACAACCAGCTGGGCCAGCAGACCGACCGTACGCTGACCGTGCCCGGCGATGACGCGAAGCGCACGCAGGCGTGGGGTTACTACCCCGACGGCGCCCTGCAGGCCCGGTCTGACACCGCAGCGCAGCAGCCGGTCGACATCGTCGACAACGCCGACACCTGGCAGACGACGTCGACCGGTACATGGACACCTGTCGCCGGCGGTACCAACACCCAAGGCGCCAACTACCTGACCCACGCAGCAGCAACAGGCTCGACGGACACGTTCAGCTGGCGGGTCCTGCCCGATGTCGCGGGCTCGTTCGACGTGTATGCCTCCTGCCCGGTCGCCACCGACGCAACCACCGCGGCGACGTACACGATCAACCACTCCACCGGGTCCGCGACCAAGACCGTCGACCAGAAGGCCTGCACCGCAGCCACCCCGTGGGTCAACCTGGGCAACTACAGCTTCCCGAACGGCGTCGCGAAGACCATCACCTTGGCGCCGTCGGCGACGGGTGTGGTGTCCGCGGACGCGATCAAGCTGGTCTCGAGCAACCCTGTCGACAACCGGTCGTTCACCTACAACTACGACCAGAACGGTCAGCAGACCGAGGTCAAGGACAACAACCCCAACGCCGCCACCGACACCTACAAGGTCACTACCGACGGCCTGGGCCGCACGTCGAAGGTCGAGGAGCTGAAGGGCGCGACGAGCAAGGCGACCACGGACTACACCTACGACCTCGACTCCAACGTCCTGTCGACCAATGCCCAGCGGCCGGCGGACGCGAACACCGTCGGCGTGTCGCGCTACACCGGCTACACGTGGGACGTCCGCAACCTGGTCGACACCGTCAAGGCCGGCTCGGCGTCAACGAGCACGGACACCTGGTCCTACACCTACGACCCGCGTGGTTGGCGCTCCACCATCACCAAACCCAACGGCAACGTTGCTTCGTTCACGTATCACGAGGACGGCCTGCAGCGGATCCTGTCCGAGAAGACCAGCGGCAGCAAGCTCGTCTCGTCTCACTCGCTGTACTACAACCTCGACGGCGACCGCTCACTCGACGTCGAGAAGGTCCTGCAAGCGAACTCGTCGGCGTATCTGGACCAGGCCTCGGCCGACACCTACACGCCGGCCCGGCAGCTCGCGGCGGTCACGAAGACGGGTGTCGAGAAGGGCGATAACGAGGCGTACGAGTACGACGCGGCCGGCAACACCACCAAACAAACTATCGGCGCCACCACGTCGACCATGACCTACGACCGCAACCGCCTCACCAAAACGGTCACCGGGTCGACGACGGTGAATCAGCGCTACGACGTGTTCGGTCGCGCGACCACGTCGGATGTGGGCGCGCAGGTGGTGGAGCAGAACGCCTACGACGGCTACGACCGCCTGACCCGCCAGCAAAAGTTCGACACGACTGGCACGCCGACGTTCACCCGCAACCAGACCTACGACCCGTTCGACCGCGTGGTCAACCAGTCCGAAAAGGTCGGCACCGCGGCGTCGATCTCGACCCGGTACACGTTCGTCGGCCTCGCGAACCAGGTCACCGCCGAGGAAGAGCTCGACTCCACCAGCACCTGGAAGACCTCCAAGTCGTACTCGTACGGCGCGTCCGGGGAGAACCTGTCCCTGGTCGACTCCCCAATCAACGGCACCACGTCGAAGAAGTCGTACTACGGCACCAACCCCCACGGCGACGTCGAAACCCTCACCGACGCCACCACCGGCACCACCACCTCGACCTACCGCTACACCGCCTACGGCCAGCCGGACAAGATCGGCACCACCGGCGACGACAAGATCACCGGCACCGCGACCGATGACGCCGACATCGTCAACCCCTACCGGTTCAACTCCGCCCGCTTCGACGGCGCGACCGGCACCTACGACATGGGCTTCCGCGAGTACAACCCGGGCCTGAACCGGTTCCTGACCCGCGACATGTTCAACGGGGCCCTCCAAGACCTGTCACTCGGCACCGACCCCTGGAACACCAACCGGTACATGTTCGGCGGCGGCAACCCCATCAGCCGCATCGAGTTGAACGGTCATCTGAACTCTGATGAGGGCACCGGGGGCACGTCGTCGACCGGGTGGACCGGTCTGCCGATCACGACATCGAGCGAAGACCACAATGCGCAGGTCAAGGAGACCTGGAAGAACATCGGCGCCGGCACGGTGCAAGGTGTCCTGGAACTCGGCGAGAACACAGTCGCCGGACCGGTGACACCGAGCTTGCTGCACAAGACCACCGGGCTCCCTTTGGCGAGCCAGGTCTACCGCAACATGATCGAGGGCCGCGCCGGTGTGGACACCAACAGCCGCGCCTACGAAGTCGGCCGCATCTTCGGGCCTATGGTCATCCCCACCGGTGGCGCAGTCGGCGTCGGTGTAAGACTCGGCGAGAAAGGCGGCGTCGTCGCGGCCGAAAAGGTCGCTGGCAACGTCATCGACGGGGCTGCAGAAGGTGTGAGGGCAGTACCGGATCCACGACCCGTGCTAAAGCCGTCCGGCGCTCCCGATCGGTCAAGTGCCGTATACGTCAGTGTCAGGCGGGCGGATGGCACAATCGAGACTGTTGGATCGCGGCGAGGAGGCGTCCATGCTGAGGATGCTGCTCAGGCGGTCGAACCAGGCGGGCAGATGAGTCGACCGTTTGGATGGCGTCGCGATGCCGCGACAGGCCAGGTGACTTGGCAACCGATCAACGTGTGCGTGGTCTGCCAGCCGAAGTACCCACCGTCCTTGTTTCCTGCAGGCACGCAGGGCGACACGGGCGGGGCGTGGGACCAATTACTGAGGAGCGGGAATTGAGCGTCGCAGATGTGGTCATCGGAGCGGTGGACTGGTCGAGGTATCTGCTGCTCGACGGTCCGGCGACTCGATTCGGTCAGCAGTTGACCGAGTTCATCGCCGACGGACGGCCGAGTGAGAGGCAGCGACTCTGGGAGATGGTGGAGAACCATGTCTTCGTGCAGGATGACATCGTCAGCGCAGCTGAACCCACTATCTCGGTGTTGTTGGCGTCTCTGATCGACGAACGTCCCGAGAATGTCCGTGTCGCAATTCTCGATCTGCTCTTTCACTTGGTGCAGGCCGCGAGCTACCGCGATGACGAGTTCGGGACACGATGCCTTGAGGAAGCGGCCGCGGGCGGATGGTTACTTGTGCGTGAGGCTGTGTTTGGCCCGGCGGCCTTCACTGAGGCGTGCCTGGAAGTTCTAGATATCATTTCGCCGGAATGTGCGCGGTTCGTTAGATCGGATTCACGAGGCATGCCCGGTCGGCGTGTAGGGGACCAGGATTCCTGAAGCTGTCCTGGGCGAAAGCAGTTGAGCTCCCGGGTGCAGAAGCCTGGGATATTGTTCATGGTCGCTAATGAAAACGTTGGCGGATGGCTGCCGGCACGATGAAGGTGATAGTCCGCGAATACCACGCTGCCCGCCTTCGGGACTTGTGCAGTGCCTGGCCAAGGGAGTCTGAAAAGGTCGGCACCGCGCAGTCGATCACCACCCGGTACACGTTCGTCGGGCTAGCGAACCAGGTCACCGCCGAGGAAGAGGAGGACACGGCTGGGACGTGGAAGACGTCCAAGTCGTACTCGTACGGCGCCGGCGGCGACAACCTGTCGCTGGTCGACTCCCCGGTGAACGGGACCACGTCGAAGAAGTCGTTCTATGGCACCAACCCGCATGGCGACGTCGAAACCCTGACCGATTCGACCGGCTCCACCACCTCGACCTACCGCTACACGGCCTACGGCCAGCCGGACAACGTCGGTACGACGGGTGACGACAAGATCACCGGCACCGCGACCGATGACGCCGACATCGTCAACCCCTACCGGTTCAACTCCGCCCGTTTCAACGGCGCCACCGGCACCTACGACATGGGCTTCCGCGAGTACAACCCCGGCCTGAACCGGTTCCTCACCCGCGACATGTTCAACGGCGCACTGTCCGACCTGTCGCTCGGTTCTGATCCGTGGAACACCAACCGGTACATGTTCGGTGGCGGCAACCCCATCAGCCGCATCGAACTCAACGGCCACATGAACGCCCTCGACTCCAGCGGCGGCGGAGGATTCACGACTGAGAACCTCCAACGCTGCGGCACAGGCTGCACCCTGGACGGCGCCACCCCAGTCGGCGCAAGAGAAGATTCGGTCACCAAGGCGACCAACAACTTCCTGAGCGGAGCAGTCAGCGGAACCATCAAGACCGTTGAAGCCGTGGAACAAGGCCCGCTGGCGCCGATCTACCACGTGCTCGGAGGCGGCGGGCTCGGCACGGCCTACGACGACTTCGCCGCGAAGAACGGAGCAGACACCGACTCCAAGTCCTACACGGCAGGCGAAATTGTCGGCATCCCCATTCCTGGAGCCGGCCTAGGGCGTACCGGCGCCAAGGTGGTGGAGGCCGGGGTGAGCGAGGCGGCATCCTAGGCATTGCCGAAGGTGCTATCAAAGGTAGCGCCGAAGTTGCTCGGTGAGGCGTGCAGGGTGAACAGTTTCACTGGCGACACGCGCGTGCAGATGGCCGATGGGTCGAGTAAGGCGATCAAAGACGTCGCCCTCGGTGACATGGTCGTTGCCACGGATCCAGTCACTGGCGTTACAGCGTCCAAGAAGGTGATCGACCTCATCAGACACGATGGCGTTCACACGATGGTCGCGATACGGCTATCGAACGGGAGCACGATCGACGCGACCGACAAGCACCCGTTCTGGGTAACGAACCGCGGCGTATGGGTCTACGCGATCGACTTACGGCCGGGAGACCAACTCCGCAGCACCGACGGTGACGCTGTTACGGTCTTGGGCAGCACGATCAGTACTAAAGATCTGACGGCGTACAACCTCACCGTCGCGACATCCGCACGTACTATGTGCTCGCCGAGGATGCTCCAGTTTTGGTGCACAACTGTGGAAAGAATCAGGGAGTCTATATCTTCGATGACTTGGCCAATCCGGGGATGGCATATGTTGGAAAGATGAACAACTTTGCTCGGCAATTATTGGAGCACGTAAGTAAGGGTCGCATCGATGATCCCAAGGATGCTATCTGCATTCATGTATGCGGTTCGAATGACGACCTCTTTCGAGCTGAATATATCTTCAAATCGGGACTGGAGAAGATGAACGTCCCGCTCAGCAATGAACTTGAGTCGCCTGGGAAGGTTATTTACAATGCGCGCCAATGGATTCAGCAGAGACTCTTCTAGTCAAGAGAATATGTGGGCCATTGTTGGCCGCGGTGATGTCTCATCGGAGCAGGCCGTCGAGCTCCGGCTTGAGGAGGTGCGGACCGCGCTTGAGACGCTTCCAGAGTCGCGACTTGCTACCTTCCAGCGCTGGCTCGCAGCGAGACTATTCGATATCGACCGGAGGGCCTACGCGGAAGTCCCTGCGAGACTTTCGGACGGCTCGGTGATGGACCAATCGGCTGACTTCTTTCTTTATGCTCGATGCGCCTGCGTCCTTTCCGGCGAAGAACGGTGGACAGAGATGCTTGAAGGGAATGCATCCTTCTCGGCGTTCACATCAACGGCTAGTCAGGGAGCAGAATCTCTGCTGTATCTTGCGCTTGATGTTTCAGAGGAACGCTTCGGTCGAACCGTCGGGGCGACGGATGGTCCGTCTTACGAATCCGGCTCCAACTCCGGCTGGTGGTAGTCGGCAGGATCTGCGGAATTGAGCGTCGGCGGGTCCGGGCTCGGTAGGGAGCGCATACCGTCGACCGTGAGCGCTGCGCCTAGGCTGGGCCTCAGCCTGCCGCGATCATTCTTTCGGAGACCATAGTGCTTGTCCGCCCTGCTAATCTACTGCGCTTGGTTGCTGCCAGGGGCTCTTGTTACGGGGGTGCTGGCCGGTGTGACCTGTTCTCCGGTCGGCCCGTACCTGACATCGTTCGGGTTGCGCGGCGACCTGAACGGCTCGCGATTGTGCTTGGCTGATGAGATGACGGCGGCAGATGAGGCGACACGGTTGAAGTCTGCGCGTGGGTTCCGCGCGGAGTTGGACTATCTGCTGCCGGAAGGTTCTGCCGAGGTGGGTCCGCGGGTTGTGGATTGGTTCACGGCGGCGGCAAAACAACTTGCGGGAGAGTTCATTGCCGAGTTCCCAGCGAAGGGTTTGGTGTCGAAGGGGCCGCATGATCCGACGGGTGGGCCGTTTGGACCGGTTGGCTCGCGATGGTGTTCGTTACTGGTGATCGGGCAGGGGGAGCGGCGGTTGTCGAAGTCGCTGCGCGCGTGGTCGCCGAAGAATTGGGAGCGGTTCTTGTCGCATGCCACGGAGGTGTCTGTGGAGATGTCGGCGAAGTTCTCGACCCTGAACAGGTTCGGACATGCAGGAGTCCCGAGTCTGACGATATCGGCTTACCGGCAACGTCCGCCGGAAGCGCGGCAGTGGTTACGACTGGACGCTACGTACACCGTTGGCACGCTGGGTGACACCGATCCGATCCCAGACGAGGTACCTGAGTCGTGGCGAGAGTTTCTGCTCACGCAGGCCGACCGGTGGCCGGCTGTGTTCGGGTTCCTTGCCGATGACACGAGCGGTGCCGGGACGCGCACACCCCTTGAGGTCTCGAGGGCGACTTTCCCGGAGGAGACGTTGCCGTTGTCGGACTCGCAGGTTCGGGGCTACTCGTGGCTGACGGTCACGTCGGCGGGCGTTCTGCAGCGGCTGGGCGGCATTAATGCGGTTCGTACGAGTGGGGCGTTCGCGAACGCGGTCGAGTTGGCGTCGGGTGGTGCTGTGTTGCAGGCGACCCCGCGGTTGTCGGAGTACGAGGGCCAAGCGGTCCGCCGGGTGTTCGAGGCGCTGGCGCCGGTGCTGCCCACAGATGCGCCTTGGCCCGATGCGTTCAACCGGTTCAAACTCGTCTACGAGGCCCCGCGCCGATAGCTTCCCGCGGTCGATCGCGAACTGTTGAACAGGCTCCTCGGCGTTGAGCGTGGGCGAGGCGCTCGTCAAGCGGAGCGGGCCGGAGGCGCAAGAAGCCCGGTGTCCCCGCATTGATCGACACGATCCCCGGCCGTTGCTGTGCGTTCATCCGCCGTTCCATCACCAGGTCGCGGACCAGCCGCCCACCGAGACTGGACCAGTCGAGTTCAGGCGGGATGATGGCGCCCTGCTGACTGTGGACGCCAGTGCCGACTGGACGCTGGATCTATCCAGTCGGCCATGGTCCGATCCCTACGCCAGCGTGTCTGCGAGAGAGCCGAAGGCGCTAGCGCAAGAGGCTGGCTCTGGCAGGAGGCGCCGGTCGTCTCCACTGGGACCTAGCTGACGGAGCGGCGGCGCAGCCTGCATGCAGGACCTGTTTTCCGTGAGGGCGTTGACCGTTGCCAGCGCTGACTGAAGGCTCGCGACTAATGGCCTCGACGACTTCCCAAGCGGTCGAAGCTCGTTGCAGTGCAGGGAGTTTGTTGGCTGTCCGTTGTCGTACCGGTGCGTAGGGTTTCGGTCTGGGCCGTTTTGGTCTCGGATGGGCAACGGAATCACCGCAAAGGGGTTTTGTTCCTTACTCTTCCGCGGGGGAAACCTGTCACCGTCGCCTGTTCCCTGGGGGAATGAATGTTTCGCAAGCTGCTCGTAGCAGCCCTTGCTCTGGTTGTGGCCGCTGTTGTGGTCGTGTTCGTTGATCGGGCCGCTGACGCGGCTGCGGCGGATGTTTCGGTTACCGCGACGCAGGCGACCACCGGGACCACAACGCTGACCTTCCGTGCGACCGTCGTGAAGGCCGGCGCCATCCGTGAGGTCACGATGGCGATCCCGGCCGGCAGCACCGGCCGCATTACCTCGATCAACGGCACTGTCAGTTCGGTGACCTCGACGGTACTGCGTTGGCGGCCGGCGCGGGCCACCAGTGTTGCGGTCGGTGCTCGGCTGGCGATCCCGCTGTACGGGCTCAAGTTGCCGGCCGGTGGTCCGTGGACCCTGGGTTTCAAGTCGATGGGTACGGCGAACCAGGTGATCACGTCCGGTGCGGGCGTCCTGCAGCCGATCCGCACGTACACGCCGCAGGTTGCGGTGGTCGCGTCGAACCCGATCCCGGGCCAGACGACGAACCTCGTCTACCAGGCCACGATCACCCGCGCCGGAACGCTGGCCGCCGTACGGATGCAGCTGCCGACCGACGCGACCGGCCCATACACGACCGTCAACGGCACGCTCGCCGTCAGCGGCGGGTTCGCGACGTGGACGCCGAAGGCGCCGATCAACGTCGCGGCCGGGGCCCGGCTCGGGATCCCGGTGAACGGCGTCAAGCTGTCGCGGTTCGGCGGGACGATGAGCCTGAACGTACAGGCGACGACGTCGACCGGCACCCTGCTGACGTCGGGCTCCACCAACGTCACGTACATCGCGCCGCCGGCCGAGATGCCGGCGCTGGCCGAGGATGCGGTTGCCGGGCCGGCCGCGGGCTGTCCGACGACTTGGCCGACCATGAGCGCCGAGAACGCCCAGGCCGGTACGGCCGACTGGGTGATCTCGACGGCCGCGAGCTCCGATCTGGCGGCCTACCTGACCAAGGTTTCGGCGGCCTGCGGCGACACCGTCGACCTGAAGGTCACCTCCGGCAACAACGTCAGCGTCGTCGCGTACCGGATGGGGTACTACGCCGGCCTCGGCGCGCGAGAAATCTGGCGGCAGGACAACGTACCGACCGTGGTGCAGCCGAAGGCGACCATCGGCGGTACGACGGCCGACGGCAAGCCGCTGAACATGGTGTCGGCGGCGGATTGGACCAAGACGCTCAGCATCCCGATCGACAAGGACTGGGCGCCGGGCACGTATCTGATCAAGATCAGCGACGGCGTCCAGGCGACGTACGCACCTCTGACCGTCCGGGACGACACCGGGACGAAGCACGCCTTGCTGATCCAGCAGGCGACCGCGACCTGGGCGGCGTACAACGCGTACGGCGGCCGGAACTTCTACACCAGTGTCACGACCGGCTCTGGTCGGCTCAGCTTCGACCGTCCGTACGACGAGGGCCAGGGCTCCGGCCAGTACCTCACCCTCGAGCAGGGCCTCATCTTCTGGGCCGAGTCGAAGGGCCTGGACGTCACGTACTGGACCGACAACGACCTCGACCAGTACGGCGGTCAGTTGAAGGACCGCGCCGGTACGTTGTTCCTGCCCGGCCACGACGAGTACTACTCGCTGCGGATGCGGGCCGCGATCAGTCAGGCGATCGCCCGCGGCGTCAACGTCGCCAACCTCGGCGCGAACACGGCGTACCGGCAGATCACCTTCACCGACGAGACGCGCCGCGCGTGGGACATCGACCGGTACACCGACGGCTACAACTCGACGACCTGGCGGTACCAGGGCGATGCGTACGCGTCGCAGCCGCTGCTGGGTGCGGACTACATCTGCGCGGTGACCGCCGGCGATCTGACGACGACGAGCGGCTGGTTCTTCAACGGCGTCCCGACTGGAACCAAGCTCAAAGGCTTCATCGCCGGTGAGGTCGACGACGTCTGGCCGGCGCTCTACAAGCAGCCAGGGCAGACCACCGTGGCCAGCGGGAACGCGACTTGCCACACGAACGGTCGCCTCGCGCCGATGGAAACGACCGTCTACACGGCCCCGTCCGGTGCGCGCGTGCTGAACGGGTCGACGTTCGCGTACGGCTGCTTCCTGGTGGCCCGCTGCCCGTCGAACTGGAACGTGACGGTCGACGCCCCAACGCAGCAGGCAGTCGCGACCATCGTCGGCAACCTCACCCAGTGGGTGTCGCGTGGCACCATCGCCGTACCGTCCGGCACGACGGCCGCGAAGGTGCGAGTGGCAGTACCGAAGTACAAGCTGGAGACCTCCCCGCAGGGCTGAGTCAGTTGAACGGCGGGTATCCGACGGCGTCGGGTACCCGCCGTTGGTGTGTGTTGACGTGGAGTTATGGAAGGTCTCTACTTAATGGGAGTGCAGGCCGGGCGACGGCTGCGCCGCCCCGGCAGCCGTGCACGACGCGGTGCCATAGGCCGCCCCTCGCACCCGGTTCGTGTGTCAGCCCCTCGCGGACCGGGTGTGGGCCTGTGGATTACCGATCCCTGTTTGTAGGCATCCGCTGGTATGAAGGAGGCATGACAGCGTCAACGACCCGCGCGGTGATCCTCACCGTGGACGACGATCCCGGCGTTTCCCGGTCGATAGCCCGTGACCTCCGCCGCCGGTACGGCGAGGACAACCGCATCGTCCGGGCGGAGAGCCCGGCGCAGGCGCTCGACGCGCTGAAGGAGCTGAAGCTGCGCGGCGAGCCGGTCGCGCTGCTGCTGGCCGACTACCGGATGCCGCAGATGTCCGGCATCGAGTTCCTCGAGGCCGCGATGGACCTGTTCCCGCTGGCCCGCCGGGTGCTGCTGACGGCGTACGCCGACACCGACGCCGCGATCCAGGCGATCAACGTGGTCGACCTGGACCACTACCTGCTGAAGCCGTGGAACCCGCCGGAGGAGAAGCTGTACCCGGTGGTCGACGCGATGCTCGACCTGTGGAGGGCGACCCCGGAGCCGTCCGGCGACGAGACCCGGGTGATCGGCCACCGCTGGTCGGCGCCGTCGTTCGCGGCCCGCGACTTCCTCGCCCGGAACGCCGTGCCGTACCGCTGGCTGAACGTCGACGACGACGAGGCCAGGCGACTCCTGGACGCGGCCGACGTCGACGGTACGACGCTGCCGGTCGTGATCACGCCCGACGCCAGCGTGATGGTCGCGCCGTCCGAGGCCGAGCTGGCCGAGAAGGTCGGGCTGACCACCGCGCCCACCCAGGACTTCTACGACCTGGTCGTGGTCGGCGGCGGACCGGCCGGCCTCGGGGCCGCGGTGTACGGCGCCAGCGAAGGCCTCCGGACCGTCCTGGTCGAGCAGTTGGCGACCGGCGGCCAGGCCGGGCAGTCGAGCCGGATCGAGAACTACCTTGGCTTCCCGGACGGGGTGTCCGGCGCGCAGCTGACCGACCGGGCGCGGCGGCAGGCGGTCCGGTTCGGGGCCGAGCTGCTGACGACCCGTCAGGTGGTCGGGCTGGAGACGCTCGGGAACGCCCGTCGCCTCCGGTTCGCGGACGGCAGCGAGATCTCGGCGCATTCGGTGATCCTCGCGACCGGGGTCTCGTACCGGACGCTCCAGGCGCCCGGCGTCGACGACCTGTGCGGCCGCGGCATCTACTACGGATCGGCCACCACCGAGGGTCCGGCGTGTGCCGGTGCCGAGGTCTACATCATCGGCGGGGCGAACTCGGCCGGCCAGGCCGCGGTCTATTTCTCCAGGCATGCGAAGCGTGTGCATATGCTGGTGAGGGGACCATCGCTCACCGCGACGATGTCGTCGTACCTCATCGATCAGATCGACGCGATCGACAACATCGAGGTGCACACCTGCACGCAGGTCGTTTCCTGTCTGGGCTCGGAGCACCTGGAACACCTCACCCTGCTGAACAGCGAGACCGGGGAGAAGCGCGAGGTGGACACGGAATGGATGTTCGTGTTCATCGGCGCGGCGCCGCGGACGGACTGGCTGCCCGGTGACCTGCTCCGCGACGAGCGCGGCTTCGTCCTCACCGGACCGGACCTGCACGGCAGACCGCCGGGCTGGGTGCTGGAGCGGGAGCCGTACCACCTCGAGACGAGCATGCCGGGCGTGTTCGCCGCCGGCGACGTACGGGCCGAGTCGGTGAAGCGGGTCGCGTCGGCGGTCGGCGACGGGGCGATGGCCGTGACACTGGTGCACCGATACCTGGAGATGCTCTGATGACTGACCAAGCTCCTGCGCCGCGGCGGCTGACTCCCGACGAGCTGCGCACGCTGTTCCTCTTCGAGAGCCTGAACGACGAGCAGTTGCAGTGGCTGTCCGAGGCGGGGTACGTCGAGGAGGTCCACGACGGGATCGTCTTCAACGAGGGGGACGAGGCGACCTGTTGCTACGTCCTGCTGACCGGTGAGATCCGGCTCTGCAAGCTCTCGCACGGCGAGCTCGTGGAGATCAACCGGACCGGCCAGCGCGGGGTGTACTCGGGCGCCTTCAATGCGTTCTTCGGCGCCAACGACCACAAGTCGTATACCGCGACCATGCAGGTGACGCAGCCGTCGGAGTTCTTCGTGATCGGCGCCGAGACGATGGCGACGATGATGAACACCTGGTTCCCGATGGCGGTGCACCTGATCGAGGGCTTCGTGATGGGGATGCGGCGGACCAACGAGACGCTGGGGGAGCGCGAGCGGCTGCTCGCCCTCGGCTCGTTGTCGGCGGGGCTGACCCACGAGCTGAACAACCCCGCGGCCGCGGCGGTCCGGGCCGCGGCGACGCTGCGGCAGCGGGTCTCCGGGATGCGGTCGAAGCTCGCGATGCTCGCCGACGGCACGCTCGACGCGACCAAGCTGCACCAGATCGTCGCGCTCCAGGACGACGCGGTCGAGCGGCTGGAGAAGAACAAGGACAAGGACCTGCCGCCGCTGGAGCTGTCGGACCGCGAGGACACGCTCACCGACTGGCTGGACGACCACGACGTGCAGGCCAGCTGGGACGTCGCGCCGGTGCTGGCGCAGGCCGGCCTCGACGTGCCGTGGATGGAGGAGGTGCTGACGGCGGTCGGCCCGAAGTACCTCGAAGGCGCCGTCCGGTGGCTGATGTACACGATCGACACCGAGTCGCTGATGAACGAGATCGACGACTCGGTCACCCGGATCTCCACCCTCGTCGGTGCCGCCAAGCAGTACTCGCAGATCGACCGGGCGCCGTACCAGACCGTGGATCTGCGTGAGCTGCTCAAGTCGACGCTGGTGATGATGTCGGGCAAGCTCCAGGGGTACCAGGTCGTGAAGGACTTCGATCCTGAGCTGCCGGCGATCCCGGCGTACGCCGCGGAGCTCAACCAGGTGTGGACGAACATCATCGACAACGCGGTCAGCGCGATGGGCGGATCCGGGACGCTGACGCTGCGGACCCGGCGGGACGGTGCGTACGCCGTGGTCGAGATCGGCGACACCGGTCCGGGGATCCCCGACGAGATCCGGCGGCGGATCTTCGAGCCGTTCTTCACCACGAAGCCGATCGGCGAGGGGACCGGCCTCGGCCTGGACATCTCTTGGCGGATCGTGGTCAAGAAGCACCACGGCGACCTCCGGGTGGAGTCCGAGCCGGGCCGCACGGTCTTCAAGATCGTCCTCCCGCTCGAGCCCGAGCGAGAGCTTGAGTCCGACCCCGCACTACTTGCTTAGGGCAACCAGTCCACGATGGTGGTGACGACTGCCGGGTCCAGGTTTCCGGGGGCCTGGTAGTCGGCCGGTGTGGACGGGCCGGTGCCGCGGAAGAACACGTGGTTGTCCTCGTCGAAGACCTTGATCGTGGCGTCGGGGAGGCCGGCGCGCCAGCCGGCGAGGTCGTCGGCGACCGAGACCTGGTAGTCGCGACCGCCTTGCAGGACGAGGATCGGTACGTCGAGTTTGGCGGCCGTGGCGACCGGGTCGTACGCGCGCTGGTCCAGCCAGAACGACGCCGGCATACCGAACGGCAGGTCCGACGCCCGGGTGTCCGCGGTGACCGTATCGGCCGTGATCGCCTGGCGTTCGAAGAGTTCGACGGTTCCGGGTGGGACGGCTTCGGGCATCGTCTGGGCGAGGTAGCGCATGACGCGCACAGCGCCGTACTGCATCGGCTGGGTGTCGCCCGCCATGATCACGACGCCCGCCACCAGCGGTTCCTCGGTGGCGATCTTCGGGGCGACCTTGCCACCCATGCTGTGCCCGACGAGGAAGACCTGGCCGACGTGTTCGGCGAGTAGCCGTACGGCGGCGATCCCGTGCGGGACGTACTCCGATGTCATTGTGTAGCCGGGCGCCGCCATCGCCTCGGGGCGGTTCGCGGTGATCTTGTCGAAGCGCAGTACCGCGATGCCCTGCGTCGCCAGGCCCCACGCGAGATCCTTCAGCGGCTTGTTCGGTCCGCTGGTCTCGTCGCGGTCCCACGGGCCGCCGCCGGTCAGCAGGACGACGCCGCGGCCGGTCGGTTCCGCGGGCAGGGTCAGGGTGCCGGGGACGGTACGGCCGGCGGCGTCGAGGGTGATGTCGCGTTCGGTGAAGGTGGCCGGGTCGGCGTACGGCGGGGGAGTCCAGGCGGTCATCGCTCTACCTTTCTCATGGTTTGAGAAAGGTAGCACGACGTGAGATCGTTGCGCCATGGGTCCGTTGGAACTGCTGGCACATCCGGTGCGGTTGCGGATCGTGCACGCGTTGCGCGGCGGCCGCGAACTGACGACCGGTGAGCTCGGTGAGCGGGTCGCGGACGTGTCGAAGGCGACGCTGTACCGGCACGTCGAGTTGCTCGCCGACGGCGGGATCCTCGAGGTGGCGGAGGAACGGCGGGTGCGCGGCGCGGTCGAGCGGCGGTTCCGGCTGCGTTCGGAGCGGGCGTCGATCACGCCCGAACAGCTCGCCGAGTTGACGGTCGAGGACCACCGGCGCGGGTTCGCGACGGCGATGGCGGCGCTGCTGGCGGAGTTCACGGCGTACACCGAACGCGACGGGGCGGACCCGATCGCCGACCTGGTCGGCTACCGGCAGCACGGAGTCTGGCTCACCGACGCCGAGCTCCACCAGCTGATCGAGGGCCTGCGCGCCGCGATCCTGCCGATGCTGTCGAACGAGGCGACGCCGGATCGCTCCCGTTATCTCCTCAGCCCGATCCTGTTTCCGGCCGCGGATCAGTAGAGCTGGGCGTCCAGGATCTCCGGGCGGTTGCGGGCCTCGATGGACTCCAGCGATTCGCCGCGGCGCCACAGGGCCTGGGCGATCTCGGCATACGGGCGTACCAGGGTCGGCGTCCAACTGGAGGGCTTCCAGATCTTCGAGCGGGCGAACGCCTTGGCGCAGTGGAAGAAGACCTCCTCGACCTGTACGACGAGGGCCAGGCGCGGGCGGTGCGACCGGACGACCATGTCGTCGAAGAACGGCCCGTCGGTGACGATCCGGGCGCGGCCGTTGACCCGCAGGGTTTCGGGGCGGCCGGGGATCAGGAAGACCAGGCCGGCGTGCGGGTTCTCGATGATGTTGCGGAAGCCGTCCATCCGGCGGTTGCCGGAGCGTTCCGGGATCGCGAGGGTGGTCTCGTCGAGGACCTTCACGAAGCCGGGCGGGTCGCCCGTCGGGGAGACGTCGCAGCTCCCGTCCAGCGAGGACGTGGCGACGAAGACCAGCGGTGATCCGCCGATCCATTCCCGGTGTACGTCGTGCAGCCGCGGCTCGACCTTGTCGCGGACGATCGGGTCCGGCGTACCGAATCCCTCCAGCTCGGCAACGCTTTGTACCGCGGGCAGCTCGTCCCACCTGCTCAACGCACACCTCCGCACTCGACCATCTCGTGCGTACTAAGACGTTCCGGCTCCTCAAGTTGTGACATGCAACTTGGCGGCGAGGAAGGCGAGGATCTCGTCCCGGGCCCGCACCGTCGGGTGGCCGGCCTGGTCGACGAGGTGCGCGGTCACGACGCTGTGCGCGCACCCCACGACGTCGCGGAAGAACGGCGGCGGTTCCGGATTCGCGACCTCCGCGGGCAGGACCCGTCCGACGAACGCGTCACCCAGCAACCGCTGGTACGCCGCGAACCGCCGGCCGGTGCACCATCGATCGCCCTCGAACCGATACGCCAGTACCTGCAGGTCTTCGCGCCGGAACCGGGCCGCGAGCGCCGCCGCGTCGGCGGCCGAGAGTTCGAGCTCGCCCGGGGCGTCCAGCGGAAGGGACGGGTGGTTGACGACCGGCGCGATCACCGCCGGTTCGAGGGCCATCGTGAGGGCGAAGTTGCCGGTGAAGCACAGCCCGATCGCTCCTACCCCGGGTCCACCGGCTTCGGCGAGCGCGATCCGGGCGAGACCGCGGAGCCAGCTGCTGACCGGGCTCGTGCCACCGCCGGCGAAGGCGCGGAACTCGGCGCTCACACAGGCCCGCCGGACGATCTCCTCGCCCTCCGAGGCCGTCGGGTACGCGCCGTCGACCCCGAACAGCGACGGCACGAACACGGTGAAGCCGGCGTCGCGGACCCACCGCGCGAGCCGCGCGACGTCGGGGCTGATGCCGGGCATCTCCGGCATCACGACGACGGCCGGTCCGGTCCCGGTGACGTGCACCGTCTTGGCGACGCCGTCGACCTCCACAACTCGATGGGCGAAGTCTTCGAGGCGATCGTCACATGTCATGACCCGAGACTGTCCGCAGCGCACGACGACGACCACTGGCGAGATCGCCAAGAAGCTGGTTAATCTCGCCACATGCTCCGGCTCTCGGTCCTCGCGTACCCGGGCTGTTTCGCGTCGGAGGTGTACGGCATCCCCGATCTGCTCACGATGGCGACCCGCGTCGCGCAGGTGCGTGGCGCGTCCGATCCGGCGTACGACGTGCGGATCGTCTCGCCGCGGCACCGGGTCCTCGCCTCGGGAGGCGTGCGGATCCCAGTGGCTCCGCTGCAGGCGGCGGACGTCCTGGTCGTGCCCGGGTTCGAGGTCGGGCCGGCGGTCGACGTCGACCGGGTCCTTTCCGGTCTCGGTCCGGAGTTCGCGGCGATCAGCGCTCACGCAGCCGGCGGCGCGCCGGTCGTTTCCCTGTGTCTCGGGGCGTTCCTGCTGGCCGAGGCCGGTGTGCTGGACCGTCGTACCGCCACCACCTCCTGGCTGTACGCCGACCGGCTGGCGCGCCGGTATCCGGCGATCGACGTTCGCGCCGATCAGTTGGTGGTGACCGACCGGGGCGTGACCACGGCCGCGGCGTTCAGCGCGATGTACGATTTCGCGCTCACGCTGATCCGATGGCACAGCGGCGAGTCCGTGGCGCGGACCACCGCGCGGATCGCGTTGATCGACGACTCCCGGACCTCGCAGACGCCGTACGTCGACCACTCGGTGCTCCCGGCCGGGGGCTCGACGTTCGCGGACGAGGTGAAGCGTCGGCTGGATCAGCGCCTCGATGCCGCGTACGACCTGCAACGGCTCGCCGACGAGCTGCGGGTCAGCACCAGGACGCTGCTCCGGCGGTTCGGCGAGACGGCGGGCGTGACGCCGCTGGAGTACCTGCAGGCGGCTCGGGTACGGCGAGCCGGACATCTGCTGGAGACGACCGGCCGGACGGTGGCGCGCATCGCCGGGGAGGTCGGGTACCGGGACCCGGCGTCGTTCAGCCGGCTGTTCCGACGTCATACCGGTAAGGCGCCGGGCGAGTATCGCGCCCAGTTCCGCCGCCCGGTCTAGCGGAGCGCGGTGCCTTGGGCGTGGGAGAGCAGCGTGAGGTCCTCGCGGGTCGGGAGGGATTCCCAGTCGCCGTACGCCGTGACGCAGAAGGCGCCGGAGGTGGTGGCGCGGTCGAGGCAGGCCTCGGCGGAGAGGTTGTCGAGCGTGGCGGAGAGGTAGCCGGAGACGAACGCGTCGCCCGCGCCGATGCTGTCGACCACCGTGACGGGGAGGGCGGGGCGGTGGATGGTCGAAATCTCAGGAGTGCGGGTGTGCGACCACGCGCCCTTTCCTCCGGCTGTCACCACGACGGTTTCGACGCTGGTCAGGAGGTCGGCGACCGGGTCCTCGGCGTCCGTGAGCAGGTCGAGTTCGTCGTCGGAGGCGAAGACCGTGTGGATGTGGAGGAGGAACTCGCGGAGGGTCGCCGCCGCCTCGGCGCGGGACCAGAGGCGGGCGCGGTAGTTCACGTCGAGGGAGACACGGGCGGCGGTCGTGCGTACGGCGGCCAACGTCGCGGCCCGGGCTGTCTCCGAGAGCGCCGGGGTGATGCCCGTGACGTGCAGCAGCTTCGGTGACACCGCGGCGATCGCGGCGGTGGTCTCGTCGGGGGTGAGGGTGGAGGCGGCGGAACCGCGGCGGTGGTAGCTGACCCGGGTGATGTCATGCGACGGCTGGTCGAACGCGATGAACCCGGTGAACGCGTCGTCGGCGAACCGGACCCGGACGTCGACGTTCTCGGCGCGCAGCGTGCGCTGGATCAGCCGGCCCGGCTCATCGTTGCCCACGGCACTCAACCAGGTGACGTCGTGCCCGAGCCGGGCCACCCCGATCGCCACGTTGCTCTCGGAGCCGGCGATCGACAGTTGCGCGTCCCCGCCCAGCCGCATCGGCCGTGCGGTCCGCACCGAAACCATGGTCTCGCCGAGCGTCAGCAGATCTGTCATTCGAGGACCTCGTCAGATGTCGAGTTCGGTACGGAAGGTACTGGCGCGGATCGCCAGCTCGGCCAACGGACCTCCGCTCGCGGCGTCGCCGAGGAGCGGTGAGCCGACGCCGACTGCCAGCGCGCCCGCCGCGAGGTACTTCGGGGCGGACTGGGCATCCACGCCGCCGACCGCGATCAGCGGGGCGTCGGGGAGCGGGGCGCGGAGCTCGGAGAGGTACCCGGGCCCGTGCAGCTTGGCGGGGAAGATCTTGACCGCGGTGGCGCCGAGGTCGAGCGCGGCGACCACCTCGGTCGGGGTGAGCGCGCCGCACAGCAGCGGGAGGCCGAGCTCGACCGAGCGGTGCGCGCCGCGGGTGATCGCCGGCGTGACGCTGAAGTCGGCCCGGGCGTCGGCGACCTGGTCGGCCTGCTCGGCCGTGACGACGGTCCCGGCGCCGATCAGGATGTGCGGGTCGTACAGCGAGCGCGCCTTCGCGATCGCCTCGACCCCGCCGGGGGTGGTGAGGGAGATCTCGAGTGCGGTGATGCCCGCCTCGACGAGGGTCTCGACGCAGTCGAGCGCGGTGTCCGCGCGGTCGGCGCGGATGATCGCGAGCAGTTTCCGGCTCCGGAGTTCCCCAATCAGATCCATAACCCCAACCTATGTGATGAGCGAGATATCGCACGTCCCAGTCTGCTTGGTGATATCAGAGTGGGCTGGCGGACAGGGTCAGGCGCCAGGTCAGCTGGCCGTTCGCCGGGACGACCGCGGCGTCACCGGGGCCGGCCTCGGCCAGGTCGAACACCTTGCCGAGCATCGGCTCGACCCCGAGACTCCGGTACGGCGCGCCGACCGGGAAGCCGCCCTGGTTGCGCCACAGCGCGGTGGAGATCGGTTGCCCCGGGCAACTCAACGTCATGGTGAGTTCGGCGCCGCGGTCGCGGACCGAGACCGTTGGGCAGTCCACCAGAACCGCGCCGACCGCGGTGCCATCGGTCGGGCCGTACGTCGTGACCGTTGGCCAGGGGCTGATGGTCCAAGGGCCGTCGTCGGGGTAGCGGCGGCATTCGGTGAAGTCCGCGGAGATGGTTGCGCCCGGCATGCAGTCGAGTAATGCGTGGGCAGCCCACACGAACCGATAGCCCGGGACTGCTGAGAGGTGGTAGTCGACGGTGACCGTGTCGTGATGGCACGAGAAGGTGCGGGACAGAACGGTGCCGTCCCAAGGTTGATTCCAGAGGGCGCCGTGGTCCGGCGTGCCGCGGACGGTCGGGAAGCATTCGTCGACACCGCCGGCGTCGACGAAGGTCGTCATACCGGTGCGCGGACCGTCGATCAGGCCGGGGCCTTCCCACAACCACTCGCGCCCCGCCAGCCGCAGTGAGGTCCAGCGGCCGCCGTCGGTGAGGTCAACCGCCACGGCTGCGGTCACCATTCGGCGAAGGAGCCGTCGTCGTGGGTCCAGACCGGGTTGCGCCAGGCGTGGCCGGTGCGGTCCGCGGCGCGGACAGCCTGCTCGTCGACCGTGATTCCCAAGCCTGGCAGGGGATTCCACTCGGCGTGCCCGTTGATCCAGGTGAACGGCGCCGGGTCCACGACGTACGACGTGAGGTCGCTCGTCACGTTGTAGTGGATGCTGCGGCTCTGCTCCTGGATGAGGAAGTTCGGCGTACTGAACGACACCTGCAGCGACGCCGCGAGCGAGATCGGCCCGAGCGGGCAGTGTGGCGCCAGGAGCGCGCCATGGGCGTCGGCGACTACGGCGATCCGCCGCAGCTCGGAGATCCCGCCGGCGTGCGAGACGTCGGGCTGTACGACGGCGACGCCCGCGGTCAACGGCGCCATGAAATCGGCGCGGTGGTACAGCCGCTCGCCCAGCGCCACCGGCACCGTCGACGTCGCGACGACCTCGGCGAGATGCGCCATCTGCTCCGGCAGCACCGGCTCCTCGACGAACATCGGCTGCAGGCCCTCGACCGCCCGCAGGATCCGCCGCGCACCGGCGACCCCGACCCGGCCGTGCAGGTCGATCGCGACGTCGCGCGTATCACCCAGAACGGCCCGCGCGGCGGCCAGCCGGGTGACGATGTCGTTGAGCTCGGCAACGGACGGCGACACCTGGATCTGCCCGCTGGCGTTCATCTTCACGGCGGTCATGCCGGCCTCGACCTGCTCCGCGACGGCGTCCCCGATCGAGGACGGCTCGTCGCCGCCGACCCATGCGTACACGCGGACCCGATCGCGCACCCGCCCGCCGAGCAGCGCCGCCACGGGAGCGCCGTACACCTTGCCCGCGATGTCCCACAGCGCATGGTCGATCCCGGCGACCGCGCTGCTCAGCACCGGCCCGCCGCGGTAGAACCCGCCCTTCGTCAGCACCTGCCAGTGCCGCTCGATCTGCAGCGGATCCTGGCCGATCAGGTACTCCGCGAGTACGTCGATCGCCGCCCGGACCACCTCGGCGCGACCCTCGACCACCGGCTCGCCCCATCCGACGACGCCGTCGCTCGTCTCGATCCGGCAGAACAGCCAGCGCGGCGGGACCAGGAACGTCTCGATCCGCTCGATCTTCACCGGCGGCCCTTCCGGGAGGATCCGCGTACCTCGGTGAGGTCTTCCGCGGCCTTCGCGAGCAAGGAACGCATCGCCAGCTCGGCGCCTTCGGGGTCGTGCGCACGGACCGCGTCCACGACCCGCCGGTGGCTCGGCACCGGGTCGCCGGACGGTTTCACCTTGTGTACCAGGCGGTCGCGGCCGGCGAGCCCGGTCTCCATGATCACTTCCATCTTGGTCAGCAGCTCGTTACCCGTTGCCGCGAGCAACGCCCGGTGGAACGCGAGGTCGGCGGCCACCGCGGCCAGGTCGTCGCCGGCGGACTCCATCGCCGCGAGCGCCTCGTCCAGCGCGGCCAGATGCGAGT
The DNA here is from genome assembly GCF_042730855.1 of Kribbella sp. NPDC059898. NCBI lineage: Bacteria > Bacillati > Actinomycetota > Actinomycetes > Propionibacteriales > Kribbellaceae > Kribbella > Kribbella sp. NPDC059898. The sequence goes on from NZ_JBHWKR010000004.1 coordinate 485,271, forward strand.
CGTCACCCCGTACGGCGGCCAGCCGGGCGGCGGCCGGTTCCACGATGCCGCGGACCTCGTGCAGCTCCTCGAGCAACTCGGGGCGGGCGTCGGCGTCCTTGAAGTGCCAGCGGATCATGTCCGCGTCGAGCAGGTTCCAGTCCGCGCGCGGCCGGACGAACGTGCCGCGCTTCTGCCGCGCGTCGACCAGCCCCTTCGCGGTCAGCACCTTCAGCGCCTCGCGGACGGCGGTCAGGCTGACGCCGAGGTCGGCCTGCAGCTCGGTCACGTTGATGGTCGCGCCCTCCGCGATCGTCCCGGACAGGATGCGTTGCGCCATCTCCTCCACGATCTGCCCGTGCAGCCCGCGCTGGATCCCCGTCACTCTGCTCTCCCTCACGCCGAGTCCTTCACTGCCGACCATCCGCCGTCCACCACCAGGCTGGTGGCGGTCACGAACGATGCCTCGGACGACAGCAGGAACGCCACCGCCTGGGCCACCTCGTCCGGCTGCCCGAGGCGCTTCAGCGCGGTCGCCTGCGCGCTGCGCTCGCGGCCCTCGGCGTCGACGCGGTCCCACATCGCCGTCACGACCGGGCCCGGGAGCACGGTGTTCACGCGGATATCCCGACCGTACTCGACGGCCAGTTGGCGCCCGAGCGACACCAGCGCACCCTTCGTCGCCGCGTACGCCGGATGCCCGGGCAGCCCGGCGATCGCGTGCACCGACGACACCAGTACGACGGAGCCCGCGCCCGCGGCGAGGTCGTCGTACAGCGCCTGGAAACCGAGGAACGCGGCGGTCAGGTTCACGTCGAGCTGGCGTTGCCAGGACGAAGGGGAGAGCTCGTGCGCCGGCTTCACGTCGACGACGACCGCATTGCTGACCAGGCCGTCGATCGGGCCGAGCTCGTCGCGGCCGCGGGACCGAACCTCCGCCCAGGTGTCCGCCGATGCGACGTCACCGACCACGGTGATCGCCTTCCCCGGCAGCTCCTGGCAGGGCCGGATGTCCACCTGCACGACCTGCGCACCCTCGGTCAGCGCCCGCTCGGCACACGCCGCCCCGATCCCCGACGCGGCCCCGGTCACCACGATCACCCGCCCAGCCAGCCGCACGCGCGCCTCCTCGAAGTCCAGTAGTAGGGCATCAGTTCACCGTGACGGCGCTGTCCGGTCAAGCGATTTGCTCGTAATTTACGAATTAATATTGACACCCGCGACCGACCGCCGCAAGATCGTCCGCAACACACCACTCACCCGACTGGCATCGCCGGACGGGCAGAATCTCAGGAGCTCCGGCATGACCTTCGAGGCGGATCGGCGGACATTTCTGAAAGGGCTCGGGGTGCTCGGCGCGGCGACCCTGGTTCCCGGGTGCGCGACCTCCGCGCAGAGTCCCGGCAGCGGCGGTGCGGCCACCGGTGAGCTCGCGCTGCAGTCGAACCTCTCCAGTGAGCAGGCGAAGGCCGCGATGGAGAAACTCGTTGCTGCGTACAACAAGATCGGCGGTTCGCAGGTCAAGCTGAACACGGTCGCCGCGGAGATCTTCCGGACCCAGTTGCCGACGTACCTCACCTCGGCGAACCCGCCGGACGTCTACACCTGGTACGCCGGATCGGTCGCGGACTCGTACGCGAAGAAGGACCTGCTGCTCGACGTGTCGAGCGTGTGGGACTCGATGGGGAACTACTCCAAGGCGATGCAGACGCTGTCCACGAGCAGCGCCGGGCAGAAGATCTTCGTACCGACCAGCTACTACTGGTGGGGGATGTTCTACCGGAAGTCGAACTTCGCCAAGTGGGGCGTGACGCCGCCGAAGACCTGGGCCGAGTTCGTCGCGGTCTGCAAAACCATTCAGGGCAAGGGGATTCCGCCGATCGGGATCGGGCTCGGTGACACGCCGTGGGTCGCGTCCGCGTGGTTCGACTACCTGAACATCCGGATCAACGGCGCGCCGTTCCACCGCACACTGCTGGCCGGCGAGGGCGACTTCACCGACCCGAAGGTGAAGGCGGTGTTCACCAAGTGGCGCGAGGTGCTGCCGTACTTCGACCCGAAGGGCAAGTCGTTCCCGTTCCAGGAGGCGACGTCGGCGCTGCTCGCGGGGAAGACCGGGATGTTCCTGATCGGCACGTTCTTCGCGGACTCGGCGCCGAAGGACGCGCTGGACGACATCGACTTCTTCCAGTTCCCGATCATCGACCCGGCCGTACCGGTGGCCGAGGAAGCGCCGACCGACGGGTACTTCGCGTCGAAGAAGGTTCACGATCCCGACGGGGTGAAGAAGTTCCTGGGGTGGCTGGCGACGGCGCAGGCGCAGGAGATCTACGTGCAGAACTCGTCCGGTACGGCGATCCCGGCCAACCCGGACGGGAAGGCCGCGGACACGCCGCTGGTGAAGAAGGGCAAGGCGATGATCGAGGGTGCTGCTGAGATCACCCAGTTCTTCAACCGCGACTCCTCCGACGCCCTCCAACCGACCGCCGACGCCGCCCTCACCAAGTTCCTCGACAAGCCCGACCAGATCGACCAAATCCTGAAGGACTGGCAGACAGCCGCGCAGAAGGTCTTCAAGGCGTGACAGCTACAGCCGTGGAGACTCGGCCCCTCGCCCGTTCGGCGTCACGTCGTAGGCGAAGGGTCTCTCCGTTGATCCTCGCGTTTGTTTTGGTGCCCTTCGTCATTGAAGCGGTGTGGGTGTTCTGGCCCGCGTTGCAGGGGTTCTGGTTGGCGTTGACGAGTTGGGACGGGTTGTCGGCGCCTCGGTTCGTGGGGTTCGGGAACTTCGGGGACATGGTGTCGGATCCGATCTTCCGGACCGCGCTGAAGAACACCGCGATCTGGTTGGTCCTCTTCGGTGGACTGAGCGTCGTCGGCGGGTTCGGCATGGCCCTGCTGCTGCAGAAGGAGCGGCGCGGCGTCGGCATCTACCGGGCGGCCCTCTTCACCCCGGTTGTCTTCTCGCTGGTGGTGACCGCGCTCATCTGGCGCGTCTTCTACCAGCCAGATGGACTTGTCGACACGGTGTTCCGCTCGGTCGGCCTCGGCAACTTCGTCCGCCCCTGGCTGGCCGACCCCGACACCGCGCTGTACGCCGTGATCGTGCCCGCGCTGTGGCGCCAGATCGGGTACGTGATGGTGCTCTACCTGGCCGGCCTGAAAGCGGTCGATCCCGCGTTGTACGAGGCCGCGAAGGTCGACGGCGCCTCCGCCTGGCAGCGCACCCGGTACGTCACGATCCCGCAGCTCAAGGGCGTCAACTCCGTCGTACTGTCGGTGATCGTCATCGACTCGCTGCGGTCGTTCGACATCGTCTGGTCGATGACCAGGGGCGGGCCGTACCACTCGTCCGAGCTGCTCAGCACCTACATGTACTCGACCGCGTTCCAGTCCACCCAGCTCGGGTACGCGTCCGCGATCGCCGTGGTGATCTTCCTGCTCGCCCTGGCTGTCATCCTCGGCTACCTCATCCGCGCGTTCCGGGAGGAAACATGATCAGGCGGGTGGGATACCACGTCGCGATGAGTGTCGTCTCGTTCCTGTGGATCGCGCCGATCCTCTGGGTGATCGTGATCTCGTTCCGGAGCTTCGACGACGTCGCCGCGAACGGGCTCGGGTCGTTGCCGCACTCGTTCACGTTCTCGACGTACAAGTCGGCTTGGGAGGACGCGGACGAGTTCCGGGCGCTGGTGAACAGCCTGCTGGTGACGATCCCGGCGGTGCTGCTGAGCCTCGGGCTGGCGTCGATCGCGGCGTACGGGCTGGCGCGGTACAACATCCCGTTCCGGCGGACCGTACTGCTGCTGATGTTGATGGGCAACCTGCTGCCACCGCAGATCCTGCTGATCCCGATCTCACGGTTCGTGGAGCTGATCGGGTACTACGACACGCTGATCGCGCTGATCGCGGTCCATGTCGGCTTCGGGCTCGGGTTCTACACGTTCGTGCTGCACGGGTTCATGCGGGACCTGCCGCGGGAGATCCAGGAGGCGGCGACGATCGACGGGGCCGGTCCGGGTCGTATCTATTCGGCGGTCATTCTGCCGCTGACCCGGCCGGCGCTCGCGGCGCTCGGCGCGCTGTCGTTCACCTGGATCTTCAACGATCTGCTGTGGTCGATCACGGTGATCCGGACCGGCGACAAGATGCCGGTGACGCCGGCGCTGCTCGGGCTGCAGGGGCTGTTCGTGTCGTCGTGGAACGTGATCGCGGCCGGGACGGTGATCGCGGCGGTGCCTACCGTTGCGGTGTTCCTGCGGTTCCAGAAGCACTTCGTCGGTGGGTTGGCGATCGGAGCGGTCAAGTGAGGACCTGGACGTTGCGCGGTACGACGACGTCGTACGTGGTCGGCGTACCGGAGCATGGGTTGTGGGCGCAGTTGGTGGCGTGGGGGCCGGGTCCGGTCGAGGTCGTTGGTACGGAGCATTTCGTGCCGCGGGCTGATGTGGAGCCTTTGGAGTACGGCGTACGTGGGGTTCGGTACACGGCTCCGGTGGAGTTGGTGGTGAGCGGGCCCGACGGGTCGGACGAACTGCGGCCGGTTTTCACCGAATCATCTGGTGAAGCGTCGCGTGATGTCTTGCCCGGGACTGAGTTGGAACTGGTGTTTCGGGATGACGTGCGGGGGGTGCGGGTTGGGTTGCATTACCTGGTCGTGGGGGACGTGGTCGAGCGGTGGGTTTCGGTGCGGAATGGCGGAGTTGACTCGCTCGTGCTGCAGCGGCATGACTCGGCGGCGTTCGTGGTGCCGGTGGGGAACACCGTGAAGTACTTGTGGGGCGAGTGGAACGGCGAGTTCCAGCAGGCGTCGGTGACGTTGCCGCGTGGGCGGTTCACGATCGGGAGTTCGCAGGGGATCACGGGGCATACGTATTCACCGTTCCTCGCGACCGACGGGGACGTCGCGTACGGCGTCCAGCTCGCGTGGTCCGGCTCCTGGGAGATGACCGCCGACGTGGACTCCACCGGTCTCCTCCGGATCCAGGCCGGTCGCAGCCCCTCGAGCCTCGGAACACGGCTCGGTCCTGGGGAGACGTGGCGTTCGCCCAAAGCGGTTGGAGCGTGCAGTGCTCAGGGAGCCGACGGATTGGCGCGGGTCTTCCATGCCTACGAGCGGGCGCTGTCGAGGACGCGGACGCCGCGGGTGCTGTACAACTCGTGGTTCGCGACCGAGTTCGGCATCCGCGCGGACCATCAGCTCGAGCTGGCGCGCCGGGCGGCGGGGATCGGCGTGGAGACGTTCGTGGTGGACGACGGGTGGTTCGTCGGGCGGTCGGACGATGCCGGCGGGCTCGGCGACTGGGAGGTCGATCCGGCGAAGTTCCCGGACGGGCTGGACGGGTTCATCGCGCAGCTACGGGGGCTGGCGCTCGGGTTCGGGTTGTGGATCGAGCCGGAATCGGTCAGCCCGCGGTCCCGGCTCGCTCGTGAGCATCCCGAGTGGATCCTGCGGACGCCGTCCCGGGAACCGATTCTGATCCGGAACCAGTTGCTGCTCGACCTGAGTCGGGACGATGTGGCGGAGTTCGTCTGGAGCACGCTTGACCGGTTGTTGTCGACGTACGACATCTCGTACTTGAAGTGGGATGCGAATCGGCCGCGGTTGGACTCCGGTGATGTGCGGCGGGATGTTGACGGGCTGGTGGTGACGAATCTCTACGCGATACTGGATCGGCTGAGGGCCCAGTACCCAGAGGTGTGTGTCGAAGGGTGTGCTGGGGGTGGGGCTCGGGTTGATCTGGGGATGGCGGCTCGGGTGGACACGCTCTGGCCGAGCGACAACACCGCGCCGTTGGATCGGTTGCGGATTCAGGACGGGTTTCGGACCGGGTTTGCGCCGCACTTGATGAGCTCGTGGGTGACCGATGCCGTCGGCACGCACGACGGGCGGGAGCGGTCGCTGGACTTCCGGTTCCATGTGGCGATGGCGGGGGTGCTCGGGATCGGGGCGGATCTGTCGCGGTGGTCGGACGATCAGCTGAAGACCGCGGCCCGGCACATCGCGCAGTACAAGGAGTTTCGGGAACTGATTGCCGACAGCAACGTCTACGGACTGAGTCACGGTGTGCAGTACGTCGGGGACCGGCGGTCCGTGGTGTTCCTGTGGGAGACCGGTGACGGCAACGTGCGCGGTACGTTGCCGGCCAGGCCGCGGCGGGTGCCGCTGGCGGGGCTGGATCCGGCGACGAACTACCGGGTGGGCGACGAGACCTACCCGGGCAGCTACCTGCTGCAGGTCGGGATCCCGTTCGACGGCGGCGCGGACTCGCGCTGCGTCGTCGTCGACGCGCTCGACTGACCGTCCGCTCGAAGGAAGGCAAGGGATGAAACGACTGCTGGGCGGTGTGCTCGCGGCGGCCTTGACGGCCGGCGTGCTCGCCGCCACCAGCACCGGAGCCGTGGCGGCTCAGGCCACGGCTCCGGTGCTCAGCCCGACCCCGTACATGGGGTGGAACACCTACTACGGACTCGGCGGCGACTTCACCGAGGACACCATCAAGTCGGTCGCGGACTCGCTGGTGAGCCGCGGTCTCGCGAAGGCCGGGTACGACATCGTCTGGCTGGACGGCGGCTGGCAGGCCGACCAGTCCCGCAGCGCCGCCGGCGACCTGGTCCCGAACCCGGCCAAGTTCCCGCGCGGACTGAAGCCGCTCGTCGACTACCTCCACAGCAAGGGCCTGCGCGCGGGCATCTACACCGACGCCGGTCCGTACATTCCCGGCCGCTGCGGTCTCGGCAGCGGCGGCCACTACCAGCACGACGCGGACACGTTCGCCGCCTGGGGGTTCGACGCGGTCAAGGTCGACTACCTGTGCGGGATCGCGGCGGACCTCGACCCGAGGACGGCGTACACCGAGTTCGCCCAGGCGCTGCGGAACAACGCGAGCCACCGGCCGATGATCTTCAACCTGTGCAACCCGGTCACGTCGCCGGACTGGGGCAACTATCCCGAGTCGCAGCAGTCGATCAGCTCGTGGTCGTACGCGCCGGCGATCGCACAGTCCTGGCGGACGTACACCGACGTCGGGTTCCAGGGCGACATCAAGTTCAAGGACGTGCTGCGGAACTACGACGCGAACGCGCGGCACCCGGAGGTCGTCAGGCCCGGGGCGTTCGGTGACCCGGACTACCTGGCGCCGGAGCTCGGGATGAGCGACGAGGAGTTCCGGACGCAGCTCACACTGTGGGCGGTGGCAGCGGCGCCGCTCGTGATCGGCAGCGACGTACGCAAGCTCAGCGCGACTACGGTCGGGATGCTGACGGATCCTGACGTCATCGCGATCAACCAGGACAAGGCCGCGGTACAGGCGGTGCGTGTCGGTGCGGCCGGTACGACGGAGACGTGGGTGAAGCGGCTCGCCGACGGCAGCCGGGCGGTCGTACTGCTCAACCGGGGCGACAGCGCGCAAACGCTGACGACCACCGCGCCGGCGGTCGGGCTGACCGGGGACCGGTTCACGCTGAAGAACGCGTGGACAGACAAGGTGACCGAGAGCGGCGGCGTGATCAGCGCGGCGGTTCCGGCGCACGGTACGGCATTGTTCCGGGTCTCGGCGGCGCGTGGCGTGCCGGGCGCTCCGCATGTGACGGCGGGGATCCCGCAGGTGACGAAGGTCGGTACGGACCCGCAGCCGGCCGATGCTGCTCCGGTTGTTGCCGGCGGCGACGAGCTGACCGTACAGGTTGCCGTACGCAACGATGGTCTGCAGCCGGTCTTCGCTCCTGCTGTGACAGTTGCCGGTGGCGCCGGCTGGACCGTAGCGCCACTCTCCACAGCGCCACGGCTGCTCGAGGGCGGTCAGCAGACGACGTTCGCGTTCACGGTCAAGCTCCCCGCCGGTGCTCCACCCGGCACCGCGAGCCTGACGGCCACCACGACATACCAAACCGTACGGTATGGGCAGCAACGGCAGACGACGGTGCTGGCGCCGGTGGTCGTCGCTCCCGCGCCGCCGCGTGGCGTCGTGCCGCTGTCGCATCATCAGTGGATCACAGCGACGAGCGGGTGGATGTCGCCGACGATCGACGAGAGCGTCGGTGGCGGCAACCCGATCAAGCTCACCGGTACGACGTACCCGACCGGGATCGGTGTCGCGTCGCCGTCGTTGATCCGGTACTACGTCGGCAAGGCGTGCTCGCGGCTGACCGGGACCGTCGGCATCGACGATGTGGTGAGCAATGTCGGGCCCGAGGGCGGTACGTCGACGTTCCAGGTTGTCGGCGACGGCAAGGTGCTGTTCGACAGCGGGACCGTGGACCGGTTCACGCCGAAGCAGTTCGACGTGGACCTGACCGGCGTCCGCGTCCTCGACCTCGTGGTCGGCGACGCGGGCGACGGCGGCTACAACGACCGCGCCGACTGGGCGGCACCTACTGCTAGTTGTTGATCACCTCCAGTTGACCTCGGTCGACTGGAGCCAGGTCCAGGCTCGGGTACGCCAGGCGGGGGACTGCTCGGCCAGGCGGGTGGCGTACTCGGGCCAACTGGTGGTGGTTCGGTGGGACCACGCCTTCTCGGCGAGGCCGGGGAGGCGGGGGAGGAGCAGGAGTTCCAGGTCGTCGGCATTGGTGATGGTCTCGCACCAGATGGCGGCCTCGACGCCGGCGATCCGGTCGGGGGTGACGATGTCGGACGGGTCCCAGGAGATGCCGTGTTCGAGGGAGGCGGCGCCGTAGAACTCGAGGCCCAGGCGTTCGCGGGCCTGCTCCTGGCCGGGGTCGGCGGAGGTGTCGGCATGCGGGCGGTCGAAGTACAGCCAGGTGACGGGGGAGACGATCAGCTTCGCGCCCTGGTCGAGGGCCTTCGGGGCGTCGTGCTTGGCCTTGCGGAGGGCCTCGACCAGGACCGGGAGGAGTTCCTCGGGCGGGGTCGGGGCGTCGGGGTTGTCGGCCATCGCGTCGATGTCGAGGTCCAGCCAGTACTGGACGACGTCGGCCGGGTCGAGCTTCGCGCGGGCGATCTCCTGCCAGCCGACGACCCGCTTGCCGCGTTCCCGGACCAGCGTCGAGGCCTTCTCGACGAAGGCGGCGTGGTCCTCGTCGGACATGCCCCAGGTCTCGTCGCCGCCGATGTGTACGTATTCACTCGTCGGGAACTGCGGGATGACCGCGTCCAGCACGTCCTCGACAAAGGTCCAGGTCTCGTCGCGCGCCGGGTCGAGGGTGCCGAGGTGCAGCTGGTCGCCGTTGCCAAGCTCGACGGTCTTCGGGTCGGCGGGGCCGAGCTCCGGGTAGGCCTTGAAGACGGCTGCCGTGTGACCGGGCATGTCGATCTCCGGTACGACGGTGACGTAGCGGTCGGCAGCGTACGCGACAAGGTCGGCTAGTTCGTCCTGGGTGTAGTAGCCGCCGGGGCGGTCGCCGATCGCGCCGGTCGCGCCTACTTCGGTGAGCGCCGGGCGGGACGGGACTTCCACCCGCCAGCCCTGGTCGTCGGTGAGGTGCAGATGGAGGACGTTGAGCTTGTAAAGGTCGAGCATGTCGATGACGCGCCGTACCTCGTCCGGTCCGTGGAACGTGCGGACGACGTCGAGCGACAACCCACGCCAGGCGAACCGCGGCCCGTCCACGAAGCTGCCGGCCGGGAGGACCGCAGTACCGTCCTGGAGATGGGCGGAGATGAGCTGCCGGACGGATGTCAGTCCCCGGTGGATCCCCTCAGCCGTCGCCGCCCACACCCGGACACCGCCGGCGGAAACGTCCACCCCGTACCGCTCATCCATCTCCGCGCCGTCGGCGCGGAGGCCGGTGGCTGGTGGTACGCCGTCGACCGGCGCCAGCTCGATGATGATGCCCGAGGAACCGGTCAGGGTGAGGCCGGTGTCGGCCTGGACCGCTTCGACGAAGCGGGCCGCGGGGCCCGCCAGTTCGGGTGGGGCGCTGATGCCGGTGGTGGAGGTGAGCGTGTAGGTGCCTTCGCCGGGGGTGGTCGTCGCGGGTGCAGGGATCATTGGACGAGTTTGCGGCAATACAGGGCGTCCGGGGTACCACTTGAACCCACTCGGGTGGTGAACGCGACCCCGGCGACGTACTCGTCGTCCCCGCACTGCCCCTTGTAGTTCCCGTTCGCGAAATCGCCCCCGGCGCCGGAGCGGTTGTCGCCGCGGTCGAACCAGACCGTACGGCCGACCGTGCCCACCGACTGCGACGTACCGGCGCACAAGACCGACGACACCCGCGCACCACGCACGCTGTACCCGATCGCGTAGAACCCCGGGGCGCACTGGTACTTCGTGTACCCCGACGCCCAGTCCTCCGACACGTGACTCTCGTCGTGGACCACCTCGTACGCGCTCGACATGACCGGCCCACCCGACCGGCACAGCCCGCGGTTACCCGTATGGCTCAGCCCGACCAGCCGCAGCCCGTCCGGACAGGCTGCCTTGCGCGCACCGTTGTCCCAGTCGCCGGCCGCCCGCATCCGCAGCGACTCGACGAAGTCGCCGTGGTCCGGGCTGAGCATCTTCCACACCGTCGCCGGCGCGACCTGCCCGGTCTTGCTCGGCGCGTTCATCAACCGCGTCCACGCGGACGCCCGCCAGTCGTCCCCGTCGTACAGCCCGATCCGGTGCCCGTTCACGTCCCAGGCGAGCAGCGCCCAACCGTTGTCGGGGCCGGTCAGGTTGTGCCAGCCGACCAGCGGCCAGTACGCGAAGTCGGCGTCGGTGCGGATCAGTTGGTCGACGAAATGCTCCCACCACGCCCGCTGCAAGGTGCCGGTCTCGTCCTTCCCGATGCCGAACTCGCTGATCCACAGCGGCGCCGTGAAATGCCCTTCCTCGCCGGTGACGAAGAACGCCTGCCGGTTCAGCTCGCTGATCAGCTCCTCCGGCGAGAGGTCGCGGTACCGCGGGTCGTGGGTCTCGCCGGTCCCGGTCGCGCCGCTGTGCCGCGGGCCGGTGTAGTCGTAGAAGTGCGCCGAGTACACCAGCTTGTCCGACGCGACCAGCGTGTGCGACAGGTACCGCGCCGGCGTCAGCGTCGGCCGGTCGTGCGGGAGGCCGTCGGCGGGGATGCCGGTCCAGTTGATGCCTTCGACAACGATCAGCAGGTTCGGGTTCGCCTCGGTGAGGATCCGGTCGCCGAGGTGCTGGGAGGCGGCGAACCAGTCGTGCTGGTCGCCGAGGCCCCAGTTCGGGTCGTCCAGGAGGTCCCGGCGTACCTCGTTGTAGAGGTCGGCGCCGACGACGCGCGGGTTGTTCTTGTAGCGGTTGACCATGAACAGCCAGTCGTTCTCCCACGTCTCGGTGGACTGGCTCGCGTTCCAGCGCTCGTTGCCGTCCAGGCCGCAGCACCAGCGGGTGGTGTTGGTGTGGTTGTTCAGGATCACCGCGAACCCGGCGTCGGTCAGCTGCTGTACGACGACGTCGTACACCTCGAGCGGCGTCTTGCCGGCCAGCCCGGGGTTGGCGGCGACCGCGGCGGCCGGGATCGGCGTACTGTCGTGGATCATCTCGTTGGAGAACTGCAGCCGTACGCTGTTCAGCCCCAGCTCGGCGAACCCCGCGACGATCTCCGCGATCGGCGCCCGATCCAGCCCGAGCGGCATCCGGTGACTGTTCTCACCGGCGTGGTGGTTGGCGTCGTCGTTCGCGTCCCCGGACCCGTTCCAGGTTCCGCTAGCCCCGTGCCAGTTCCCCGACTTCAGCCGAAACCGATTGCCGTCGGCATCGACGACGTACCGCCCGCGAGTACTCAACGGCGGCGTCCATCCAGTCACCAACGGCGCCGCATGCGGCACCTCGGCGACCGCAGGCGCACCAGGCACCAGCAACGCGAACAGCATGACAACAACAGCAGACGGGGCGATTCTGCGCATACCCCGATCGTGCCGGTCCTCGCCGGCCCTCGCCAGTCGAACCGGCGGCGCTCGCTCCAAGGGCGCCATCGAACCGAGGGGTGGTGCTCAGACGCTTCAGGTTGTACTCTCAAGGAGGTTGTGTATTGCATAAGTAGATTTTGTAGTACATTACCGTGATGGCGATCACGTGGGCTCCGAGCGCAGACAAGCATGGCATCGACCATGAGGATGCGTTGCACGCGATCACGAATGCGTACTACGTCGAGCGGGAGTTCGATGAGCCGCGACCGCCGGCGACTGTACGGCCGACGCTGTTCATCGGGCCACCCAGGCGGCTTGGAGGCGCACTGCTGGAGGTCATGGTCGAGGTGACGCCGCCTCGGGATCTGCACATCTTTCATGTGATGGTCGCCAGGCCCAAACACCTCGAGCGACTTGAGGAGGACAAGTGACTGACAAGGACTATGACGGTGCGGCCGAGTGGGCCGAGCACGACATGAACTTGCCCGCGAACTCGAGGACCAGCCTTCGCGGTGCGGATGCCGCCGACTTCGGTCGCGAGCTGGTCGAGCGTTCTCGGGGAGGGCGGCCGTCGATCGACCCCGACGCGGCACCGGGCGAGCGGTCCCCGGTGCGCCAGGTGCGGCTTCCGCGCGCTCTCGACGCCGATCTGGAAGCATTCGCGAGCAGCCGCCGACGTAAGCCGAGCGAGATCATGCGCGAGGCGCTCACCGAATACCTCGAAAGTCACCGGGAAGCCGGCTGACTCTGGTCGGCTCCGCGGCTGGTGTGGTCCGACGGCTGCGCTCGCGACAAACGTGGCGTGCGGAGGTGCGTGGGACGTCGATCCGACGCGCCTCCCGGTCCCGACCTGGCGGTGGTACGGCGACGCCGACACGATGGTGCCGGCGTCGCACGGCCGCTGGCTCGCCGAGCGGATCCCGCAGTCCACGCTCGTCGTCCGTGCTGGAGAAGGACATCTCGGCGTGGTCTTCGGCCACTGGGACGAGATCCTCAGCGGTTGCGGTGCTGCTCCGCGACGGTCTTGAGGTAGTGGGCGCTCGCCTTCGGGGTTCTGCGCTGGGTTTCGTAGTTGACGCGGACTATGCCGAAGCGTTTGACGTAGCCGTAGGCCCATTCGAAGTTGTCGAGGAGGGACCAGGCGAGGTAGCCGCGGATGTCGGCGCCCGCTGCGATGGCGTCGGCTACTGCGGTCAGGTGGGACGTGAAGTAGGCGGTGCGGTCGGTGTCGTCGACGAAGCCGTCGGAGTCGGGTACGTCTTCGAAGGCGCTGCCGTTCTCGGTGATGACCATCGGGAGGTTGGGGTAGTCGCGGGCGATGCTCACCAACAGGTCGGTGAAGCCTTCGGGGACGATCTCCCAGTCCATCGCGGTACGGGGCTTGCCGAGCGGTACGTCGCGACTGATCGGGAGCCCGTTCGCGTCGAGGGTGCTGCCGTCCTCGGCGTACCCGGTGAACTTCTGGCTGAAGTAGTAGTTGACGCCGAGCACGTCGATGGGGGCGGAGATGATGTCCAGGTCGCCGTCGAGAATGGGCAGGGTCACGCCCTCGCGCGCGAGGTCAGCGACCACATCGGCTGGGTAGTGGCCGTGGACCAGCGGGTCGAGGTAGATGCGGCGGCCCATCCCGTCGGCCCGGCGGGCGGCGTCGACGTCGGGGGCGGCGTCGGAGGCGGGGTACGCCGTGGCGACGTTGAGCGTGATGCCGATGTCGAGCTTGCGGGGTGACGCCTCGCGCATCGCCTGCGTCGCGAGGCCGTGGCCGAGGAGCAGATGGTGTACGGCGGCCAGCGCCGCCGGGTACTCGCGCCGCCCGGGAGCGTGGACGCCGTACGCGTAGCCGAGCATCGCCGAGCACCACGGCTCGTTCAGCGTGGTCCAGGTGTCGACGCGGTCCTTCAGTGCGTCGAACACCAGCATCGCGTACTCGGCGAACCGGTACGCCGTGTCCCGTACCGGCCAGCCGCCCGCGTCCTCGAGTTCCTGCGGCAGGTCCCAGTGGTACAGCGTCACCCACGGGTCGATGCCCTGGGCAAGCAGCTCGTCGACGAGCTTGTCGTAGAAGCCGATGCCGGCCGGGTTGACCGGGCCCTTGCCGCGCGGCTGGACCCGCGGCCAGGCGACCGAGAACCGGTACGTGTCCAGGCCGAGGTCCTTGATCAGGGCGACGTCGGCCGGCATCCGGTGGTAGTGGTCGCAGGCGAGGTCGCCGGTGTCGGCGTTGTCGATCGCGCCGGGCACCTGGCAGAAGGTGTCCCAGATGGAGGGGGTGCGGCCGTCCTCGTCGACGGCGCCTTCGATCTGGTACGCCGAGGTGGCGACGCCCCAGCGGAAGGTGGCGGGGAGGCCCGGGGGGAGGGTCATAGGTGCCTTTCTAGGCGGTGCGGCCGGGGAGCCAGCAGGCGACGGAGCGGTTGGGGTCGTTGCGGGAGGTGGGGACTCCCAGGACCGGAATGTCGACGGAGCAGCGGTCGAGGGCTTGGGGGCATCTTGGGTGGAAGGAGCAGCCTGAAGGCATGCCGCGGAGGTCGGGGGGCGAACCTGGTATCCCGGAGAGCTCGCGCCGTTCTCCTCGTAATGCAGGGAAAGATTTGAGGAGGCCCTCGCTGTAGGGGTGGAGCGAGTCGCGATAGAGGTCTGCAGAGCGGGCTTCTTCGACGATGCGGCCGCCGTACATGATGGCGATCCGGTCGGAGAACTCGACCAGCAGGGACAGGTCGTGGGTGATGAAGAGGACCGAGAAGCCGAGGCGTTCGCGGAGTTCGACCAGCTGGGCGAGGATCTGGCGTTGCATGACCACGTCCAGGGCGGTGGTCGGCTCGTCCATGATCACGACCTGCGGTTCGAGGACGAGTGCCATGCCGATCATCACCCGCTGGCGCATGCCGCCGGACAGTTGGTGCGGGTACGCGTCCATCCGGTCCGCGGAGATGCCGACGAGTTTGAGCATCTCCTGGGCCCGTGCGGTCCGGGCTTGTGCCGACAGGGTGGGCTCGTGTGCCTTGATCACGTCGAGCATCTGCGTCGAGACCTTGTGCACCGGGTTCAGCGAGTTCATCGCGCCCTGGAACACGATCGACGTCTCCGCCCAGCGGAACTTCCGCAGTTCCGCGTCGGTCAGCGCCATCACGTCGTACGGATCACCGGACGGCGGGTGATACACGACCGAGCCGCCGCTGATCACCCCGGGCGGCGGCAGCAGCCGGGTCACGCCGTACGCCAGCGTCGACTTTCCGCTCCCGCTCTCCCCGGCGAGTCCGAGTACTTCGCCGCGGTGCAACGTGAGCGTCACGTCGCGCACGGCCTGCACGGCTTCCGAGCCCAGGCCGTAGTCGACGTGGAAGTTCTTGATCTCCAGCACCGGCGTCTTCACGCGACCTCCTCCTCGGCGCGGGCCCGTACGACGGGAGTCACCGGTTCACGCGACGAGAGCACGGGCGTGAACCCGACCCGCATCCGTACCGACCGCCCGTCCTTCGTCTTGACGCGGGTATGACCGCTCGACCGCAGCCGCGGACTGACGAACTCGTCGATGCCGAAGTTGACCAGCGACAACGCCGTACCGAGCACCGCGATCGCGAGCCCGGCCGGGACGAACCACCACCACGCGCCCTGCGCGAGGGCCTGCTGGGACTGCGCCCAGAACAGGATCGTGCCCCAGTTCCACTCGGAGATCGTCGAGATGCCGATGAACGCCAGCGTGATCTCGGACATCACCGCGAAGATCACCGTGCCGACGAAACCGGACGCGATGATCGCGGTCAGGTTCGGCATGATCTCGAACGTGATGATCCGCCAGGTACTCTCACCGGTCGCCCGCGCCGCCTCCACATAGTCCCGCCGGCGCAGCGAGAGCGTCTGCGCCCGCAGCACCCGCGCGCCCCACGCCCACGAGGTGAACCCGATGACCAGGGCAACCATCAGGTCGCCCGCGGACGGGATCGTGGACGCGACGATGATGATCAGCGGCAACGCCGGAATCACCAGGAAGACGTTGGACAGCGCGGACAGCCCGTCGTCGGCCGCGCCGCCCAGGAAGCCCGCGCTGACGCCGATCAGGATCGACAGCGCGGTCGCGACCAGCCCGGCGAGCAGGCCGACGAACATCACCCCGCGGGTCCCGACGAGGACCTGGCTGAAGATGTCCTGCCCGAGGTGCGTGGTGCCGAACCAGTGCTTGCCGGACGGCGCCTGGATCAGGTCGTCGCTGCGCGCGGACGGGTCGTACGGCGCGATCCACGGGCCGATGATCGCGATCAGGCAGAAGAACGCGAGGACGACGAGACCGGTCGCGGCCTTCGGGTTCGCGACGAACCGCAACCGCCGGCGCTTGGCCGGTGCCGCGG
Source organism: Kribbella sp. NPDC059898 (assembly GCF_042730855.1). Taxonomy (NCBI): domain Bacteria; kingdom Bacillati; phylum Actinomycetota; class Actinomycetes; order Propionibacteriales; family Kribbellaceae; genus Kribbella; species Kribbella sp. NPDC059898. Next base: position 501,420 of record NZ_JBHWKR010000004.1, read on the forward strand.
CCGCGGGGGTCACCGCGGCGATCGTGGCGGTCATCAGCCCTCCTTCCGGGTGCGCGGGTCGAGGATCAGGTAGGCGACGTCGGCCAACAGGTTGGCAACGAGAACGGACAGCGTGATCACCAGGAAGACGCCCTGCATCAGCGGGTAGTCCTTGGCGCCGACGGCCTGGAACAGGTTGTAGCCGATGCCCGGATACGAGAACACGATCTCCACCAGGAGCGTGCCGCCGACGATGAAACCGAGCGACAGCGCGAAGCCGGAAACGTTCGGCAGCAACGCGTTCCGGGCCGCGTAGCTGACCATCACACGCCGCTCCGGGAGTCCCTTGGCGTGGGCGACGGTGATGTAGTCCTCGGACGCGACCGTCACCATCATGTTCCGCATCGTCAGGATCCAGCCGCTGACCGACGAGATCAGGATCGTGATCGCCGGCAACAGACTGTGCTGTATGGCGCTGCCGATGAAGCCGGAGCTCCACGACGGCACCAGCCCCGGCTCGTACCCGCCCGACGACGGGAAGAAGCTGTCCGGCCCGGCCAGCAGTGCGATCGCCAGCAGCCCGAGCCAGAAGTACGGGATCGACGAGAGGAACGTTGTCACAGGCAACAACCCGTCCATGATCGAGCCACGCCGCCAGCCTGCGATCACGCCCAGCGACGTACCGATCATGAAGCTGGCGAACGTCGTGATGCCGACCAGCGCGATCGTCCACGGCAGGCTCTGTTTGAGGATCTCCGACACCGGTGTCGGGAAGAACGTGAACGACAGCCCGAGGTCGCCGTGGAACACCTGGCCCCAGTAGTCGACGTACTGGCTCCACAGCGACGCGTTCTTGTCCAGGCCGAACAGCACGTACAGCGAGTGGATCGCGTCGGTGCTCAACTGGCCCTGGAACTTGTTGATCAGCGACGTCACCGGGTCGCCCGGAATCAGCCGCGGGATGAAGAAGTTGATGGTCAGCGCCGCCCACGCCGTGAAGACGTAGAACGCCAACCGCTGCAGCAGAAACTTCACTTCGCTGCCTCCTCCGGCGAGTAGAGCCAGCACGCGGCCCAATGACCGGCGACAGGCAATTCGAAGCGGGGCGGCAGGTCGGTCGAGCACTTCGGCATCGCGTGCACGCAGCGCGGGTTGAACCGGCAGCCGCTCGGCGGCGCGATCAGGCTCGGCGGTTCGCCGCCCGCCTGGTCCTCCCGCGTACCCAGCTGACCGAGTCGGTCGGGATCCGGCGCGCTCTCGATCAGCAGCCGCGTGTAGGGATGCGCCGCGTGCTGCGTGACGGTCTCGGAGTCACCGCCCTCGACCATCCGGCCGGCGTACATCACCAGCGTCTCGTCGGCGAAGTACCGCGCCGACGCGATGTCGTGGGTGATGTAGAGGATTGCCAGGTCGAGCCGCTCCTTCAGGTCCCGGAGCAGGTTCAGTACGCCGAGCCGGATCGACACGTCGAGCATCGACACCGGCTCGTCCGCGAGCAGCGCTTCGGGGTCGGCGCCGAGCGCCCGGGCGATCGAGACGCGTTGCCGCTGACCGCCGGACAGCTCGTGCGGGAACTTGTCGAGGTAGCGCTCCGGGGGAGTGAGCTGGACCTGCTCCAGCAACGCGCGCAGGTTCTCCTCGAGATCACCCGCACGCCCGTGGATCCTGAGCGAGCGGGTCAGGTGGTACCGCACGGTGTGCGTCGGGTTCAGCGAGGCGAACGGGTCCTGGAAGATCAGCTGCACCTTGCGCGCGTACGCCCGGAACTTCCGGCCGCCGCGAACCGTGACCGGTTCGCCGTGCAGCCGGATCTCCCCGGCGGTCCGCCCGTACAGCTGGGCCAGCAGCCGCGCGACGGTCGACTTGCCCGAACCGGACTCGCCGACCAGCGCGGTGACCCGCCCCCGGCGGAGCGTGAGCTCGACGTCGTCGACCGCGTGCACAGCCTTGTGCTCGCGGCTGAGCAGGTCGCGCACGCCCCGCCGTACCGTGAAGTGCTTGGTGAGACCTTCGGCTTCCAGCACCACCTCGGTCTCGGTGACCGTCATTGGCCGCCGGCCGGCTTCAGGCTGAGGATGATCTGCAGAGCGTTCTGCTGGGTCGGCTGCGCCGGCCCGTACTGGTTCTGCTCGTCCGGCCAGCCGACCCAGTTCTTGGTGCTGTACAGACCGCCGACGTTGGACGCCGAGGTCGGGATCATCGGCATCTGCTCGACCATGATCTTCTGCAGCGTGTTCAGCGCGGTGGTCCGGGTCGCGTCGTCCGCGGCGTTCGCGTACTGGTCCAGCGCCTTGGTCGCCTCCGGGCTGTTGAACCGCCCATAGTTCCCGCTCACGCCACCCTTGCCGACCGGCTTGAGGATCTTGCCGTCCATGATGTTCTGGTAGATGTCGTACGGCGTCGCGCCGCCGTTGGTCCAGTGCATCGCGGCGTCGAAGTTGCCGGTGTCGATGTTCTTGAACCAGGCGTCCTGGTTGGCCTTGTCGACGGTCGCCTTGATGCCGATCTGGGACAGGTTGTCCTTGATGATCTCCAGGTCGGTGATGTAGTCCGACCAGCCGGCCGGGTCGGTCAGCGTGATCGTCACCGGCTTGCCGGTCGGGTCCTTCAGCGTGTCGCCGTCGAGCTTGAAGCCGGCGTCGGTGAGCTCCTTCTTCGCGGCGTCGGCGTCGACCGCGTGGTTCTTGCCCTTGTACTCCGGCGCGATGAACGACTCACCGGCCGGGGTCGGGATGCCGGTCACCGACTCGACCTTCGGGTAGAAGTACCCGGCCTCACCCTGCTTGAAGATGTCGTCGCGGTTGACCACCAGGTTCATCGCGCGGCGCAGCGCCGGGTTGTCGAACGGCTTCCGGGTGGTGTTGATCCACAGCCCGTGGATGCCGAGGTTCGCCGGGAACCAGAGCTTGTGGTTCTTCGGGTCCTTGTCCTGGTAGACGGCCTTCACGTTCGGGACGAACACAAAGCTCCACTCGGACGAGCCGTTCGCCAGCGCGGTGGTCTGCGCGTTGTTGTCGTTGTACGACGTGTACCGCAGCTCCTTGACCTTCGGGAGGTCCTGCCAGTACGAGTCCCGCAGCGTCAGCGTGGTGGTCTGCGGGGTGAACGACTTGACCGTGTACGGGCCGGTGCCGATCGGGTTCTTCAGGGTGTCCTGGGTCGGGTCCGCGATCGTCGACCACTGGTGCTTCGGGACCACGAACACGGTCAGGATCTTGTTCTGGTTGGTGAACTGGGACCGGGTGAAGGTCAGGTCCACCTTGTTGCCGGAGGCAGTGATCGTGCCGTAAGGGATCGCGTCGGTGTTCAGTGCGTCGTGGTCCTTGCGCAGCTGGAACGAGTACGCCACGTCGTCCGCGGTGAGCGGCTTTCCGTCGGACCACTTCACGCCGTCGCGGATCGTGAACGACAGCTTGGTGTAGTTGGCGTCCCACTTCCACTCGGTCGCCAGCCACGGCTTGCCGGGCTCGGTCGGCTTGATCCCGTTGATCATCACCAGCGGCTCGTAGATCATCCACCGGTAGCCGAGCGAGGCACCCGCGGAGGAGCCGAGGAACGGGTTGTTGTTCTCGGTCTGCGGACCGTTCGGCATGCCGATGTTCAGTACGGTCGCGCCGCTGCCCGAGCTGCTGCCGGCGGCCTTCCCGTCCCCGTTACTGCAAGCAGCCAGGGTGGCTGCGGCGAGCAGGCCCGTGAGGGCCAGCGCGACGGTGCGTCGTGCTCGCATCGGTTCCTCCTGTGTTCCGTTGGCGGATGGCCCACCCTGAGCCGGTGGGCCAGTGCATAGTGGCGTGAAAGCGCTCTCATGGGAAGAGCTCACACCGTTCGATCGAGTCCGCCGGCGACGGAGCAGGGGCAGCCGCCCCGCCGCCGGAGTTCTAGTGGGACGTGAGTTTCGGGGCGGTTGAACTGCGGACGATCAGCGTCGTCGGCAGTACTTGCGGGGCGTCCGGCAGCGGCGTACCGCCGAAGTACCCCATCAGCATCCGGGCGGCGGCCTGACCCATCTGGCGCATCGGCTGATGCACCGTGGTCAGCGGCGGCTCGGTGTGCCCGGCGTACGGGATGTCGTCGAAGCCGACCACGGACACGTCGCTCGGCACGTTCCGTCCGGTCTCCCGGATTGCCTGGATCGCGCCGCCGGCCGACAGGTCGTTGTGCGCGAACACCGCGTCGAACTCGAGGCGTTCGCCGAGGGCCTGCTGGACGCCGCGGCGCCCGCTCTCGTAGGTGAAGTCGCCCTCGGACACGAGTCTCGGGTCGAGCTCGATCCCGGCCGCCGCGTAGGTGTCGCGGAAACCGTCCAGGCGTTCGCGGGTGCAGCCGAAGCGTTCGACGCCGGTGATCACCAGCGGCCGGCGGCGGCCGAGCTCCAGCAGGTGCCGGGCGGCGGACTCGCCGCCGGCGTAGTTGGTGGTGGCGACGGACGGGAACTGCGGGCGGTGGTCGCGGTCGTCGATGAGCACGACCGGCAGACCACGCGCGTGGAGTTGCTCGATGTAGGTGAGCGTGCCCTCGGGCTCGATCACCAGCAGGCCGTCGAAGGACTGCGACGAGACCTGGGAGGCGAACTGCTGCATGGATTCGGCACCCCGGTTGAAGGTGAACAGCAGCAGCCCGTAGCCCTCGCTCTCGACCACGTCGACGGCGCCCTGCAGTACCTCGCCCATCCACGGCCAGGTCAGCGAGGGGACCAGCATCCCGACGATCCGGGTCCGGCCGCGGGCCAGCCCGACGGCGCGGGCGCTCGGGACGTACCCGAGCTCCTCGATCACCTGCCGGACGCGTTCGGCGGTCCGCAGGTCCAGCTCGCCCTTGCCGTTCAGGACGCGCGACACCGTGGTCTTGCTGACGCCGGCTCTGGCGGCGACGTCGGCGATCGTGATGGACACGCTGAAGCTCCCCTCGGGCGGTCGGGGCCGGTACGTCGGAACCGGTTTCGGAAGCGGTTCCGTAGATGAAAGCCGAGCCGGACGGGGGTCGTCAATCACGGAGCGGTAACGAATCGCGTCTTAGTTCACGATCTGGAGGAAGGGGGATCTTCCGCCACCGGGGGCGACGTGATGAACTCGGGGACGAGCGGCCCGCGCGGGGCCCGGGCAGGGTGAGGTCGAGGATGGAAGTACGCCGGACCACGGTGCGCGACATGCGCCGGTCCAACCGCTCGGTGATCCTCACCGGCATCTATCGCGAGGGTCCGCTGAGCCGCCAGGAGCTGACCGTCCGGACGTCGCTGAGTGCCGCGAGCGTGAGCAACCTGGTCGCGGAGCTGATCGCCGAGGGCGTGGTCGAGGAGGCCGGCTCGGTCGAGTCCGAGGGCGGCCGGCCCCGCGTTCTGTTGCGGGTGGCACCGACCTTCCGGTACGTCGTGGGCGCCGAGGTCGGGGAGACCCGGGTCCGGGTCGAGCTGTTCGACCTGGCGATGAACGTGCTCGCCCGGGCGGACCAGCCGATCAGCTCGCCGACGCCCGAAGAGGTCGTGAAGCACGTCCTGGCAGGGCTTTCGACCGTGATCGCGAGTTCCGGCGTACGCTCCGGGCAGGTCCTCGGACTGGGGGTCGCGGTCTCCGGGGTGGTCGAGGACAACGCGGTCGTCGACGCGCAGACGCTCGGCTGGGACGCCGTACCGCTCGCGGCGATGCTTGCCGAGGGCACCGATATTCCGGTGCACGTGGACAACGGTGCGAACATGCTCGGGCAGGCGGAGATGTGGTTCGGCGCGGGTCGCGGCGCGTCCGACGCGGTGGTCGCGCTGGTCGGCTCCGGCGTCGGATCCGCCTTGGTGGCGGGCGGATCCAGCTACCGCGGCGCCCGCAGCAGCGCGGGCGAGTGGGGCCACATGACGATCGTGTACGGCGGCCGCCAGTGCCGCTGCGGCGCACTGGGCTGCCTCGAGGCGTACGTCGGCGCCGAGGGCGTGCTGGACCGGTACCGGGAGGCCGGCGGGCTGGTCGAGGGTGACGAGGAGGCCGCCTTCGTCGAGCTGCTGGCGTCGGAGAAGGAGCCTGCGGCAACGGTCATGGCCGACACCGTCGGCTACCTGGCGGCCGGTTTCGCGAACCTGGTGAACCTGGTGAACCCCGAGCGGATCGTGCTCGGCGGCTGGGCCGGGCTGTTGCTGGGCGAGAAGTACCTGGACGAACTGCGCGTCGAAGCCGCGAAACACGCGCTCCGGCGGCCGTACGCGCAGGTGTCGATCGTGCTGTGCGAACTGGGCCGCGACGCCGTGGCTCTCGGCGCCGCGACCCTCCCGGTGGTGCGTCTACTCCGTGACGGAGGCGTGCTTCCCGGAAACTAATCGCCGTATGGCGACGAATAGTTTCCGCTCAGACGGTCCACTTCTGGTTGGCCGTGCCGGCGCAGGTCCAGAGTTGGGTTGGCGTGCCGTTCGCGGAGTTGTTGCCGGTGACGTCGAGGCACTTGTTCGCCTGCGGATTCACGAGGTCGTGCGCGGAGCTGTACGTCCACTGTTGTGCTCCGCTGCCGTTGCAGGTCCAGAGTTGCACCTTTGCGCCGTCGGCCAGCGAGCCGGCGTTCACGTCGAGGCATTTGCCCAGCGCACGGATCGTGCCGTCGCCGGGGCGGGTCCACTGCTGGGCGTTCGTACCGTTGCAGTCGTACAGCTGGACCGGCGTACCGTCGGCGGAGTTGGCGGCGGCGACGTCCAGGCACTTACCGGCCAGGCCGGTGATCTGGGAGCCGCTGCCGCCGGAGCTGCCGAGGGTCGTGACGCGGACGTAGTCGACCGTCATGGTCTGCGGCATCTGGGTGGACCCGTCCGGGTTGCCCGGCCAGCCGCCGCCGACCGCGACGTTCATGATCATGAAGAACGGGTGGTTGAAGACCCACTGGTTGCCGTTCAGATCGGCCGGCGTACGGCGTTCGTACTGCACGCCGTCGACCGACCAGGTGATCGAGTCCGGCGCCCAGTCGACCGCGAACGTGTGGAAGTCGTCGGCGAACGACCAGCCGTTCGGATGGTTGTACGCGGCACCTATTCCGCCGGCGCCGGAGTAGCCCGGGCCGTGGATCGTGCCGTGCACGGTGGCCGGCTCCTTGCCGATGTTCTCCATGATGTCGATCTCGCCGTCGTTCGGCCAGTTGCCGCCGCCCAGCATCCAGAACGCGGGCCAGAGTCCCTGGCCGCGCGGGATCTTGATCCTGGCCTCGAACCGGCCGTACGTCTGGGTGAAGGTCTGCGACGTCAGCAGCCGTGCCGACGTGTACTGGCACGGTCCGTACCAGCAGTTGAAGCCGCCGCTCTCCTGCCGGGCGGTGATCACCAGGTTGCCGTTGCCGTCCAGCGCCGAGTTGCGGGTCGAGTTGGTGTAGTACTCCAGTTCGTTGTTGCCCCAGCCGCCACCGCCGATGTCGTACCGCCACTTGGCGGGATCGGGGGCCTGGCCGGCCGGGCCGTCGAAGTTGTCCTCCCAGACCGTCGCCGTCTGCGCGGCGGAGGCCTGCTGGTGGCCGCTGGCGGCCGGCTGGAGGAGGGCGGTGCCGACTGCGACGGCACCGATCGCGACGAGCGCGAGGACGCGGGAACGCTTCATGAGTACCTCATTTCCGGGGGCGTCTGAATGAGGGCAGTGATTGGGCGTGAGCGTGCCGTGAGAACGCTCCCACGTCAAGTCCTGGACTAATTCAACGACTTGAAAAAAGTGTCCGCGGGCCGTTGACACCGGTATGCACGGATGGTTATCTCGTGGTGACCACCAGTTGCGGCGCGGGCAGGCGCCGTCATGAACTTCCTTTGAAACAAGGGAGAACCGCCCCCATGAAACGCTTCCTGCCACCGGTCGTCGCCGCGCTCTGCGTGGCCGCCGCCGGCCTCGGCTTCGGAACCGCTGCACCGGCCCAGGCCGCCGGTGAGCAGGTCAACGTCTGGCTGACCACCACCAACGACTCCGGCGGCCGTACCGTGACCCGCGGGCTGCAGCAGCAGACCCCGGTGAACTTCGGCCCGGCCGGCGGCTCCGCCGACCAGACCGTGACGGTCGACGAGAACACGACGTACCAGTCCTTCGAGGGCGGCGGTGCGTCGTTCGCCGACAGTTCGGCGTGGCTGCTGAACAGCAGCGGCGTGATCTCGGCCGCCACTCGGGACCAGGTGATGAAGGACCTGTTCGACCCGGTGAACGGGATCGGCCTGTCGTTCGTCCGGAACCCGATGGGCGCGTCCGATCTGGCCCGGTTCAACTACTCCTACGACGACACCTGCTGCGACCTGAACGACTTCAGCATCCAGCACGACCTGGCGGACGTCGTACCGCTGACCAAACAGGCCCGGGCGCTGAACCCCAATCTGAAGGTGATGGGTTCGCCGTGGAGCGCACCCGCCTGGATGAAGGACAACAACGACTTCGTGCACCGCGGCTGGCTGAAGTGGGAGTACGCGCCGATGTACGCGCAGTACTTCGTGAAGTACCTGCAGCAGAACGAGGCGCAGGGCAACCATATCGACTACGTCTCGGTGCAGAACGAGCCGACCTGCTGCGGTACCGACAGCACCGGGTACGCGTCGATGAACTGGAACGGCTCCGGGCTGCTCGAGTTCACCAAGAACAACCTGCTGCCCGCGCTGCACGCCGCCGGACTCACCACGAAGGTGCTGATCCTCGACTACAACTGGGGCAACTACAACGACCTCGGCTCGGTCCCGCTGGCGGATTCCGCTCTGCGCAGCGACCCGAACTTCGGCGGGATCGCCTGGCACGGGTACGGCGGTGACGTGAACCTGCAGACGCAGATCCACAACCAGTACCCGTCGGTGAACGCGTACATGACCGAGCACTCCGGCGGGACCTGGATCGGGAACCAGCAGACCGAGGACATGAACAACCTGATCGACTACACCCGCAACTGGGACAAGTCGTGGGTCAAGTGGGGCATCGCCCTCGACGAGGACCACCTGCCGTACGTCGGTGCCGGGTGCAACGTCTGTACCGGGCTCGTCACCGTGCACCGCAACGACAGCCAGCGCGGACAGGTCACCAAGACCGTCGAGTACTACACGATGGGCCATCTGACGAAGTTCGTGAAGCCGGGGGCGTTGCGGATCGACTCCACCGCGAACAGCTCGGTCAAGAACGTGGCGTGGAAGAACCCGGACGGCTCGAAGGCCCTGATCGCGTACAACACCACGGGCAGCTCGCAGTCGGTACGGGTCAACTGGGGCTCGCAGTCGTTCGTCTACACGCTGCCTACGCAGACGTCTGCGACGTTCACGTGGTCTGGCTCGCAGAGCACTGGTAGTGCCGGGCAGATCACGGGTCTGGCGGGCAAGTGCATGGATGTTGCCGGTGCTGCGAGCGCTGATGGTACGGCGGTTCAGCTGTACGACTGCAACGGTACGACGGCGCAGCAGTGGCAGCGTCCTGGTGACGGGACCGTGCGGGCGTTGGGGAAGTGCCTGGACGTTTCTGGTGGTTCTGTCGCCAACGGTGCACGAGTGCAGCTGTGGACGTGTAACGGGTCGGCGGCTCAGCAATGGACCTATACGAGCGGGAGAGATCTGGTGAATCCACAGGCGAACAAGTGCCTCGATGTCACGGGCAACGTCTCCACCAACAGCACACCGCTCCAGCTGTGGAGCTGCACTGGTGCGGCCAACCAGAAGTGGACCGTGTCGTGAAGCGGCTGCTGGTAGGGGGTGCGGTGCTCGCACTCGGGCTGACGCTGGCTACACCGGCACAGGCAGCCACAGGTGCTGTCACGGGGTTGGCCGGGAAGTGCATGGACGTGGCGGCGGCTGCGACTGCTGACGGCACGGCGGTTCAGCTGTACGACTGCAACGGGACCGGTGCTCAGCAGTGGTCGCGGTCGAGCGACGGGACGCTGCGGGCGTTGGGGAAGTGCCTGGATGTTTCTGGTGGTTCTGTCGCGAACGGCGCACGGGTGCAGCTGTGGACGTGTAACGGGTCGGCTGCGCAGCAGTGGACGTACACGTCCGGGCGTGACCTCGTGAACCCACAGGCGAACAAGTGCCTCGATGTCACGGGCAACAACTCCGCCAACGGCACACCGCTCCAGCTGTGGACGTGCGCGGGTACCGCCAACCAGAAATGGAACGTGCCGGCGGCCGACGGTGGCGGTACGGGTGCTGCGCCGATGGCGGCCGCGCCGTACCTGTACGAAGGCTGGGGCGACCCGCCGAACCCGGCGACCGTGATGAACGCGACCGGAGTGAAGTGGTTCACGATGGCGTTCATCCTGTCCAACGGGTACTGCAACCCGCAGTGGGACGGCGGCCGGCCGCTGACCGGTGGTGCCGACCAGCAGGCGATCACCACGATCCGTTCGAACGGCGGCGACGTGGTGGTGTCGTTCGGCGGCTGGTCCGGGAACAAGCTCGGGCAGAGCTGCGGTACGGCGACCGAGCTGGCCGCGGCGTACCAGAAGGTGATCGACGCGCTGTCGCTGAAGGCGATCGACATCGACATCGAGGACCAGGAGATGGCGCAGCCGGCCGTCCGGCAGAAGGTGGTCGACGCGCTGAAGATCGTGGAGCAGAACAACGCCGGGATCACGACGTACCTGACGTTCGGGACCACGCAGTCCGGGCCGGACGGCGACGGGCAGGACCTGATCCACCGGGGTGCGGCGTCCGGGCTGGACCTGGACGGCTGGGTGATCATGCCGTTCGACTTCGGCGGCGGGTCGACGAACATGGGTACGCTGACGCAGCAGGCGGCGGACGGGCTGAAGAACGCGGTCAAGGCGGCGTACGGGCTGAGCGACGACGCGGCGTACCGGAAGATCGGCATCTCGTCGATGAACGGCCTCACCGACAACGCCGGCGAACGCGTCAACCTGTCCGACTTCGAGTCGAACCTCGCCTACGCGTCCGCCCACCACCTGGCCCGCTTCACCTTCTGGTCCGCCAACCGCGACCGCCCCTGCGGCTCCGGCGGAGCCGGCGACGACACCTGCTCCGGGATCCCCCAGAACGCCTGGGACTTCAGCAAGGTGATCGGAAGGTATCGCGGATGATTTGACCCTCCTGTTACCGGAGGGTGGAAGCTTGTTGCATGACGGCGACGGTGACGGTGGGTGAGTTCTCGCGACTCACCCACCTGAGTGTGAAGACCCTGCATCACTACCACGAGATCGGCCTGCTCGCGCCGGTCTCGGTGGACTCCTCGTCCGGTTACCGGAGGTACGGGACGAGCCAGGTGGAGACCGCGCAGCTGATCCGCCGGCTCCGCGAGTTGCGGATGCCGTTGCCGGACGTCCGTGCCGTCGTCGAAGCAGGCGACGGCGCGGCCCGCGAGGAGACGCTGCGGGCGCACCTCGAGCGGATGGAGCAGGAGCTCGCGCACACCCGCGACGTCGTCACCTCACTCCGCGAGTTGCTCTCCCCGGGCCGCCCGCTGTTCGACATCCAGTACCGCTTCATCCCGCCGTTCCGTGCGTACGGCGTCCGCGGTCAGGTGCTGCGCTCGGGGATCGGTCCGTGGTGCGAGTTCGCGTACGGGCGGCTCGGCGAGGTCGCCGGCCAGATCAGCGGCACCTCCGGCGCGACGTACAGCGACGAGTTCTTCACCGAGGACGAGGGCGAGGTGGTCGCCTTCCACCCGGTCCCGCTCGACCAGCCGGCGGCCGACGGCGTCGAGCTCGTCGACCTGCCCGGCGGGTACTTCGCGATCGCCGTGCACGCCGGCCACATGACCGACTTCGACCTGACGTACGGCGCCCTCGGCAGCCACGTCGCGGAGTACTGCGAGATCGCGCCCGGCCCGATCCGCGAGCTGTATCCCATCGGCCCGGGGGACGTCCCCGACCCGGCCGACTACCGCACCGAGGTCTGCTGGCCGATCCAGCGGATCCCTGTCCTGAAAGGCTGAACACCTATGTCGATCACCCTCGAGAACATCGCCGTCGACTGCGCGGACGCGAAGACCCTGGCAACCTTCTGGGCCAACGTGCTGTCGGCCGAGGTAGCTGCCGACGCCAACGAGTTCTTCGCCAGGATCCAGACCGCGGCGGGCCCGACCCTGATGTTCCTGCAGGTCCCCGAGCCGCGCAACGGCAAGAACCGCCTGCACCTCGATCTCGCCACCGCCGACTGGTCCGCCGAGGTCGACCGCCTCGTCGATCTCGGCGCCAAACGCCTCGACGAGCACACCGAGTACGGCGCCCACTGGATCACCCTTGCCGACCCGGAAGGCAACGTCTTCGACCTCGCCGAGCACGCTCAGAGCGCGTGACCGAAGACCGATCCGAAGGCCTCTCGGAAGAGGTCCGGGAGGTTGTCCTCGCCGCTGCCGGCTGCCCAGCGGAGTAGGGCGGTGTGAGTCACTCCGAGTACGGCGCTCGCGGCTGCGCGGGCGGCGTACTCGTGGGTGGGGTCCAGTGCGCCGACGAACGCTTCCTGCAGGCGGAACTGGCTGTCCAGGTGCCGGGCCTGCAGGGCCGGAGTGGTGATCATCAGCCGCAGGCGGGCGAGCAGGAGGTCGTTCGCCGAGCGGTCGAGGATCGCCAGGACGGTGCGGCCGATGCGGTCGGTGAGGGAGCCGTCCGCGGGGAGTTCCACGATCGTCGCCGCGGTCTGCTGGTCGAAGTCGTCGTACAGGACCAGGTCTTCCTTGGTCGGGAAGTTCCGGTAGACGGTCATCGCGGAGACGCCGGCCGCGTCGGCGACGTCGTTCACCGTGGTCGCGTCGTACCCGCGGTCGGTGAACAGGCGGAGCGCCTGCCGCTGGATGCGCTGCCGCGTGTCCGCGCGCTGGCGGTCCCTCAGACTCATGTGGTAGATACTAACAACATGATAGTTTCTAACATGAATGGCACGGTGGCGTTGGTGACCGGTGCCTCGCGGGGCATCGGGCGGGCGATCGCTGAGCGGCTGGCCGCGGCGGGGGCCGAGGTTGCGGTGCATTACCACCGGGACAAGGCCGGCGCCGAGGAGACCCTGGAGCGGATCGGTGGGCGCGGATTCGTCGTTGGCGCCGAGCTTGAGGGTGATGTCTCAGCCCTGGTCGAGCAGGTGACCGCAGGATTGGCCGGACGGCAGTTGGACGTGCTGGTGAACAACGCCGCGGCAGCACCCGCCGGGCCGATCGGCGCCGACACCGAGGAGGCTTTCGACCGGTTGATGGCGGTGAATGTCCGGGCGCCGTACTTCCTCATCCAGCGGCTGCTGCCGGTGCTGGCCGACGGCGGGCGGATCGTGTCGGTCTCGTCGGTCGCGACCCGGATGGCGAACCCGGCGCAGACCTCGTTCGCGATGACGAAGGGCGCGCTCGAGACGATGACGCGGACGCTCGCCCAGGAGTTCGGCGGGCGCGGGATCACCGTGAACGCCGTCGCTCCTGGTGCGACCCGCCATGAGGAGAACGGCGCGGTCTTCGAAGCTCCCGGGTTGGAGGAGTTGATCGTGGCGCAGACCGCGCTCGGCCGGCTGGGCAGTGCGGACGATGTCGCCGAGGTGGTCGCGTTCCTCGCCTCACCCGCGGCGCGGTGGATCACCGGCCAGGTCGTGGACGCGTCCGGCGGGCTACACCTCGGGGTCGGATAGCGCGTCGAGGAACAGGTGTACGTCGGGGTGCGTGCGGAGCGCCGTACCGGGGTGATTCGGGCCGATCGGCTGCGTGAGCGTGTCGTGGACTGCCTGGCGTTTGACGGCGCCGGGGACGGAGCCGATCAGCGTGTGGGCGTTGAGGAGCCGGGGGATCGTGACCGTGACGGCGTGGGTCGGTACGTCGGCGAGCGTCGGGAAGTTGCCCTCGTCGACCTGCTGCCGACGGCTGGTCTCGTCCAGTGCGACGCGCTTGGTCGCGTGCGGGTCGTCGAAGTCCGCGGGCGGATCGTTGAAGGCGAGATGGCCGTTCACGCCGAGACCGAACAGCACGAGATCGAACGGTTCCGCGCCCATCGGGTAGCTGTCGGCGTCCGGGTCCAGCGGGTGGAAGGTTGCCTGCGGCACCTTGTCGAGGAAGGTCCGGCGCAGCCAGTTCCGGAACGACTGCGGCGCGTCCGGGCTCAGGCCGACGTACTCGTCCATGTGGAAACAGACGACCTTGCTCCAGTCGAGGTCCGGCTCGGCGGCGAGTGCCGTCAGCGTCGCGGTCTGGCTCGGCGCGGCCGCGAGCATCACGCGCGCCTGACCCGTCTCGGCGATCGCCTTCCGGAGCCGTACGGCGGCCTCGGCGGCAGCGGCGCGGCCGAGCGCGTCCCGGTCCGGAGCGGTCGTGACCCGTGGGGCGTGCTCAACAGTCATGGGAGAAGGCTCGCACAGGTCACGACCGCATGCTGAGAAAGTCAAGTAGCGGGATCGACTTTGACTACGCTTCGACGGAGGAGTTGCTGCCGAGGTTTCAGGAGATGGGTCAGATGTCCACAGTCGGGTTGGAGTGGCCGCAGTCCGTGGTCACGGTGGTCGGGAATCCGCGCGCCGGTTCGCGGACGGCGGCCGCCGCGGCGTCGGTCGCGGAACTGCTCGCCTCCGAGCTCGGTACGCCGTACCGGATCGACGAGCTGATCGACCTGGTGACGTTCGCGCCGGCGATCTTCCAGGGCGAGCAGGCGGGCGCCGAGGCGCTGGCCAAGGCGATCGACCAGGTGTCGTCGGCCTCGGTGATCGTCGTCGCGACGCCCGTCTACAAAGGCAGCTACACCGGACTGCTGAAGAGTTTCCTCGACGTACTGCGGCCATCGGCGCTGGCCGGCTCGGTGGTGATCCCGGTGACGGTGTCCGCCGCCCCGAGTCACAAGCTCCTCGCCGACCAGCACCTGCGCCCGGTCCTCGCCGAGCTGGGTGCGAGCGTCCCGGTCCCCGGCGTGATCCTGGAGGAGCGCGACCTGGAGGATCTGCAGGTCGTCCTCTCCACCTGGATCCGCGAGAACGCCGGCATCGTCCAGGCCACCACCATCGCCCTCCAGCCGGTGGCCGCGCCGACGCCCGCGCACTAGTCCGTGTTGCTCGGCTGGGTGGGGGAGTGCCGGAGGGCGGCGGTGGCAGGGACGAGCGTGGACCCGAACGTGAGTACGGCGGCCGCGCCCGCGATGGCCAGGTAGATCCAGACCGGACCGGTGGGGATCGCGCTGCCCGAGACCTTGGACGAGAACGGCAGCAGGCAAGCGAGCGCCACCGCCGTACCGAGGGTGATGCCGATCAGCGTGATCAGCGTGCTCTCGGTGGTGAGCATCCGGAGTACCTGGAGGCGGGTCGAGCCGGTCAGCCGTTGCAGCGCGAACTCGCGACGGCGGCGCAGGGTCGTCGACACCAGCGTGTTGACGACTGAGACCGCCGTGTACGCGATCAGCATGCCGACGAGCATGTAGTTGACCCATGCCTGCGTCTGTAGGTCCTCGACGTTCGTGGCGACGAGCGCGCTGCGGTCCGCGACCTGGACGCCCGGGTGGGCGGCCGCGAGTTTGGCGAGGGCCGGTCGTACGTCGGCACCGGGTGCGGCGCGGACCAGTAGTTGCCGGGTGAGACCGTCCGTCGTGTGCGCGGCCACCAGCGACGCGGGCAGCATGATCGTTTCGTACCCGCGTTCGGCCGCGAACGTCGCGACGACCCGGAGCTTCACGGTCGTCCCGTCGCCGAGCGTCATCGTGATGTCCGACCCGACGCCGCGCCCGGTCTTGCTCGCCATGGACTCCGGTACGGCGGCCGTCAGCCCGGTCAGGCCCTGGAGAGAACCCGCGGTCAGCCGGACAGGCGCCGTACCGTCGGCACCCTGGGCGTCGACGCCGACCACCGGCGCGCCGTCCTCGTCCCACGGGGCGTTGCGCGGGTCGTCGACGGCGCCCATGCTGCGGACGTACGACGAGGCGCTCGCGACGCCCGGTACCGCGCGGACCTGCTGGAGGAGCTTCGACGAGAGGCCGGCGTCCGAGATGAGGACGGCGTCGGCGCGGAGGTCCCGGGTGAACGCCTCGGAGGAGGCGTGGACCTGGGTGGTCTGCATGTACAGGTTCGCGGTCGAGATGCCGACGGCAAGCATCACCGGTACGACGGCGGCCGAGAGGGCGACCGATCGGGCTGAGAGGTTGCGGATCGCGAGGCGTCCGTTGACGCGGGTCAGCGCCTGGATCGGCCAGCGCCAGAACGCCAGGACGGCCTTGGTCCAGAACGGGCCGAGCAGGGCGACGCCGATCGCCCAGCACAGGACCGACGGGCCGGCGGTGGAGGCGGCGAGTGGTCCGCTCATCACGGTGGCGGTGACGATCAGCAGGGCGAGGCCGCCGCCGAGGGCGACCAGGCCGAAGAACAGGCGGATCCAGGAGAACCACCTGCGCTGCAGCGACGCCTCGGCGAGGGCTTCGACCGGGCGGATCTTCGCGGACTTCCGGGCCGCGATCAGGGCCGCGCCGATGGCGGCGAGTACGGCGGCACCGGCGCCGGCGGCAAACGGGATCCAGCCCTGGGAGAACTCGACGACCGGGGATGCGACGCCGTGGGCGCCGAGCTGGTCGAACAGGAAGCGGCCGAGGAAGATGCCGGGAAGACAGCCGAGGACGACGGCCGGGAGGGAGACCAGGAGGGCCTCGCCGAGGATCATCCGGCGTACCTGGCCGGGGGTGGTGCCGATGCCGCGGAGCAGGGCGAACTCGCGCTCGCGGTGCTGGGCGGCGAGGGCCAGCGTGGAGGCGACGACGAACATCATCGTCATGGCCGCGATCCCGCCGAACGAGCCGGCGATCGCGATCAGTGCGGTGCGGTGGGACTCGGCGTCGGGGTGCTCGGCGAGGCCGCGGTCGATGCCGGTGGTGACTGTCAGGTTGCCGAGTTGCTGGAGTTGCTTGCGGACGGCATCGAGGTCGGTGCCGGGGGCAACTTGTACGCCGATGTCGGCGAAGCGGCCGGGGTTGCGGACGAGCTGAGCGGCGTCGCTGTCGTTGAAGAAGGCGTGGCCTTCGGGGCCTTTCGCCAGACCGCTGATGGTGAAGGTGCGCGGCTCGCCGCTGATCAGGAAGGTCAGCTGCTGGCCTACCGTCCCCGACGAAACCACTACCTGACCCGCCCGCGGCGCACGCCCAGAACTGAGGTGGTAAGGCGCAAGCACCGCCGAAGACCAGTTGTGGCCCTCAGCAACCACCGGCACGCCACCCGCCGCGCCGCCCGCGCCGGCCGTGCCGGCTGCTCCTGTGCCGGCCGTGCCGGCTGCTCCTGTGCCGGCCGTGCCGGCTGCTCCTGCGCCGCCCGTGCTGCCCGTGCCGGCCGATCCTGTGCCGCCTGCAGCGCCGCCACCGCCGCTCGTCCCGCCGCCTCCGGTGCCCGTGCCGCCGTCAGTGGCGGTGGGGGTCGTGATTGCGGTGAAGGTGTAGTCGCCGATGGCGGTGGTTACGCCTTGTACGGAACGGATTTGGGGGAGGAGGTCGATCGGGACGCCGACGCGTTCGGGGAGGGGGGTGGCGTCTTCGGTGTCGGGGCGGAGGTGGGATTGTTTGCCGGTGATGACGAGGGCGGAGCCGGCGAGGCGCTGCGGTTCGACGTTCGAGCGGATGCCGGTTTCCATCAGGCCGCCGCACGCCATCACGATCGCCGTACCGAAGACGACCGCGACGAACGTCGCCAGGAACCCGCTCTTGCGGTAGCGCAGCGTGCGCAGAGCGAGGCGCATCATCCCGCCACCACCTGCAGGTTCGAGCGCGCGCCGAGGTGCGTCATCCGGTCGGCGACCTGCTCCGCGGTGGGCGCGCTCAGGCTGCCGGCGAGTACACCGTCGGCGAGGAACACCACCTGGTCGGCGTACGACGCGGCGACCGGGTCGTGCGTGACCATCACCACGGTCTGGCCCTGCGTACGGACCGGCTCGCGGAGCAGCTCAAGTACGTCGGCCGCCGTCTGCGTGTCGAGCGCACCGGTCGGCTCGTCCGCGAAGATCACCGCCGGACGCGCGACCAGCGCCCGCGCGATCGCGACCCGCTGCTGCTGACCGCCGGACAGCTCACCTGGGCGGTGCTTGTACCGGTCCCCGAGCCCGACCCGGTCCAGCACCTGCCGTACGGCGGCCTTGTTCGGGCGGCGGCCGTCGAGCTCCTGCGGCAGGCAGACGTTCTGCCAGACGTTCAACGTGGGCAGCAGATTGAAGGACTGGAAGACGAACCCGATCCGCTCCCGCCGCAGCTCCGTCAGCTTCCGCTCGCTGAGCCCGGCCAGCGGCTGTCCGTCGATGTACACGCTGCCCGACGTCGGCCGGTCCAGCCCGGCGGCGCAGTGCAGGAAGGTGCTCTTGCCGGACCCGGACGGCCCCATCACCGCGGTGAACGTCCCGGGCGCGAACTTCATCGAGATCCCGTTCAGCGCCGTCACCGTGTTCCCGCCGCGGCCGTACACCCGTCGTACCTCCTGCAGGACGACCGAGTACCCGGTCCCGTCGACTGCTTCCTGCGCACGTTTCCTCATGCCGTCGACGCTACGGAGCAACGGCGTACCGGCCGAGGGTGCTGGACCGCCGGACGAGGTGGGTGAAAGTCCACCCCGCGCTACGAACGCAGCAGCGCCCGCAGCCCCTCGACGTAGCTCTCGGGCGTGACGTCCCCGATCAGCAGCCGCTGGATGATGAACCCGGGTAGCGTGCCGAACAGCACCTGCGCGATGTGCTCCGGGTCCGCCTCGGCGTCGACCGTGCCGTCGGCCTGCGCACGCCGGGCGACCGCCACGAAGTGCTCGCGCAGTTGGGTGTACTTCGACACCGCGGTCGCCTTCACCGCCGGGTTGCGCAATGACTCGGCCCAGGCCTGCACCGCCACCCGGGTGACGTCGCCGCCGGGCCGTTCCGCGATCACCACGACGTGCTTGAGCGCGGCCTCCAGCGCGGTCAGCGGAGTCAGCGGCCCCTCGGAGGCGAGGATCGTCTCGAAGAGCTCGTCGATCGCGCTGAGCGCGTCCTCGGCGATCGCCCCGACGATCTCCTCCTTGCTCTTGAAGTACCCGTAGACGGCGCCCGCGGACAGCCCGGACGCGCGGATCACGTCCGCCATCGTCGTCTTGTGGAAGCCCTCCTCGAGCACGCACGTACGGGCCGCCGCGACGATCTGCGCACGGCGCGCCAGCCGGTGTTCCTCGGTGACCTTGGGCACGTCCGCAACATAAAACGAATGTCCGTTCTTGACAAGCCGGAGACGCGTTGCCAGGCTCATAAAGAACGATCATTCGGTTTTATTTGCCCGAGGGAGAGTCCCGCCATGACCACCGAAGCGCACGCGGCCGACCGTCGCCGGCCGCCTCTCATCGCCGTCATCGTGCTGCTGACCGCGGTTCTCACGGTGTTCCTGATCGCGTTCGCCTGGCCGTCCGCCCGGTCCGAACCGCGCGACGTACCGCTCGCGGTGGCCGGCCCGGCGCCCGCGGTCGCCCAGGTGCGGACAGCCCTCGACCAGGCGCTGCCGGGCGGCATCGCGCTCACCGCCGTACCGGATCGGCAGGCGGCCGTGCAGCGGATCAAGGACCGGGACGCGTACGGCGCGATCGTGCTCGACGGGCCGCAGCCCGAGGTACTGACCGCGTCGGCGGCCGGCCCCGCGGTCGCGCAGGTCCTCACGCAGCTAGCGGGGCGGATGCACCCGGACGGCGCGGCCAAGGTCACCGACGTCGTACCGCTGCCGAAGGACGACCCGCGCGGTGCGGGTCTGGCCGCCGGCGCGTTGCCGCTCGTACTCGGCGGGATCATCGCGGCCGGGGCGCTGACCCAGCTGGTGCGGTCCGGCCCGAAGCGGATGATCGGCGCGGTCACGTTCGCCGTCACCGGCGGGCTCGCGCTGGCCGCCGTACTGCAGTACTGGCTGGGCTCGTTCGAGGGCAGCTACCTCGGCAACGCGGGCGTGATCGCGATGTCGATCGCGGCCATCAGCCTCACCCTGCTCGGCCTCGAGTGGCTGCTCGGTACGGCGGGACTCGCACTCGGCGGCGCCGTGATGATGCTGCTCGGCAACCCGCTGTCCGGGATGACCAGTGCCCCGGAGATGCTGCCGAGCGGCTGGGGCACGCTGGGCCAGCTGCTGCCGCCGGGCGCCGCGGGCACGGCGTTGCGCTCGGTGAGCTTCTTCGACGGCGCGGGGATCGGCCGGCCGCTCGTCGTACTGAGCTGCTGGCTGGTCGCCGGGCTGCTGTTCTGCGGACTCGGCGCACTCCGCGGCCGGCGACGCGCCGTACCGGCCCGGCAGGAGGCGCGAGCTGTCGCGGCCTGACAAAGTCGGGGTATGGCAACGCGGTGACCGGATCGTTACGTTCCGGTTACCGCGTGACCGGGTACCGGGAACGACAACGTTGTCTGTCAAGCATTGACTTCCTTCGACGGGGACTCCTACGGTCGCGGAAAAGCCCGCTGGGCTTGGGTCGTGGGACCGGGATGACAACGATTGCCCGAAGGTGGACCTGATGATGTCAAGGAAGTATTTCAAGGTGGCGGCGGTCGCCTCGGCGCTGCTGCTCGCGGTGTCGGCCTGCAGTCAGGGCTCGACGACCAAGAAGCCGGACGCCGGCAGCTCGCAGAGTGCCGGGCCCGCGCACATCAAGATCGCGTATCAGCAGTGGGGCCCGGGCGTGGTGATGAAGAACTTCCTCACCGGCGTGAAGTCCGAGTACGAGGCCGCGCACCCCGGCTCCCAGGTCGAGATCGTCCCGGTCGTCGCCAGTGAGAACGACTACTACACCAAGATCCAGTTGATGATGCGGTCGGCGAACACCGCGCCGGACATCGTCTACGAGGACACCTTCCTGATCAACTCCGACATCACCGCGGGGTACCTGAAGCCGCTCGACGACTACATCAAGAACTGGGACCAGTGGAGCCAGTTCGAGGACACCGCCAAGGGCGCGGCGCGCGGCCAGGACGGCAAGACGTACGGCGTTCCGGACGGCACCGACACGCGGGCGCTCTGGTACAACAAGCAGATCTTCGCCAAGGCCGGACTCCCGGCGGACTGGCAGCCGAAGACCTGGGACGACGTGTTGAGCGCGGCCCGCACCATCAAGCAGAAGGTGCCGGGTGTCATCCCGTTCAACATGTACTCCGGCAAGCCGATGGGTGAAGCTTCGGCCATGCAGGGCTTCGAGATGCTGCTGTACGGCACGAAGGACACGCTGTACAACTACGACTCGAAGAAGTGGGTCGTCGGCAGCCAGGGCTTCAAGGACTCGCTGAACTTCGTCAAGACCGTCTTCTCCGAGGGCCTGGCGCCGTCGCCGAAGGACGCGCTGAACCCGAACATGGGCAGCAAGGTCGGCACCGAGCTGCTGCCGCAGGGCAAGCTCGCGATCGACCTCGACGGGTCGTGGGTCTACAACAACTGGCTGAAGTCCGGCGCCAAGCCGTGGCCGCAGTGGAGCACGGTGCTCGGCCAGACCGCGATGCCGACCCAGGACGGCAGCGGCAAGGGCAAGGTCAGCCTCTCCGGCGGCTGGACCTGGGCGATCCCGGCCAAGGCCAAGTCACCCGAGGCGGCCTGGGACTTCATCAAGACCCTGCAGACGCAGAAGAACGCGGCGAAGTACGCCACCGACGGCGCGCAGATCGCCGTACGCAAGGACGTCGCCGACGACGCGGCGTACAAGACGTCGTCGGCCAGCACGAAGTTCTTCACCGACCTGGTCTCGGTGACCGTGTACCGCCCGGCGCTGCCGGAGTACCCGAAGGTGTCGAACGAGATCATCACCGCGATGGAGTCGGTGATGACCGGGCAGTCCTCGCCGGACGACGCCGCGAAGCAGTACGACCAGAACGTCGAGGGCATCGTCGGCGGCAAGGACAGTACGACGACGAAGAGCACTGGCCAGTAGGCCGGAGGTTTCTCCCCTGTGACGACGACTGTCGCGCCCACCGCGGCCGCTGCCTCTACTCCGGGCAAGCGGCCGCGGGGGCCCAAACTCGTGCGGATGCTGCCGCTCTCGCCGGCCATCGTGCTGATGCTGGTCTTCCTGGCCGGCCCGATCATCTACTGCGTGTACGCCGCGTTCACGAACATGGCGCTCACCGGGCCCGGCGCGGCGAACGTGAAGTTCGTCGGGCTGGACAACTTCCGGAAAGCCTTCAGCAGCAGCGCGTTCACGAACTCGATCTGGCTGACGCTGGTGTTCACGCTGATCTCCGCGATCATCGGCCAGAACACCCTCGGCCTCGGCCTCGCGCTGCTGATGCGCAAGTCGACGAAGGTGGTCCGGAATTTCGTCGGTACGGCGGTGATCGGCGCGTGGGTGCTGCCCGAAGTGGTCGCGGCGTACCTGCTGAGCGCGTTCTTCAACGATGACGGCACGCTGAACGTGATGCTGCACGCGGTCGGCCTGCCCGGCCAGGACTGGTTGTACGGGGCACCGATCATCGCGGTGTCACTGGCCAACATCTGGCGCGGTACGGCGTTCTCGATGCTCGTGTACTCCGCCGCGTTGAGCGAGATCCCGCGCGAGATCGAGGAGTCGGCCGAGATGGACGGCGCCGGCGGCTGGCGGCGGCTCGTGTTCGTGACCGTACCGATGATCACCCGCGCGATCATGACCAACCTGATGCTGATCACGCTGCAGACGCTGAGCGTCTTCGGCCTGATCTACGCGATGACCCGCGGCGGGCCTGGCACCAAGAGCCAGACGTTGCCGCTGTACATGTACGAGCAGGCGTTCAGCTTCTCCCAGATCGGCTACGGTACGGCGATCGCGCTGGTGATGCTGGCGATCGGCGCGATCTTCTCGCTGATCTACCTGCGTGGACTCAACTCGGAGGCAGCGTGATCGCCCGGGACAAGATGAGCAAGCTGGCCTCGAACCTGGTCCTGCTCGCCATCGGCGTACTCTTCGTTCTCCCGCTGCTGTGGGTGCTGTTCGCGTCGATCAACCGGACGGCGGGGCTGCGGGTCGAGTTCCCGACGCATCCGACGTTCCAGAACTTCAAGGCGGTGCTGAACACCGACACGACGTACCGCCCGGTGTTGAACGGGATCGTGTTGTGTGGTGGGGCCGCGTTGCTCACGATGGTTTGCGCGGTGCTGGCGGCCTATCCGTTGTCGCGGTTCCGGACTCGGTTCAACCGGCCGTTCCTGCTGACCGTGTTGTTCTGTACCGGGTTGCCGATCACCGCGGTGATGGTGCCGGTCTACGGGCTCTTCGTCCAGTTGAACCTGGTGGACACCCTTGGCGGGACCATCATGTTCATGGCGACCGCGGCGTTGCCGTTCGCGATCTGGCTGACGAAGACGTTCATGGACGGGGTGCCGATCTCCTTGGAAGAGGCCGCCTGGGTCGACGGTGCCGGGAACATGCGCGCACTCTGGGCGATCGTGCTGCCGCTGATGTGGCCGGGGATCGCGGTCGTGCTGATCTTCACGTTCATCGGCATGTGGGGGAACTTCTTCGTCCCGTTCATGCTGCTGCTCTCACCCGAACGGCTGCCGGCGTCGGTGAGCATCTTCACCTTCTTCGGCCAGTACGGCGAACCCAACTACGGCCAGCTCGCGGCGTACTCCCTCATCTACACCACCCCTGTCCTCCTCCTCTACCTCCTCCTCAGCCGCAAACTAGGCGGCGCCTTCGCCCTAGGCGGCGCCATCAAGGGCTGACCCCCACCACCACCCACCCACAAAGGCCCCCGGCTCCGCGGCGCCTATCTGTTGCCTTCGGCGGGGTCCGCGGTGGGTGGTGATGTGCGGAGGTGGACGGCGCCGGGTGCTGGGGTGACGGCGCAGGTGAGGTAAAAGGTCACCGCTTCGCGGTGGCTGTTTTGTTGCCGCCTGCGGCGGGGCGCGGTGGGCGGTGCCGCGCGGAGGTTGACGGCGCCGGGGTGTGATGACTCGGCGGTGGAGTGTCCGGCGGTGTAGGAGTTCCGCCCTACTGCGAGCGGGTCCTGCGCGCTGGGGCCGCATGCGGTGGCGCGGCGGGTGGGTGGCTGGGCCGGGTGGCGTGTTGCGGGGTGGGGTGGACGGCGAGCTCACGTCGCTTCGGCTGCTTGTTCGCAACTGTGGTGGGTGTTCGGCGGGAGGTGCTGCGCGGAGGTTGACGGCGCCGGGCGCTGCGATGACTGGATGGGAGAACACGAGGCGGTGTAGGAGTACCGACGTACTCCGGCCGGGTCGCGCGATGCGGTGGATGAGGTGGGCCGCGTGGGCGTGGATGGCTCGTGTGCTGTGGTCGTCTGGTGGAGGTGGCGATGGAGTCGCTGCTCGACGGTGGTGTCGTGCCGCTTCGGCGGGGTGTATGACGTGGCCTGTGGGGGGATCGTCACGGGCGCTCTGGGGACGGAGCGGGTGGAGTGGCGCTCACCGGCTTCGGCGGCTGTGTGCTGCAGTCTTCGTGGGCGGACGGGCGGACGGGCGGACGGGCGGACGGGCGGACGGGCGGACGGGCGGGCGGACGGGCGGACGGGCGGACGGGCAGACGGACGGGCAGACGGACGGGCAGACGGACGGGCAGACGGACGGGCAGACGGACGGGCAGACGGACGGGCGGACGGGCAGACGGACGGGCGGACGGGCAGACGGGCAGACGGGCAGACGGGCAGACGGGCAGACGGGCAGACGGGCGGACGGGCGGACGGGCGGACGGGTGGGCGTGGGCGGGGGAGGTCGCCTGGCGGTTGGAGGCGTGCGGGTTTGTCGGACGCGGGGGTTGGGTGCCTGCGTCCGACGGGTTGGTGACGCCTTTGCGCGATCTGGCGCGGGGTCAGATGGTGGCGAAGGGGGGTGGGCCGGTGGCGGGCTCGGTGGGCGTGCGGTTTCCCCAGACGGCGAAGTGGGTTGCGGCGGTGAGGGTTGCTTCGTCGGCTGTCCAGCGGTTGGTTCGTGGGGTGGGTGGGTCGGTGTCGCCCCAGGGGTTGAGCGTTGGGGGCGGGTCGCCGGGACGTCTGGGCGCAGGCCCTGGTGAATCGGGGCAGGCGGGTACGACGCCCGGCGGCTCGGGGTAGGCGGGTGCGGTGCCTGGTGAATCGGGGCGGGCGGGTACGCCCGGCGGCTCGGGGCAGGTGGGGGCGGCGGCTGGTGGCTCGGGGCAGGTGGGGGCGGCGGCTGGTGGCTCGGGGCAGGTGGGGGCGGCGGCTGGTGGCTCGGGGCAGGTGGGGGCGACGTCCGGTGGCTCGGGGGAGGCGGACGCGGCGACCGGTGGCGTGGGTGTCTTGGGGGTGTTGCGGTGTGATCTGCTGGGTGGGGGTTCTGCGTGCGCCAAGCCTGCGCCTGGTGGATTCATGGCGGGTGTAGTGATTGGGTCGGCCCACGCTGGGCGGGCTACGTGGACCTTGCCGTTGGTGATGGTGATGTGCCAGCGGTCGTTGTGGAGGTCGACGTGGTGCCGTCGGCACAAGAGCGCGAGGTTGGTCAGGGCCGTGGCTCCGCCGTCGATCCAGTGCGTGAGGTGGTGGGCGTCGCACATTACCGGCGGCGCTGCACACACCACGCAGCCCCGGTCGCGGGCGATCAGGGCGTGGCGGATGTGTCTGGTGACGAGGCGTTCGCGGCGTCCGACGTCCAGGGGTTCGGAGTTCGAGCCCAGGACCAGCGGGATGACGTTGGCGTCGCACGCCAGGCGCCGGATGGTGGCGGCGGAGAGGTCGTCGCCGTAGACGGTTTGGCCGGTCGCGTGGGCGGTGGCTGACGTCAGGTCGTCGCCGTGGACGGTTTGGCCGGTCGCGTGGGCGGTGGCTGACTTCAGGTCGTCGAGGTCGATGGTGACGGTGATGTTCGCCTTCGCGCCGTGCCCGGCGGTGTCGGTGTCCCAGGCGTTCGCGGCCACCGTCAACGCGGTGGTCAGCGCGTCGGCCTGACGCTTGTCGCGGGGGCGGGGGTCGTGTTCGCCGTCGACGGTCTTGTGGGGGCGGGCCCCGGCGTGGACGATCGCGCGCAGCAACTCGGCGTTCTCGTTGGCGAGATAGCCGCGGAACTTCACCCCGTTCTCGGCGGTGCTCAACGTCAACGACTCGCGCTGATAGGCCTTGTGTTCTTCGGGTTCGGGGCCGTCGGCGTCGATCCGGTCGCAGAGGTGTTTGGCGGCGGTGCGGAGTTCTTGGGGGGTGTGGGTGGGGACGAGGCCGACCAGTTGCTGCTCGGTGACGTCGAGGGTTTCGGTCGGGACGCGGTCACGGACGCGTTCGAGTTCGGTGATGATCGCGGCCGCGTGGCCGATCTGCATCTGGTGGACCGTGCCGTCGGCCGACTCGATGCCGCCGGTCAGGGCGTCGTTCACGGCCTGGTACTTGGGCAGCGCGCGGGCGAGGCGGACGTCGCGCCAGACCTCGGCGCGGTCGCGGCGGTGGCGGACGGTGAGGAGTTCGACGGTGTCGCGGGCGCCGAGCTCCTGGGCGAGGCCGTCGGTCTCGGAGCGGGCGATGAGTTGCAACTCGACGGATCGCAGGCGGGCGATCTGGGTACGGACCTTGTCCAGGGCAGGCAGCACCTCGTGGTTGCCGATAGCAACCACTGTGCGTCCGCCGAGAATGTCCATGAACAGACTCTAGCTGGCGCCTCCGACAGTTTTCAAAGCCGGGAACCCCTTATTTTCAAGGGAAATAGTTATCCACAGATTTGCGGTGGGTGGCGTTGAAGCGGGCCTTCTTTTGGCGGTTGCCGCAGGTGTTCATGTCGCACCAGCGGCGGGTGCGGCTTTGGCTGGTGTCGAAGAAGGCTGCCTGGCAGGTGGGGGAGGCGCAGAGGGCGAGCTTTCCGTCTCGTTCGCCGGAGATGATGGTGATGGCGTCGGCGGCTATGACGGTGAGGGCGTCTTCGATGCTGGCGGTTGTGAGGTGCCATTCGCGCCGGCCGGCGGGGGTGAGGACGGGGGCCGCTCGGCCTTGGGTGCTGCAGGTGTTGATGACCTGCAGGGCGGCGCGTGGGAGAACGTCATGCAGTGCGGCGGCTGTGGCGGCGGCATGGATCGACTCGCGGAGGTCGCGGGCCTGGTCGAGTTGGGCCGGGGTGCAGGAGTTGACCGGTAGGCCGCTCACGGCCAGCCAGTCGACGAGGCGTTCGGCGGTGGGGATGCGTTCCACGGGTTCGCCGCGGCGTTCGGTCAGGGTCGCCGTGAAGCTGGTTGCCAGCACGGTGCCGAGGCGGAAGTCGAGGAAGCGCATGGAACCACCTTAGCCGGTTGCCTAGGCGGACAGAGGCATGTTAGAACCGTCTTAGCCGGTTCAAGGAGGCCCAATGTTCAAGGAGGCCTAATGTCAGTGCAAGCCTTTGAAGCTCATGCACCCCAAGCTGACCTCGACGATCTGCGGGCGCGCTTGGCCAACGCGCGGCTGCCCGAGGTCGAGACGGTGTATCGCGCCGGGCCGGATCCGCGGCGCTGGGATCAGGGCGTGCCGCTCGCGGATCTTGTCGAGCTCGTGGAGTACTGGCGTACCGCGTACGACTGGAGAGCCTTCGAAGAGCGGCTCAACGGACGGCAGTTCCGTACGACGATCGACGGGCTGGGGATCCACTTCCTGCATCGGCGATCCGCGCGTACCGATGCCACTCCGCTGATCCTGACGCACGGCTGGCCGGGCAGTGTTGCCGAGTTCGTCGATGTCGTGGACGAACTGGCGGATCCGCAGGATGACGGCGTACCGGCGTTCCATGTGGTGGTGCCGTCGCTGCCTGGGTTCGGGTACAGCGACAAGCCGGCGACGACCGGGTGGGGGACCGAGAAGATCGCGGCGGCGTGGGTGGAGCTGATGGGACGGCTCGGGTACGGCGAGTTCGTCGCGCACGGTGGTGACTGGGGCGGGAACATCACGACCGTTCTCGGCGGGAGGTTTCCGGAGCACGTGCTCGGGATCCACTCGACGTTCGCGGAGGGGCCGCCGGGGTTGACGACGGACGGGCTGACGGCGGACGAGCGGCGGTGGACCGAGGAGACGTACGACTTCTGGCACCACCGGGCGGCGTACGCGAAGCAGCAGGCGACGCGGCCGCAGACGATCGGGTACTCGCTGGTGGATTCGCCCGTCGGGCTGCTGGCGTGGCTGGTGGACAAGTTCGCGGAGTGGTCGGACACCGAGGACAGCCCGTTCGAGACGATCTCCAGGGATCGGGTCCTGGACGACGTCACGCTGTACTGGCTGACGCGCAGTGGGGCGTCGGCGGCGCGGATCTACTACGAGAGTCACAACTCGCTGGATCCGGAGCTCCGGGTCGACGTGCCGGCGGCGATCAGCGTTTACCCGCGGGACATCGAGAAGTATCCGCGGCCGTGGGCGGAGCAGCGGTACCGGCGGATCGTCCGCTGGGGGTCGCCGGAGCGTGGCGGGCACTTCCCGTCGCTCGAGGTCCCGGAGTACTTCGTCCGCGACGTCCAGGAGGGCCTTGCGGCAGTGCTGGCGCTCAGGTGAGGGCTTGCCGCCAGGATTCCAGCTTCTCGGCGAACGACTCGGCCCACTGGGGGTCGGGGATTGCCTGGGTGTAGCGGGCCAGCGCCTGGGGGACGAGGGCGGCCGCGGAGGGGGAGGCTTCGAGGGCCACCGCGAGGCGGATGACTAGGGTGGAGATGCGGGTGAGGCGGTCGTGGTCGGGCGTCCCGGACAGTTCCTTCAGCTGGGTGCGGAGCTGTTTCAGGGTCCGTACGGCGGTTCGGTGGGACCCGGCGTCCAGGTCGTCGGACGGGATGCCGAGAAGTTCACAAGCTTCCGCGGTGGGTTCGGCGACCGCGGTGGGCTTGCCGAAGAGGCGGGGTTTGCCGAGGCGGCCGGTGATCTCGGCGAGCAGCGTGTCCAGGGCTTCGACGACGGCGGGTACGGCGCGGTCAGCGGTCTTGCGGCGGTTGGTGTCGAGCGCGGTGAGGCGGGTGTGTTCGGCCTCGATCGCCGTACGCACGGAGTCCGGGAAGATATCGAGGCCGGTCAGCTGCTCCTGGCGGGGCGCGGACGGGCTGAGGGCGCTCGCGTCCAGCGGCTTGGCGCCGGAGCGGGCCGCGGTGATTTCTTCCTCGAGCTTCTTCTTCGGACCCGGAACGATTGAGCTCACACGTCCACCCTACGCAGGTTCCAGACCGACGGGACCACAAGCGTCGCCACGGTGATCAGGACGAACAAGGCAGCGCCGTACAGCTCGACGGCCTTCGCGCTGATCGCGACCGCGACGTACCCGACGGTGAGCTGGCCGACCGGGCCGGCGATGAACGAGCCGAGCATGTCGTACGACGAGACGCGGGACAGCTTGTCGATCGGGATCTGCTGGCCGAGCGCGGTCTCCCAGCTGATCCCGAAGATGTCGAAGCCGACGCCGAGCACGAACGCCGCGATCGCCATCGCCCACAGCTGTGGCAGCAACGCGAGGCAGAGCATCACCGGGACCGTGCACAGCATGCCGATCATCCCGGTACGCAGCGGCCGCCGCGGTTTGAGCCGCAGCATGATGATGCCGCTGGCAACGAGTCCGGCGCCGAAGCACGCGCTCACCACACCCCAGCCGGCCCGGCCGAAGGTGCGGTCGGCGATCACCGGGCCGAGGACCTGGAAGCAGGCGGTGTAGATCAGGTTCAGCAAGGCGAAGGCCAGCACGATCACCCACACCCACTGCCGGGAGACGAACTCGCGCCAGCCCTCGCGCAGGTCGGTCAGCACCGAACTGGCGGCCCGTTCGATCCGCGGGATCGTCAACCGGGACAGCAGCAGCGCGCCGGCCAGGAACGTCACGCCGTCGACCGCGAGCCCTACCCCGGGCCCGGTGAGGCCGACGATCACGCCGGCCACCGCGCCGCCGCCGATCATCGCGGCCGAGCGGGCAAACCCGGCGATCGCGTTCGCCTGCGGGAGTTCGGCCCGGTCCACGATCGACGGCAGGATCCCGGTCATCGCCGGCATCACGAACGCGGACGCGATCCCGTTCACGGCCTCGATCGACGCGAGCTGCCAGATCGTCGCGTGCCCGCTGAGCACGAGCGCCGCGGCCAGCCCCTGGGTGAGGCCGCTGACCGTGTTCGCGGTGACCAGGACCAGGTGCCGCGGCAACCGGTCCGCGATCACGCCGCCGAGCAGCAGGAACACGATGTTCGGGATGCTCCGCGCCGCGAGCACGATCCCGACCGCGCTCGCCGAGTCCGAGATGTCCAGTACGGCGAACACCAGCGCCACCGGGGCGATCGACGAGCCGAGGATCGAGATGAACCGCGCGGACACGAACACCCGGACGTCGCGATGCCGCAGTACGGCCAGATCCTGCCGGAAGCCCACCCGAAACCCCTCTCGCCAAACCCGGGGAGCCTATCGGACCATGGCAGCTGCGATCCTCCGATTAACCCATCAGCAGAAAAGGAGAGGTACGGTCGGTGATTGTGGGGAGGCAGCGGGTGGTGGGGGGTCTGTGGGCGGCACGGGGAAGCGTGGCGCTCGTGGTCGTCGTGGCCTGCCTGGTCGCGGTCGCGCTCGCCGAGGGAAAGCTCGGGAGTCAAAGCGCCGCCGCGCACCTCGTGCTCGAAACCGTCAATACCTGTGTGGCGTTGCTGCTGGCGTTCCTGGTCTATGGGCGCTTCCGGCGCACCAACACGTGGCAGGACCTGCTGTTACTTCAAGGACTGGTCGTTCTCGGTACGGCGAACGCGCTGCTCAGCGTCACACTCATCAGGGGCCAGGTCGGGCCGTTCGGCAGCTGGCTCCCGCCGTCCTTGCGGATCGTGGGGACGCTGCTGATCGCTACGTCCGCTCTTGTACCGGCTAAGCGGGCTAGGCGTCTTGGCTGGCGGCACTGGGCGCTTGCACCAGCTGTCGTCGGCATGCTCCTGCTCAGCGCGCTCCTGTACTGGTGGAGGAGCGCACTGCCCGGTGTGGTGACGTCGAGTGGGCTCCTGGTTCCACAGATCCTGACGATGGTTTTCCTCGCAGTAGCCGCCGTAGCGTTCACACTGCAGGCTCGCAGCCGCGACGACGTACTCCTGCGCTGGCTGGGACCTTCCTGCGCAGTAGGGGCATTCGCTCGCCTGAACTATCTCCTGTTTCCACCGGACCGTCCCGACTGGCTGTACTCCGGTGACGTACTGAGAACCGTGTCCTACCTCCTCCTACTGATCGCGGCGGGCCGTGAGATCAGCCGGCACTGGGCAGTGCAGGCGGAGATGGCCGTCGTCGAGGACCGTCGACGGCTCGCCCGCGAGATGCACGACGGCGTACTGCAGGAGCTCGGCTACATCCGGTCCGAGATCGCCACGTTCGACGGTCCGCGCGGCGACCGGATCCTCGCCGCGAGCGACCGGGCGCTGGACGAGGCGCGGCAGCTGCTCGAAGCACTCGGCCGTTCGGACGACGAGCCGCTCGGGACCGTACTGCGCCGCGCTCTCGATCAGCTGGCCCAGCGGTACGACGTGACGCTCGACCTCGAGCTGGACGAGTCGATCGCGGTCGACCGCCCGCAGCGGCACGCGCTGGTACGGATCGCGCGGGAAGCGGTGCTGAACGCCGTACGGCATGCCAAGGCGGACCGGGTGCGCGTCGAGCTGAGCCAGGACGGCGACGGGAGCCGGCTGCGGATCACCGACGACGGGCCCGGGTTCGACCCGGACGGGCGGCACAGCGGGTTCGGGCTGATCAGCATGCGCGAGCGCGCGGAGGCGCTGCCCGGTACCTTCGTACTGACGACGCGGCCGGGCGAGGGAACAACGGTGGTGGTCAGGTGGTGACAGGCGAAGCGCTCCGGGTGGTGATGGCCGACGATCATCCGCAGCTCCGGGCGCACATCCGGCAGGCGCTGGAGGTCGGCGGGTTCGAGGTCTGCGGCGAGGCGGCGACCGGTCCGCAGGCGGTCCGGCTGGCCGAGGAGCACCAGCCGGACGTCGTACTGCTCGACATCCACATGCCCGGCGGCGGGATCCGCGCCGCGGCGGAGATCTCCCGGCTGCTGCCGGACATCGCGATCGTGATGCTGACCGTGTCCCGCGACGACAACGACCTGTTCGACTCGCTGCGCGCCGGGGCGTCCGGCTACCTGCTCAAGGACACCGATCCGGCCCGGTTGCCCGAGGCCCTGCGCGGTGTGCTGTCCGGCGAGGCGGCGATCCCGCGGTCGCTGGTGGCGCGGATCCTGGACGAGTTCCGGGAGCCGGGCCGGCGCCGTCCGGCGCGGCGGTCGAAGGCGGGCCTGCTCACCTCCCGCGAGTGGGAGGTGATGGGCCTGCTGGCCGACGGCCTGAGCACGGACGAGGTCGCGCAACGGCTGTTCCTGTCGCCGACCACGATCCGCGTGCACATCTCCTCCGTACTGCGCAAGCTCCGGGTCAAGGACCGCCAGGCGGCCATCGACCTGCTCCGCGACGAGAGCTGAACCGATCGTGCGGGAGGTCCCCCTCCTCACCGCCCGCACGATCGGTCCCGCGAGGTGCCGTGCACGATCCCCCCTCGCCCACGGCCTACAGTCACGGTAAGTAGCGACGGCTCGCGGTGCCAGACCTTTGAGCGTTCAAACAGCTAAACGCCCTGGGGCGGCCGCGTTTGTCCGTCGTTGTCACTGGGGGTGATCGCGGGATTGCCGTTACCGTGGGGTATTGGTCCTTCGATCTGCAGGAGGCTCCGTGAAGATCAACGACGTACTGCGCGGCAAGGGCAACCAGGTCGTCACCATCTCCCCAGAAGCCACTGTCACCGAGCTGCTCGCCCTGCTGGCCGAACACAACATCGGCGCGGTGGTGGTGAGCGCGGACGGATCGTCGGTGTCCGGGATCGTGTCCGAGCGCGACATCGTGCGGCTCTGGAACGGTACGCCGGACGCGGGCGACGTCCGGGTCAGCGCGATCATGACGGCCGAGGTGCACACCTGCACGCCGGACGACCTGATCGACAACCTGATGCGGATGATGACCGACCGCCGGATCCGGCACGTCCCGGTCGTTGTCGACGGCAACCTGGCCGGCCTGGTCAGCATCGGTGACGTGGTGAAGTCCCGGATCGGCGAACTCGAGTTCGAGCGGGAGCAACTGTCCAACTACATCACGAGCTGACCGGAGACCGCCCCCGAGCGGATCAGGGGCGGCCCGGTCGGTCTACAGCTCGATGAGTTCGCCCAGGTCGAGGCCGTCGAGCTGGGGACGCACGTCCTTGGCCTCGCCGACCACGACCACGAGCAGGCCGTCGGTGCCGACGTACCGGCGGTAGGCGTCGGTCGCCTCGGCCGCGGTGGTGGCGGCGATGTTCGCGAGGTACGTGTCGGCGAAGTCGATCGGTACGCCGTTCGCGATGTTGCTGCCGACCTGCTGGGCGACCGAGTCGGCCTGCTCGTAGCGCAGCGGAGCGGTCCGGATCAGGCTGTCCTTCGCCTCCTGCACCTCCTGCTCGGTCAGGCCGTCGCGGGCCTCGCGCAGGATCCGCAGCGCGTCGGTGATCGCGGCGCCGGTGACCTCGGTCCGTACGGCGCCGCCGAGGCTGAACGTGCCGCCCTTGCGCGGCGCCGAGAAGCTCGTACGGGTGCCGTACGTGTAGCCCTTCTCCTCGCGCAGCACGGTGTCCACGCGGGAGGTGATCGTCCCGCCGACCACGTGGTTCGCGACGGCGGCCGCGCCCCACGCCGGGTCGCGGCGGTCCGGTCCGGCGCAGCCGATCAGCAGCTGGCTCTGCACCGAGCCCGGCCGGTCCACCAGGACGATCCGGTTCCCGGGCAGGTAGATCGGCTCCGGCGTCTCCACCGCCGCACCGGCCGACGAGGTCCAGCCGCCGAACGCCGCCTCGATGATCCCGGCGACGTCCACCCCGGTGGCGTCCCCGGCGAACAGGATCTGCGCCCGCTCCGGGCCGATGTTGTTCCGGTAGAACTCGGCGACCTCGACGTTCGTCAAGGGCCGGATCGTGTCCGGCGTGCCGGCGGTCGGCCGGGACCGTCGTGTCGCCGGGCCGAACAGGTGCGCCGCGAACGCCTCACGCGCCCGGTAACCGGCGTTCGCCCGCTCCTGGTTGATCTCGCCGAGCCGGATCGTCACGTGCCGCCCGACGTCGGCCTGGTTGAAGGCCGGCTTGGTGATCGCCTCGGCCAGTAGCTCGACCGCCGGCGCCAGGTGCGACACCGGCACCGAGATCTCCACGTGCAGCGCGTCCGAGCTGACGTCGACGCCGTACGCCGCGCCGTGCCGCTCCAGGGCGGCCGCGAACTCGTTGGCCGAGTGCAGCTCGGTGCCCTCGTCGAGGGTCCGCGACATGATCGTCGCGACCCCTTCGAGCTCCCGCGGCTCGGCGATCAGCGGCATCGCGATCGTCACCCGCACGGTGGCGACGTACTGCCCGGGGCGGTCGAACACGTGTACCGGCGTACCGGCGCCGATCCGGGTCGTGACGGCCTCGGGGAACTTCCACGGCCGCGGCGCACCGACGGCGGGCGGGGTGGTCAGAACCTGGTTCATGCCTGCTCTCCCGAGGTGTTGCGGCGGTAGGTCACCTGGACACGGCCCGCGGCCCGGATCCACTGCTGCGCCGCGGCCTGCACCTGCTCGACCGTGACCGCCTGGACCTGGTCGATCCGGGTGTTGATCCGGTCCGGGTCGCCGAACAGCAGCGCGTGGTGCGAGATCTCGTCCGCACGCCCCGCGCAGGTCGCCAGCTGCTCCAGCCAGTCGCGTTCCGCCTGGGCCTGGACCGTCGCCAGTTCCTCGGCCGTGACTCCCTCGACAGCGAGCTTCTCGATCTCCTCGAGCAGCGCGTCCTCGACCTTCTGCAGGTCCACACCGTCCGACGCGATCCCGGTCAGCGTCCCGAACGACACCCCGCCGATCAGCGGCAGCGCGCCGCCGGACACCGACTGCGCGATCTGCTCGTCGCGGACCAGCCGCCGGTTCAGCCGGCCGCTCTGCCCGGCGGCGAGGATGTCGAGCGCCAGCCCGGCCGCGTCCAGCTCCGGCGTACCGTCGACCGGCAGCCGGAACATCATCGTGACCAGGTCGGACGGTACGTCGGACGTGACGTCGTCGCGCTGTACGTCGGTCATCGGCCCGATCGTGCCGTCCGGCGCGGGCGGCGGCGTCGGGATCGCCGGCAGGTGGCCGAAGTACCGCTTGGCGGCGTCGAACGCGTCCGCCTCGGACACGTCGCCGACGATCGTCAGGACCGCGTTGTTGGGCCCGTAGTACTTGCGGAAGAACGCGTGCACGTCCTCCAGCGACGCGGCGTCCAGGTCGGCCATCGAGCCGATCGTCATGTGCGCGTACGGGTGGCCCTCGGGGAACGCGAGCTTCACCAGCCGCTCGTACGAGTCGCCGTACGGGCGGTTGTCGTAGCTCTGCCGCTTCTCCTCCTTGACCACGTCGCGCTGGTTGTCCAGGTTCTCCTGGTTGACCGCGTCGAGCAGGTAGCCCATCCGGTCCGCCTCGAGCCAGAGCGCGAGGTCCAGGCCGCCGCTGGGCAGCGACTCGAAGTAGTTCGTCCGGTCGAAGAACGTCGACGCGTTCAGGCTGGCGCCGGCCGTCTCCAGCAGGCTGAAGTGCTGACCGGACGCGACGTTGCGGGACCCCTGGAACATCAGGTGCTCGAAGAGGTGCGCGAACCCGGTCAGGCCCGGCGGTTCGTGGCGCGAGCCCACGTCGTACCAGAGGTTGACGGCGACGATCGGGACGGCGCGGTCCGAGCTGACGACGACGCGGAGGCCGTTGTCCAGCGTCTGCTCCGCGATGGGGTAGTCCAAGGGCATACCGGCCACCATACGTGGTCGGTTCACGCCAAGCGCTTGAGTACTTCGTCGTGCAGCCGGCCGTTGGTGGCGACGGCGTTCGGGCCGTTCGGGCCCGGCGCACCGTCGACGGACGTGAACGTACCGCCGGCCTCCTCGACGACGATCGCCAGCGCGGCCATGTCGTACAGGTTCAGCTCCGGCTCGGCGGCGATGTCGACCGCCCCTTCGGCGACCAGCATGTACGACCAGAAGTCGCCGTACGCGCGGGTCCGCCAGACCGAGTCCATCAGTTCGGCCCACTGGTTCTTCTTGCCGATCTTCTCCCAGCCTTTGAGCGACGCGTACGACAGCGACGCGTCCTCGATCCTGCTCACGTCGCTGACCCGGCAGGGCTGCGACGAGTGCAGCGCGCGGCCGGTCCAGGCGCCGTCGCCGTACGACGCCCACCAGCGCTTCCCGAGCGCGGGCGCCGAGACCACGCCGACGACGACCTGGTCCTCGATCATCAGGCTGATCAGCGTCGCCCAGACCGGGACGCCGCGGATGTAGTTCTTGGTGCCGTCGATCGGGTCCACCACCCAGCGCCGGACGCCCCAGCCCGACGTACCGTCCTCCTCGCCCACGAACGCGTCCCGCGGCCGGGCCCGGGCGAGCGTCTTGCGCATCACGTCCTCGACCTTCTTGTCCGACTCGCTCACCGGAGTCAGGTCGGGCTTGGTGGCCACGTGCAGGTCGAGCGCCTTGTAGCGGTCCATCGTGGTCGAGTCCGCGTCGTCGGCCAGGATGTGGGCGAGCCGCAGGTCATCCGTGTGCGAAGGCATGCCGGAAGGCTAGCCTGAACTGCTCCCGAGCGCGCTGGGTGTCCGGGACGAGTTGTCGCGGGATTGAACCGAATCGGGTCGCCGACCGTGCCATTGGTGTCCGACCACGACCTCAAGACTGCCGGGAGGCGTCAATGTTCGAGCGCTTCGGGGACCTGCCGCTGCATGTGCTGGTGATTCACCTCGCGGTGGTGGTGCTGCCGCTGAGCGCCCTCACCGCGATCGCCTTCGTCGCGGTGCCGAAATGGCGCTCGTTCCTGCGCTGGCCGGCGCTGGTGCTCGGCGCCGGTGCGCTCGTCTGCGCGTTCGTCGCGAAGAAGAGCGGGGACGCGTTCGTGGCGGCGCTGCCGCAGTTGCGGCAACTGGTCGCCGTGCACCGGTCGCGCGGGAACCTGCTGCTCTGGTTCGTGCTGGCGTTCACGATCCTGGTCGTCGCCGCGTTCCTGTTGCTGCCGACAACGGGACGGGGTGCGGTGGCAATCAACAGCCGCCCGCTCCAGCTGCTCGTGACCGCGGCCGTCGTGGTGATGGCCGTCGTCGTCATCTACCAGACCATCCGCACCGGCGACGCCGGAGCCCGCGCGGTCTGGGGCGGCACGCTGCCGAAGAAGTAGCTAGCTTGTTGTCCGGCTGGCGAGCAGTCGGCGGAACGACGCGACCCGGTCGGCGTCGGCGCGGCCGTCCGCGACCGCCTCGTCGAGGGCGCAGTCCGGTGCGTCCTCGGTGTGCGTGCAGCCGCGCGGGCAGTCCTCCGCGAGCTCGGCCAGGTCCGGGAACGCGTGGATCAGCTGGTCCGGATCCACATGCGCCAGCCCGAACGAGCGGATGCCAGGCGTGTCGATCAGCCAGCCGCCGTCCGGCAGCCGCAGTACGACAGTATTCGTGGAGGTGTGCCGCCCGCGGCCAGTGACCTCGTTGACGATGCCGGTGGCCCGGCCGGCGCCGGGGATGATGCCGTTCACCAGCGTGGACTTGCCGACGCCGGAGTGGCCGACCAGCACGCTCGTCCGGTCGTGCAACTGTTCGCGGAGCTCGGTCAGGTCGCCGCCCTGCTGGGTCGCCACCGACTCGACGCCGAGCGGGCGGTAGATCGACAGCAGCGGGTCCGGGTCGGCGAGGTCGGTCTTGGTCAGGCAGAGCAGCGGCCGCATGCCGGCGTCGTACGCCGCGACCAGGAAGCGGTCGATCAACCCGGTGCGGGGCTCCGGGTTCGCGACCGCGACGACGATCACCAACTGGTCCGCGTTCGCCACCAGCGGACGCTCGACCGGGTCGTCGTCATCAGCGGACCGGAGCAGCAGCGTCTTCCGCGGGACGACCTCGACGATCCGGGCGAGGGTGCCCTCGTCGCCGCTCGCGTCGCCGTCGAGCTTGACCCGGTCCCCGACGATCACACCCTTCCGGCCGAGCTGCCGGGCCTTCATCGCGGTGACCTCGCGGCCGCTGCCGGTGGTGCCGACCCAGCACGTGTACCGCCCGCGGTCGCGGGTGATCACGACCGCTTCGGCGGCGTCGTCGTACGACGGGCGGTCCTTGGTCCGCGGCCGGGTCCGGCGCTTCGGCCGGTCGAACCGGGCCTCCTCGTCGTACCGCGACATCAGCGCACGAGTCCGGACCACATGTCGGGGAACTCGGGCAAGGTTTTCGCGGTGGTGCCGATGTTCTCGATCCGCAGGTCGTCGACGAGCAGGCCGAGGACGGCGGCGGCGTGCGCCATCCGGTGGTCGTCGTAGGTGTGGAAAAGCCCGCCCCGCAAGGGTTTCGGGCGGATCGCCAGGCCGTCCTCGAGCTGCGTCACGTCGCCGCCGAGCGCGTTGAGCTCGGCCTCCAGCGCCGCCAGCCGGTCGGTCTCGTGGTTGCGCAGGTGGGCGATGCCACGCAGGTACGACGGCCCGTCGGCGAAGGCGGCGACCGCCGCGATCACCGGGGACAGCTCGCCGACCTCGCTCAGGTCGAGGTCGACCGCGGGAATCCGACCGGTACCGCGCACGGTCAGGTCGCCGTCCGCCAGCGTGACCGACGCGCCGAGCCGGGTGAAGATCTCGGGCAGCTGACCGCCCGGCTGCGTGGTCTCCGCCGGCCAGCCGGTCACCGTGACGGAGCCGCCGGTGACGACGGCCGCGGCCAGGAACGGCGCGGCGTTCGACAGGTCCGGCTCGATCGCGGTGTCCAGCGCCCGAACGGGGCCGGGGGCAACGACCCAGCGGTTCGGCTCGGCGTCGTCGACGTGTACGCCGCGCTCGCGCAGCATCGCCACCGACATGTCCAGGTGCGGCTGCGACGGCACCGGCTTGCCGTCGTGCCGGAGGTCGACGCCCTCGTCGTACCGCGCGCCCGCCAGCAGCAGCGCGGAGACGAACTGGCTCGACCCGGACGCGTCCAGCGTCACCGTGCCGCCGCGGACCGAGCCGGTGCCGGACACGGAGTACGGCATCCGCCCGGTGCCGCCGTCGTCGATCTGTACGCCGAGGGTCCGGAGTGCGCCGAGGATGACGTCCATCGGCCGTTCGCGCGCGTACTCGTCGCCGTCGAACGCGACCACGCCGTCGGCGAGCGCCGCGACCGGCGGGACGAAACGCATCACGGTGCCGGCCAGACCACAGTCGACCGCGGCCGGTCCCTTGAGTGAGCCCGGGGTGACGGTGACCGTCGTACCGCTCTCGCTGATGCCCACGCCGAGCGAGACCAGCGCGGACCGCATCAGGGAGGTGTCGCGGGCCTTGAGCAGGCCGGTCAGGTGCGACGGGCCGTCGGCGAGCGCGGCAAGAATGAGCGCACGGTTGCTGATCGACTTCGACCCGGGCACGGTGACCCGTCCGCTGACCGCACCTGCGGCCAGCGGTGCCGGCCAGCCCTGATCCTCGCTCATGCCACTCCCTAGGCTCGTCATCTCGAGCCTGAGCCTATCGCTACTGCACCTTCCAGCCCTGTGGCAGCAGCAGCGACAGGTACTGCGGGGAGTTGTTCAGCACCGGCGCCGGCAGCGTCTTGGGGAATGTGTAGTTGACCACCTGGATACCGGGCGCCGGGATCGCCGCGCCGCCGTTGTAGGCCGGTGCGCCGATGCCCTTCTCGAACGTCGCGACCGGCAGCAGGGTCTTGGCGTCCAGGTAGTAGACGGCGTGGATGCCGACGCCGAGCGGGTAGGGGTTCGACCAGGGCCACGTCACCGGGTCGAGTCCGGCGTCCCGGAACGCCCACATCGAGATCGCCGTACCGCCGTAGCCGACGTCGGTCAGGACGACAGGTTTGAAGTCGACGACCTGCCGCACGTAGGTCCGGCCGCCGGCCGAGAGCAGGGTTGGCTTCGCCGGATTCACGTACCCGGAGTAACTCCGCAGCTTCGCCAGCACCGTGTCGGCCTGGCCCGGGGTCAGGCCGCTCGAGAACAGGCCGTCGCCGGTGTTGAAGGACTGCTTCTTGTAGCACTCCGGGCTGTCGAACGGGACGACCTGCCACTTCTTGAGGATGTGGTTCCAGCTGTAGCTCTTCCCGCCTTTGCAGATGGCGCTGGTCGGCTCGTTGTCGTTGGCATTGGCGCGGGACGTCGTGGCGAAGTAGAACTTGTCCGTCTTGTGGTCGATGACCGAGTCGGTGATCGTCCACGAGTCGTCCCGGGCCAGGAACTTCCGCGGGCTCTCGAAGTACGACACCTTGAGCCGCCCGAGCGGCTGGGTCATCTGCCGCTTGGCCACACCCTCGAAGAACGTCGCGGGATCGACCTCACCCAGAGTCTGGGCCGTCACAGGCTGACCGGGCTCGATCGTCTTGCCGTGCGGTGCTCCGGCCGTACCGTCGTCCTTCTTGGACAGCGCACGCCAGCCGAAGATGCCGACCGGTACGGCGATCACCAGCAGGACCGCCGCGACGACTGCCCAGATCACACCGCGACGTTTACGCGGCGGCTTCGGATAGCCCGGCGGCTGCGGCGCCGGGCGCGGCGCCTGCTCAGGAGGCGGGTAGAGCGCCTGCTGCTGGGGTGCTTGCTGGGGCGGGAGAGTCGAGATCGGCTGCCAGGAGCGGCCGTCCCACCACCACTGGCCATCGTCGCTGTACGTAGGCACCGAT
Organism: Kribbella sp. NPDC059898; assembly: GCF_042730855.1. Classification (NCBI taxonomy): domain Bacteria; kingdom Bacillati; phylum Actinomycetota; class Actinomycetes; order Propionibacteriales; family Kribbellaceae; genus Kribbella; species Kribbella sp. NPDC059898. Next base: position 541,766 of record NZ_JBHWKR010000004.1, read on the forward strand.
CTAGACTAGAACGATGTAGGCGGCAGATCAGCTCAGCTCGGCTTTGGCGAGTCGGGCCGCGTGCTTGGCCTCGCGGGCCAGTTGCTTGGCTTCGCGCTTGGCCGCCTTCGCGCCGCGCTTGGTCTCGCGCTTCGCTGCCTTCGCACCGTGCGTGGCGCGCCAGGCGACACCCGGCTTGCCCTCGGTGTCGACCGCGGCGAGCAGCAGCCCGCCCAGCAGCCCGAGGTTCTTCATGAACTGGATGCGCTGCTGGTTGCGCACCATCTTGTCCTTCTCCTGCCAGAACGCGTGACCCGCGAGCGTCGTCGGTACGAGCGACGCCGCCAGCAGCGACGCGCCGAGCCGGCGGCCCTTCCCGCTGGCCAGCGCTACACCGCCGAGCACCTGCGCCGCGCCGTTCAGCCGGACCAGGTTCGCCGTGGTGTCCGGGATGCGCTCGCTGACCTGCGGCGGCGCGACCTTCTTCACCATCGGCACGAACCGATCAGTGATCGGTTGCGCCTTCGGGACCAGCGGTTCGGGGTTGCGGATCGCGTTGGCGCCCTGCACGACGAAGATGACGGACAGCAACGGCCTGGCCAGTGCGCGCACGACAGTCATGCCTCTTTAATACCACTTTTCAGATGGGACATCCGTCCGGCCCGCACGCGGCGTCACCGTCGGTCGCACCCGGCGCGGTGATCAGCGTCACCGGCTTACGGTCCGCGTTCGCGCGCCGCAAGGCCTCCTGGAACACCTCCACCGGCTGTGCGCCGCTCACGCCGTACTTCTCGTCGATGACGAAGAACGGTACGCCGTTGGCGCCGTACGCCAGGGCCTGCGCCTGGTCGGCCGCGACCTCGTCGGTGTACGTCGTACCCGCCAGCACCTCGCGCACCCGCTCGGCGGGGAGGCCTACCTCGGTGGCCAGGTCCGTCAGGGTGGCGTGGTCACCGACCGGGAGACCGTCGGTGAAGTACGCCTTCAAGAGGCGCTCCTTGAGACGGCCCTGCGTGTCTGCGGGAACCTCACCGGACTCGGCCAGCTCACGGGCCAGGTGCAGGACGCGGTGGGCGTCGACGGTGTTGGCCGGCTTCGCCTTCTCCAGGTGGTACTCCAGGCCGTCCTCAGCGGCGACCTCGGTGACCTGGGCGTTCGCCTGCAGGCCCCACTCGCGGCCGCGGCCGTACTTCTCGCCCAGACGGGTCGCCAGGTCCCGCGGGTCGTCGTTCGTCGACGACGGGTCGAGCTGGAAGCTGTGCCAGACCACCGTTGCCTCGTCGCCGCTGGTCGCAAGAGCCTCTTCGAGCCGGCGCTTGCCGATGTAGCACCACGGGCAGACGACGTCGGACCACACATCAATGCGCATAACTGTGGGCAACTGACCACTCCGTGGACCTATTCCCAACCAGCCGCTGGTGTGACGCGTCTGACGGTCCATGAGCTCCGAAATGGACGAAGAACTCGTACGGACCCTGTTGAAAGAGCAGCATCCGGACCTGGCCGACCTGGAGCTCGAGGAGGTGGACGGCGGCTGGGGCAACCAGATGTGGCGGCTCGGCGACGACCTGGCGTTGCGCATCCCTCGCCACGACCCCACCTCCGACCCGATCCTCCGCGAACACCGTTGGCTCCCGGAGATCGCGGCCCGGGTTCCGTTGCCGGTCCCCACGCCGGTGCGGCTCGGTCAGCCGTCGGAGCGCTTCCCCAAGGCCTGGCTGGTCACTACCTGGGTTGCCGGGGAGCCGGCCGACCGTACGCCGATCACCTCGCCGCGGGCCGCCGATACCTTGGCTGCTTTCCTGCAGGCGCTGCACACCGAGGCCCCCGCTGACGCGCCGCGGGCCGCGGGCCGTGGTGACGGGCTGGGCGGTCACACCGAGGGCTTCGAGAAGTGGGCGGACGAGTTCGCCGTCGAGGACGCCGTACGGGCGGTGTGGGCCGACGGGGTCGCGGCGCCGGTGTATGCGGGTCCGCCGGTGTGGCTGCACAGCGACCTGCATCCCGCGAACGTGGTCGTTGCCGACGGCACCCTCGCAGGCGTGGTCGACTTCGGCGACCTGTCCCACGGCGACCCGGCCACGGACCTGTCAGCCGCCTGGCTGCTGCTCCCCGACGGCTCGGTCGACCGCTTCTTCGACGCCTACCCGGTCGACGACGCCACCTACCGCCGCGCCCGCGCCTGGGCCGCCGCCCGAGCCCTCTCCTTGATCGCCATCGGCACCGCCGGAGTAAAACGCCACCCCGGCGGCAAACCAACCTGGCTCCCAGCCGGAACCGCCGCAATGCACCGCATCGTCTCGGCGCCACCGCACTCCACCCCGCCCCGTAGCGAGCCCGGCTCCACCTCACGCACGCCCGCCCCGGAGCGAAGCGGAGGGGCGGGGGTGGTTGACGGCGGGTTCTAGACTCGGCCCGCTGAGAGGAGGGGGTATGCGGGACGAGTTGGCTGGGCAGTTGTCGCAGCTGCGGGATCTGACCGGCCGGAGTCTGCGGGAGCTTGCCCGTGACATCAACGCCAGCAGTTCCTCGCTCTCGCGGTACTTCTCCGGCCAGGCCGCACCACCGTGGCCAACAGTCGTAGCCTTGTGCAAGGCCGCCGGCCGTGACCCGCGTCCGCTCCGGGAGGTATGGGAGCGTGCCAAGAGCGACGGGCCGCGGGCAGAGCCGGCCCGACAAGTACGCAACGACCTCCCACACGACGTCGTCGCGTTCACAGGTCGACGTACTGAGCTGGAAACGCTCCTGGAAGCAGCACGCAGTACGGCGGTCGTGGCGATCGACGGTATGGGTGGTGTGGGCAAGTCCGCGCTGGCCGTGCACGCCGCGCACCTGCTGACCACGGACTACCCCGACGGGCAGCTCTACCAGGACCTACACGGGTTCACGCCCGGGCGGGAGCCTGTCGAGCCGGCCGAGGCGCTCCGGGTGCTGCTGACCGCTCTCGGTCTGTCACCGGCCCGGATTCCGGACGGACTCGTCGAGCGGGCCGCGCTCTGGCGGTCCGAGCTGGCGACCCGGCGGGCGATCGTGGTGCTGGACAACGCCGCCGACGCCGAGCACGTCCGGGACCTGCTGCCCGGTGCCGGCCAGAGCTTCGTCGTGATCACCAGTCGCCGCCGGCTGGTGGAGCTGGACGGAGTACGGCCGGTATCGCTGGACGTCCTGCCGAGCGAGGACGCCGTACAGCTGCTGATCGAGTCCGCCGGTGGCACGCGAGCCGGCGACATCGACGAGGTACTGCGGCGTTGCGGGAACCTGCCGCTCGCGATCCGGGTCGCGGCCGCCCGGCTGCGGCACCGTCCGGCGTGGACGCTCGACACGCTGGTGGAGCGGCTCCGGGAGGGCGAGCTGGCGGTGGGGGACGTGTTCGAGATGTCGCTGCGGCAGCTCGACCCGGCGCAGCGGCGGATGTTCCAGCTGCTCGGGCAGGTGCCGGGCGACGATATCGACGCGTACGGCGCTGCCGCGCTGGCCGGGATCCCGTTGGGGAACGCCCGCTCGCTGCTGGAGGACCTGGTCGACGCACACCTGGTCCAGGAGCCGGCTGTGGGCCGCTACCGCATGCACGACCTGCTCCGCCAGGCTGCTCGCGCTGACGATCCTGCCGCGGACCCAGTGCCCGCGATCGCCAGGCTGGGTGACTATTACTTGACCTGCCTGATCGCTGTGAAGCAGCTGATCAGAATCGTCGTCCCGCTCCCGGTCACGGTGTCACACCCACCGACTGAGCTGCCCGATCTGTCCAGCCACGACAGTGGCACCAGCTGGATGGACAGCGAGTGGGACAACCTGCTGGCCACGTTTGGGCTCGCTGTACAGCTCCGGATCGACACGCTCGCCGTCGGGCTCGGACAGCTCGTCACGATCGATCAAGGTCGTCGTGGTGGGTCAGGGTTGTTGCGAGACGTTCTCGAGGCCAGCATGCCTGCCGTCGAACGGCTCGGTGATCGCCGCATGCTCGGCTCGCACCGGTACCTGCTGGGCATCCAATTGAGGCGGAGGGGCCGCCTCGCCGAAGGGGCCCGGGAGCTCGAAGCTGCCTGCGCACTGATGGATGGCGACCCTGTCGGCGAGGCCATGGCGCTCTTCCAGCTCGGAGAGACGTACGAGCACAGTGACACCGCACGGGCCTTGGACCTCATGGAGCAGGCCGTGGCTGTCCTCCCGCCAGAAGAGGCGGTTGTCCGGCCGCGGGTGCGCACCACCCTCGCTCACGCGCTCATCCGTCTGGGGAAGCACGCTGCCGCCCGTGACCTCGCGGCCGAGATACTCGAGTCCGTCCGGGACAGGGACCCGCAGACGGCGCGCATGTGCCTGGATGTGCTCAGCAGCGCCGCCCTGCGACTTGGGGATCTCCACGGGGCGCTCGACTACGCCGAGCAGTCTGTCGCGATCAGCCAGGCGACGCAGCACGCGATCTTCGAAGCGAACAGCCTCACCGACGTAGCCGTGGCCATGCTCCATCTTGGACGCCGGGAGGAGGCAGCGGCTCAGCAGGCCGAGGCTGTCCGCATTCTTGAACTGGCCGGGGAGCCGGACCGGCTGGTGCGTGGTCTCCTGCCGTACGCCGACGCGTGCCTGGCCACCGGCGACCCGGAAACGGCCACACGGAGCTTCCAAGCGGCGTTGGACGTCGCCACGGCGCACGGCCTCGACTACCTGGTTCCCGTAGCGCGTGCGGGACTGTCCCGTCCCGTCCCGGGACACCAGTCCTAGACGTACGAATCCGCAGGTCAGCCCCGGCGACTCCTGTCCCAGGAGCCTGGCGCTTGATTGTCCCGGCCTGACACAGCGTCGAAGCTTCCGGGCATGGACGAACCCGCACTCTGGGCAGTAGACGGAACAGTCGCCATGCCACCAGCCGCCGTGGCTGGGCTGTTGCTGGCTGTTTCCGAAGGCCGTGTCGGTCACGACAACCTGCTGGTCTTGGCCGGCGCCTCCGCAGCCCGTCGAGGTGCCATGACCGTCGTCGGCGGACCCAACGTCTACCGAGCCGAGCTGGCCGGACCGGTCGAACCGGTCGAGATCCGCGTCGACCCCAGCAACTCCACCCTGGCGGTGCAGAGCTGGTACGCCGGGATCTACACCGTCACTGCCTGCCGTGCCGGCGCCTTGGTCACGCACCAGGTGCACCGGGTCGTCCCGCGCCATCCGGGTTTCGCGGACGGGATCGCCGACCTCGGTCTGCGGGTCCGGATGCGCCGGGACCTGGACGCCGTACTGGGTGTCATCGCCGACCGGCTCGGCTGCTGACACGTCACTGCACCGCGACCGGCGCCGTGTCAGTGCGACGGCGGTCCGGTGTCAGGACGGTCTTCCAGAGTGGTCACAACAACAAAAGTTCGCAACCGTCAGAGAGGCAACACCATGTCTACCTTCACCACCCCCGAGGCCATCTCCGCAGTCCTGAACATCCCCGCCGGCCGGATCAGCTTCACCGCCTCCGAGCGGACCGACACCGCCGTCCAGGTGCGGCCCGTCGACCCGTCGAAGGGCCGGGACGTGAAGGCGGCCGAGGCGACGCAGGTCGAGTACGCGGACGGTGTACTGCGGATCACGGTCGTCACCAAGAACCAGTACTTCGGCCCGTCTGGCTCCGTCGCGGTGCAGGTCGAACTGCCCGCCGGGTCCGCGGTCGAGGTCAAGGCGGCCAGCGCCGAACTGCGCACCACCGGATCGCTCGGTGCCGTCGTCGTCGAGAGCTCGCACGGCTCGATCGACCTCGCCGACGTGGCGAGCGCCCGGGTCACCACCGTCGCCGGGGACGTCGCGATCGGCCACCTGAACGGGCCGGCCGAGGTCCGCACCAGCAAGGGCGACATCCGGATCGCCGAGGCCGCGCAGGGTGCGCTCGAGCTGCGCACCGACGTCGGCGAGATCGAGGTCGGCGCCGCTCCCGGTGTCTCGGCCACGCTGGACGCCGGCACCACCACCGGCCGGATCAACAACTCGCTGAAGAACTCCGAGGCCGCCCAGCTCACCATCCGGGCGACCACCACCGTCGGCGACATCGTCGCCCACAGCCTCTGACCGGAAGGAACACCAAGAATGTCAACGAACGCAATCTCCGCGGCCGGCGAGAAGCGACTGCACGAGGTCCTGTCCGCGTACGTCGACTCCGGGAAGATTCCCGGGGTCGTCGCCCTGGTCGGCCGCGGCGACGCCGAGCCGTACGTCGAGACGCTCGGGACCACGCGCCACGACGGCGGGCCGCCGATGCGGCGGGACACCATCTTCCGGATGGCGTCCACGTCCAAGCCGGTCACGGTCGCGGCCGCGATGGTGCTGCTGGACGACTGCCGGATCCGGCTCGACGACCTGGTCGAGACCTGGCTGCCGGAGCTCGCCGACCGCAAGGTGCTCCGGACGATCAACTCCGAGCTGGACGACACGGTGCCGGCCAAGCGGCCGATCACCGTCCGGGACGTGCTCACCTCGACGTTCGGGCTCGGCATGGACATGACCTCGCTCGGTACGCCGATCATGAACGAGGTCTTCGCCAAGGGCCTCACGCCGAACCTGCCCGAGCCGATGCCAGAGCAGGACGAGTGGATGCGCCGGCTCGGGACGCTGCCGCTGATGCACCAGCCCGGTGAGCTGTGGCAGTACCAGATCAGCAGCGACCTGCTCGGCGTACTGGTCTCCCGGGTCTCCGGCCAGTCGTACGGCGACTTCCTGCGGGAGCGGGTCTTCGGGCCGCTCGGGATGAAGGACACCGGGTTCTTCGTACCCCAGGACGACCTGCACCGGCTGCCGCCGCTGTACGTGCCGGACCCGGCGACCGGGGAGTTCCACGTGTGGGATGAGGTCGAGGGCGGCCGGCACAGTACGCCGCCGGCGTTCCAGGGCGGAGGCGGCGGCCTGAACTCGACCGTCGACGACTATTACTCGTACTTCCGGATGCTGCTGAACCAGGGCACCCACCAGGGCGAGCGGATCCTGTCCCGGCCGGCGGTGGAGCTGATGACCACCAACCGGCTCACGGCGGAGCAGCTGGCCTGGCGGGAGGCGATGGCGCGGGACAACGTGCACATCTCGTTCGGCCAGGGCCAGCACGGCGGCTGGGGTTTCGGGATGGCGGTGCGCACGTACCGCGGCGACTACGCCCCGGTCGGCCAGTTCGGCTGGGACGGCGGCTCGGGTACGTCGACGTACGCCGACCCGGCCAACCAGGTCGTCGGCATCCTGCTGACCCAGGTCGGCGCGTCCACCGCGACGCCGATGCAGCTGATGCAGGACTTCTGGACCACGATCTACCAGGCGCTCGACTGACAGCACGGTCCGGCTCAGGTGACACTGAGCCGGACCGTCTCGTGTCAGCGGGTGAGGGCCTGCGCGATGAAGTCGGCGACGGCCTTCGGCTGGGAGACCGCGACGGCGTGCGAGCCGTCGACCTCGACGGTGGTCGCGTTCGCGCGGGCGGCCATCGTCCGCTGCCCGTCCGGGTGGATCGCCTCGTCGTGGGTGGCGATCAGGTCGTAGACCGGGAGGCGCTTCCAGGTCGCCGTACCGGACTTCTCGTCGAAGGCCGCGGCGGCGATCGGGCGCTGGGTCCGGCCGAGCAGCTCGGCGTCCTCGACGTCGGCCGCGAACAGCGCCTGGAACTTGGCCAGGTCGATGCTCAGCCAGGTCTCCTCGCCGCCGTCGCCGGTCGGCAGCTGGTGCGGGACCAGGCCGGAGGCGAAGTCGTTCGCGGGGAAGCTGCCGAGCAGATCCTGCAGGCTTTCGCCCTCCTCCGGTACGAACGCCGCGACGTACACCAGTGCGGACACGTTGTCGGCCTGGGCCGCGGCGGCGGTGATCACGGCACCGCCGTAGGAGTGCCCCACCAGCACGACCGGGCCGTCGATCTCCCGGACCTGGGAGGCCACCCGGCTGCCGTCGAGCGCCGGCCCGCGCAGCTCGTTGGCGACCGCGATCGCCGGGATGCCCCGGCTGGTCAGCTCGGCGATCACACCGGCCCAGCTGCCGTTCTCCGCAAACGCACCGTGCACCAGGACGACGGTGGGGGTCTTGTCAGTCATCTCGCGTTCCCTTCGTGGTTGCTTGGTAGAAGGAAACCGCGGAAGCCCGCTCCGGCGGATCGGGTGATCACATGAACCTGCTCCGGGCGCCCGCGCCCGCGGTGCACCCGAATCTCATGCGTTCGGGGGAGGGGCGAACCGTTCCAGCACCAGCCGGGTCAGCTGCACCCGTGAGTTCACCCCGAGCTTGCCGAACACGGCCCGCAGATGCGTCCCGACCGTGCTGACCGACACCACCAGCTCCTCCGCCGCCGAGCGGTTCGTATGACCGTCCGCGACCAGCAGCGCCACCCGTCGCTCCATCGGAGTCAGCGACTCCCACCCCTGCTGAGCCCGCGGCGGTACGGCGGCCCAGCGGCGTCGACGTACTCCGGCTGCCTGCAGCACCGCCTGGATCCGCCCGGCCGGAGCCGTCGCGCCCAGAGCGGCCAGGCTGTCGAGGGCTCGCTCCAGCGCTGGTACGCCGGTCTTACGGTCACCCGCTTCCAGAGCGGCCCGTCCGTACCTCTCCTCGGCCTGTGCGACCAGCAGTGGCCGGTGCGTCGTACGGACGACCTCTACCGCCGCGGCCAGGTGCTCGACGTCGTTGCCAGCGGCTACTACCGCCAGCGCGCCACGGCTGGCTGCTGACGGCGGCAGCTGCTCCAGCTCTGGTCGTGCGTTGGCCTGCAACAGGATGCCTATGCGCTCCGGGAAGTCGTATGGGGTGGCAGTCAGGCGCTCTACCGCGTGTAGGTCGCCGTCGGCGACAGCCAGCAAGGCGTTGATGGTCGGGTCGTTACCGGCCAGCTTCCGTGCCTGGCTGAGGTGCCCGCGAAGCAGAGCGATCAGCGCCAGGACCTGGTCCGCAGCAGGAGCGAGGGTGTGGTCGTGCAGCTGGTCCATCCAGCGCAGACCGGACTGTGCGGCGTCTTCAGCCTCCTGCAGGTTGCCAGACGCGTACTCGAGTCGCGCACGCAGCACGGCGAGCTGTGGAGCGGCCCAGGAGTCACCTGCGGTCAACAGCTCCCACACCCGCTCCAACGCAGCAGGCAGGTCGTCCGTCTCCGCACGGCAGTACAACTCACCCACCTCAACCTGCGAAGCCGGCAAACTCCCCAGCCCCACCGGCGCCGTCCGCGCCGCCGCGTACAGCTCCCGCGCTTCTCCGAACCGACCCGCCGCACGCGCCCGCTCAGCCTCAGCCACACGCTGTAGTCCCTGGGCAATCGGGTCGGTTGCTTCACCCGGAGCTTCCGCACCCGTGAGTGCGCGGTGGCCGGCCAGACGTTCGGCGAGCTGAGCTGCAGCTCCAGGAACCGTCAGGTCGCGCACGTCGAGGCGGCGGAAGGGCGCCAGCTGCAGCCGCAGCGTCGCCTGCAGGTCCGCCGTCGCACCGGGTAGCAATTCGTCCGCAAACGCCTTGGCCCGGTCGTACTGCCAAGCGGCCAGGAGAACACTCACCACCTCCACCCCGACCTCAGCCCGCAGCGGATCGCCAACAGGCGTCAGTTCGAACGCCTGCTGGATCACCTCAGCCGCCGTGGTCGACATCGTCGCCAAGAGGTCCCGCGCCGCCTGCCGAAGCGTCGCAACAGCCGCCACGTCACCCGGCTGCGCCACCGCCAGCACATGCGGCGCAGCAGCCGCCGCACCACGCCCGGCAGCCATCAACTGGTCCGCTATCGCCCCGTGCAGCGCCCGCTGAGCAGACGGCGGTACGTCGGCCAACGCCGCGGAGCGCAGTAGCTCGTGCCGGAAGCGCAGTACCGAACCGCCGTCAGCCAGCAGCCCTGCCTGGATCGCCTCGTCCAACGGCGCCGCCAGCCGCGCTACGGGCGCAGCCATCAGTACGGCGACGTCCTCCAGCCGGAACTCGCTCCCGAAGACAGCCGCCGTCCGTACGAGCTCCCGGCTGGTCTCGGACAGCTCAGCCGTACGCCGACGTACACCCTCGACCAGCCCCGCGGACAGGTCGTTGTCGCTCAGGTACAACCCGGCGATGAGCTGCTCGGCCAGGAACGGGATGCCCTGCACACCAGCCAGCTGTACGGCGAGCGACGGGTCGACGGCGTGGTTCAACCGGTCCGCGGCGAGGTCCTGGATCGCCTCCGTGGTCAACGGCGCCAGCGGGAGGCTGTGCACCGGTACGTTGACCGCCTGCACCAACTGGTCCGTCGTACCACCAGGAGACGAGCGGGTAGCCAGCAGCCACAGCACCTGCGCCGCCGGGAGCCTGTCGATCACGACCCGCAGTACGAACGCCGTGAGCGGGTCCGACCACTGTGCGTCGTCCAGCACGATCAACGCGCGTACTCCGGCCAGCCGGCGCCCTATGAGGTCCGCCAACCGTTCAGCCAGCCACAAGGGCTGCGTGTTGAGACCAGCCAGCTCCAGGAACTGGTCCGTGTCGATCAGCGGCTCCGCGCCGCTGCGGAGCGCAGGAGCGAGCGAGGCGAGCGGGCTGATGTTGTCGGTCTGTGGGGCAACCGCACTCGCCACCAGGAACCCCTGCCGCTCAGCCTGCTCCACAGCAGCCGCCAGCAACGCTGACTTGCCGATGCCCGGTTCACCGCTGACCACTGCTAGCGAGACCCGGCCATTGCCTGCCGCGCGCAGGGCGTCCAGGAGCTTGCCCAGCTCCTCGGAGCGTCCCCGCAGCGGCACCATGGTGGATTTGTATCAACCGCAGCGCCGGACAGCCAGCAGGGCATACACCCGGGCAGCTTGCAGTACGTCGGCCAGTACGACGTGCTCGTCCGCCGCATGCGCGTACCGGACGTCACCCGGGCCGTACTGCAACGTCGGAATGCCCACCGCTGCGTACTGCCGCAGGTCCGATCCGTACGGCGCTCCCTGCACCGCCGGCGTCCCCCCAAGAACGTCAGCAACGGCCTGCACCGTGTCAGCAAGCAACGGGTCCCCGTCCGGCAGCATCCCCGACGCGAACTCACCACCCGGCCAACTCACCCGCACCGGGTGCTCCCGCAACCAGTCATCCTTCGCGGACGCGTCCGCCACAGCTGTCTCGAACGCGGCCCGCGCATCCGCAAGAGCTTCACCCAGGCGTACGCCGTACCGGCCCTCCGCCACCAGCCGGTCCGGGACCGTGCTCGCCCAGTCGCCGGCGGCGATCGTGCCGACCGACAGCGGATTCGCCAGGTCGAGGTGGGCGAGGAGCGGATGTGGATCCCGGTTGCGGTCGCGTTCGAGGTCCCGCAGGGCGGCCTGGATCACGGTGAACTTCTCGATCGCGTTCACCCCGCGGCTGCGCGTCGAGCCGTGCGTCGCGAGCCCCGGCACCTCCAGCCGGAACGTCAGCGAGCCCGCGTTCGCCGGGATCACCGTGCCCGCGGTCGGTTCCGCGATCAGGCAGGCGGCGCCGCGATGCCCGCGCCGCAAGGTCGCGAACGTACCGGCGCCGCCGTCCTCCTCGCCGATCACCGTGTGCACGGCCAGCGGTCTCCGCAGTTCGATGCCCGCGGCAACGATCGCGGCGACCGCGCCGAGGATCGCCGCGACACCACCCTTCATGTCACACGTGCCGCGACCCCACATCACGCCGTCCTCGACCCGCGCCTCGAACGCCGTACCCGGCACGACGTCCACATGCCCGTTGAGGATCAGCCCAGGCGTCGCCGTACCACCGAGAACGCCGACGCACCCCCACGCCTCGGCCCGCTCGACCTCCATGCCGGGGAACGCCGGATCGTCCACCGGCAGCTCGAGCGGCCAGTGGTCCACGGTCATCCCGAGCGCCCGCAAGCGCTCGGCACACCACGCCTGTACGTCGACCTCGGCGGCGGTCCCGTCAACGCTCGGGATCCGCACCAGCTCCCGCAGTTCGCCGACGATCCGGTGGTCGTCGACCGCCGCCAGAACGGCCTGCTCAGTCTCGGAATTCACAGCACCTGAATACCACCGATCGGCCGACAAGAACTGACCGATCGCCCGACAGACGGGGCGTCACGTTGCTGACAGCCTTCCGGGAGACGGCCCACTGGGGGTCGGGGGGAAAGGGAAACCGCCATGCACCGCAAGAAGAAGATCATCATCGCCGCAGCCGCAACCCTCGTCATCGGCGCCGGCAGCGCCTTCGCGTACTGGAGCACCACCGGCTCCGGCACCGGCTCGGCGGCGACCGCCGGGGCGAACGGCACCGTCACGCTGCACGCGAGCTTCGCGGCCGGTCTGACGCCGGGCGGCAGCACGCCCGTGACGTTCACGGCGGACAACGCCGGTTCGTCCAGCCTGCAGGTCGGCACGGTGACCTCGGTCGTCACCGCCTCCGGAACCTGTGACGCGACCTGGTTCACCATCGCGCCGGTGGCCGAGAACCAGACCATCGCGGCCGGCGCGTCCGGCGTCCAGCTGGCGACCAAGGGCACGCTGAGCTTCGCCGACACCGCGACCAACCAGGACTCCTGCAAGGGCGCGACGATCACGCTGACGCTGTCCAGCAACTAGTTCGCCGTCGCGGTTTCCCGGGTTCCCGGGCGGGGTGCTTCATCGACCCAGCGCCTCGTCCGGGCCGGGGCCGCAGCAGTTCTCGGGGGGAGTGAGCAACAGATGCGAGGCACGCGTACGGCGCCGCGCCGGGTGATCAGGTTCGTGATCGCCGGGCTGTGCCTGCTGCTCGCCGTGGCCGGCCTGGCGTACGCCACCCAGCCGCCGAAACCAGGCCTGACGCTGGGCCTCACACCGGCCAGCCAGTCCGTGACCCGCGGCCAGTCGGCGACGTACACGATCAGCGTCACCTCGACCGGCGGCTTCACCGGCACGGTGTCACTCACCACCACCGGCCTGCCGAGCGGAGCCTCGTCCACGTTCAGTCCGCCATCGGTGACCCTCACCTCCGGCAGTACGGCGCAGACAACGCTGACCGTGAACACCGCAACCACGACACCGACCGGCTCGTTCACCGTCACGGTCCAGGGCACCAGCGGCAAGGTCAGCGGGTCCGTACCGGCCGGCCTGACCGTCAACGCGCCGCTCTCGAGTTCGCTCGCCTTGTCCGCGACTCCCGCGTCGGTCACCCTCGCACCCGGATCTGTCGCGGTGTACACCCTGCAGCTGATCCGCACGAACTTCCCAGGCCCGATCACCTTCGGCCTGATCGGTGGCCTGCCCGCCGGCGCGACCGCGGTCTTCACACCGAATCCGGCCACCGGCACCTCGTCGACGCTGCAGCTCACCACGCCCGCCTCGGCCGACGACGGCACGTACACGCTCAACCTCGTCGCGTCCGGTACCACCCCGGCCGGACTCACGCAGTACGCGTACGCCTCCGTCCAGCTGGTCCTGCTCACCAGTGGCAAACCGTTCACGATCAGCGGCAACCTGAGTGGCCAGCTGGCCCCGGGCATCTCGCGCCCACTCGACCTGACACTGACCAACCCGAACAAGAAGCCGGTCTCCGTAACGAACCTGACCGTCGCGATCACCTCGATCACGCGCACGCCGTACGCGATCAGCCACAACCAGCCGTGTGGCTCCGCTGACTACAAGATCACGCAGTACTCCGGCACGTACCCGCTGAGCATCCCGGCCAACGCCACTGCGACATTGCCCACCGGCTCCGCCCCGCAGGTCGCCATGCTCGACACCGCGACCAACCAGGACGGCTGCAAGGGCGCCACGATCGCCCTCGCCTACTCAGGCTCCGGACAGGGGAGCTGACCATGACTCGACGCGTCTTGCTCATGCTCGGCATCGTCCTGCTCGTCCTGTCCGGCGGTGGAGTCGCCTGGGCCTTCTGGACCGCGGCCGGCGCCGGCACCGGTAGTGCCACAACAGGCACGCTCGACTCGCCGGCCAACGTCAGCGCGGTGGCTACCGCAGGTCTCGGCACGGTCCAGCTCAACTGGGCTGCATCCGCGCAGGCGACCGGGTACTACGTGACCCGAGTGCGGAACAGCGATAGTACGACGGCCGCCGCGTGCGGCACGTCTCCGGCACAGCCGACGACCGGTACGTCGTGCGCCGACCCGGGTGTGGCCGACGGCACCTACCACTACACGGTGACCGCCGTACTGGCTACTTGGACGGCTACGAGCGCGCCGAGTGCGAACGTCACGGTCAACAACACGCGGCCGTCGGTCACGGTCAACCAGGCCGCCGGCCAGGCCGATCCGACCTCGGCCGCGACGATCAACTTCACCGCTGTGTTCAGCGAGGCGGTGAGCGACTTCACCAGCTCGGACGTGACCGTGTCCCCGGTCGGCGCGACGGCAACGGTCACCGGCAGCGGGACGACGTACAACATCGCCGTCAGCGGACTGACCACCACCGGCACGGTCACCGTGTCGCTCGCCGCTGACGTCGCCCACGACGCGGCAGGTGCCGGCAACACCGCCTCGACCAGCATCGACAACACGGTCCTGTACGACGTGACCGCGCCGGTAGCGCCCGCGCCGAATGCCAGTGCCGCGGTCACCTTCGGCACCTTCGTCGGGAACGAGGTCGTCACCGTGACCGACGCCGCCACCGACGCGAACTCCGCCGTCAAGTCGGTCGCCTACTTCTACTGCGCGGGAGCCACCGGCAACTGCACCAGCGCCACCTGGACCCAGCTCGGCTCGTCGACCGCGGCGACCACCAGCTTCCCGGTCAACTCGGCCGCACCCTTCGCCACCGACGGCCCGTACCGAATCGTCGCCGTCGCAACGGATGCCGCAGGCAACCTCAGCACCCCGAGCGCCGCCACCCAACTGACCGTCGACACCACACCACCAACCGTCTCCCGCCCGACCGTGAACGGACACCAGTGATGACGCTGAAACGAGCCTGGCTGATCGCCTTCACCGCCGTTCTGATCGCTGTGGGCGTCATCAAGGGTCCCGCTGCCTTCGCAGCCGGCGGGCTCAGCGGCGTGACGTTCTCCGGGTCACCTCAGACCGGCGGTGCGACGGCAACCTGGACCGTAGGATTCACGACCAGTTCAGGGCAGGCAGGAGCGCTTGGCGCCGGCGACACGATCACCGTCACCTTCAACTCTGCCTTCGGTGTCAATGGTGTAGCCG
This sequence comes from Kribbella sp. NPDC059898, assembly GCF_042730855.1. NCBI lineage: Bacteria > Bacillati > Actinomycetota > Actinomycetes > Propionibacteriales > Kribbellaceae > Kribbella > Kribbella sp. NPDC059898. The sequence goes on from NZ_JBHWKR010000004.1 coordinate 556,773, forward strand.
TCTCGCCGGGAAGCGGCTTGGCCGGTTGCACCGCGACCGCGTCCACTGCCGGGGCCACCATCACGATCACACTCGCCGGCAGCACCTGCACTCACCTCAAGGGCACCGGTGCAACCCTCAACCTCGCCGGAGTGACGAACGCGGCGCAGGCCGCGTCGTACCCGGCCAGTTCCTTCAGCGTCGCGACAGTTCAGGACGGGTCGGCGTCGCCGGCAGGCCCCGTCGTCATCGGGGTCGGCGCCGCCGCGAAGCTGGCCTTCACCACGGCACCACCCACAACGGGCACGGCCGGATCTCCGCTCGCGACGTTCAAGGTGTCGGTCCAGGATGCCGGCGGCAACACCGTCTCCACGGCGACCGATCCGGTCACGCTCACCGTTGCGAGCGGGCCTTCCGGGGGCACGTTCAGTTCGGCGCCCGCGACGTACACCAACGTGGCGGCGTCTGCTGGAGTCGCGACGTTCACCGGGGTCGCGCTCAATCTGGCGGGAACATACACGCTGACCGCTGCGCGGAGCGGGCTCACGCCGGCGACCAGCGGCGCCGTCGTCATCAGCGCGGCGACGGGGAGCAAGCTGGCGTTCGTCCAGGGGCCGAGCGGCGGGTTCGCCGGTACGGCGCTGGCGCCGGCGATCACGGTGCAAGTACAGGATCAGAACGGCAACGCGGTGTCCGCCGCCGGTGTCGTCGTCACGCTGACGCCGTCGGCCGGGCAGATCGACTCCGGCGCCAGTGCGACGACCAACAGTTCGGGGCGAGCCACCTTCAGCGGTGTCGTGATCAACACAGCCGCTCTCGGTCTCACGCTCACCGCGTCGGCGAGCGGGCTGACCTCGACCGCGGCCTCGGCGTCCTTCAACGTCACTGTCGCGGTCGCCGGCGGGGCCGCGCTGACCGACACGACGTCTGATGGCAGCGGTTCTGGGGTGAAAGCGGTTGCTTACTACTACTGCACCGGCTACTCCGGGACTTGCAGCAGTTCGACGTGGACGTTGATCGGGTCGTCGACCGATGCCGCCACCGGGTACCAGGTGACCTGGACGTCCACACCCACGCCTGGCGCGTACCGGATCGTTGCCACCAGCACCGACAACGTGACCAACCTGAGCCAATCCACCACCGCCACCCCGGTCACCGTCACCAGCTAGCTTTGCGGAACTTTCTCGTCGCATGGTGCGGACTTCTTTCCGAAGTACGGCGGTCCGGTGCGTCGTCCGGCGGATCCTGTCAGGCGCCGAGCAGCTCGAGTAGCCTGCGGCCGCCTCGGTTGACCAGGTCCTGTGAGTACGTCCCGCGATCGTGGACGAACTCTGCCACGGACGCGAACGCCGAGCCCGCGCAGACCGCGACCGCGGCCCGGCCGCTCGCCCGCAGTCCGGCCTCCAGGAACAGTTCGTCGACGCCGGAGGTGGCGCCGTCGCGGGTCGCGGAGGTGGCCAGTGACACCAGGTCGTACGCCCGGGATCCGCTGCCCGCGGCCTCGATGTCGACGATGCCGGTGATCCGGCCGTCCGACGTCAGCAGGTTGCCCATGTTCAGGTCGCCGTGGACGAAGTCGTTCCGGGGCAGTACGTCCTCGCGGTACGGCGCGCACAGCTCGGCGTACCGGCGTACCAGCTCGGACGCCTCGTCGTCGTACCCGAGCACGCGTTCCCACACGCCGTCCCAGCCGTCGAAGACGACACCGTGCGACCAGCCCGACCAGGTCACCTCATGATCCTCGGGGATCAGGTCCCGTTGCAGCTCACAGATCCCGATCACCTCCCGCGCCAGTGCCTCGTCGAGCACCGGCGCGCGGCCGGGGACCAGTTCCTGCAGCTGATAAGGCGATCCGGCCGCGGTCGTGCCGACGGCCAGCCAGGCGGGAGTCGGGTATCCGGCCGCACGGGCCCGGCGGACGAGCTCGGCCGCCCGCCGGACGCGCGGTGCCCACGCCGGGTCGTCGGTCCACTTCAGGACGACGTCGCCGGTCAGCACGTACGCGGTCGACTGCAGACCACCGGTCAGTTGCCGCACGACCCGATAATCGGTGCCCAGGGCAACGTTCAGTTCGGCGACAACCGACTCGGTGGTCTCCATCACGGGGTCAGGCGATGCAGGTCGCGGGGGAACAGCGTGACCTCGCGGACGTTCTCCGCCTTGGTCAGCCGGGCCACGAACCGCTCCAGCCCGATCGCGAACCCGCCGTGCGGCGGCATCCCGTGCCGGAACGCCTGCAGGTACGAGCTGTACGCCGGTGACTCGGCCGACTCGCCGCGCGCCGCGAGAGCCGCGACGTACTCCGAGTACCGGTGCAGCCGCTGCCCGCCGGTGACCAGCTCGACGCCGCGGAACAGCAGGTCGAACGAGTTCGACCAGCGCGGGTCCGACGGCTGCGGATGCGTGTAGAACGGCCGCTTCACCATCGGGTAGCCCTCGACCGCGACGAACTCGCTGCCGTGCTCGCGCAACGCCCACTCGCCGACCGCACGCTCGTCCGCGGGCGCCAGGTCCGGCTCCTCCGGGTCCGCGCCGGCGATCTTCAGCGCCTCGCTGAAGTGCAGGACCGGTACGTCGACCGGGATCTCCGGCACCGTCACGCCGAGCCGCTCCAGCGCGCCGCCCGCCCGCGTTTGCACCGCCGACAGCATCCCGGCGATCGTGGACCGCAGTACGGCGAGCACGTCGCGGTGGTCGGCGACGAACCCGAACTCCGCGTCCAGCGACACGTACTCCGCGAGGTGCCGGACCGTGTCGTGCGGTTCGGCCCGGAACACCGGGCCGACCTCGAAGACCCGCTCGAACACCCCGACCAGCTGCTGCTTGTAGAACTGCGGCGACTGCGCCAGGTACGCCGGCCCGCCGAAGTAGTCGAGCGCGAAGACGTTCGCGCCGGACTCGGTCGCCGTACCGACGATCTTCGGCGTCTGGATCTCCGTGAAGCCCTGACCGTTCAAGGCCTCCCGGAACCCGTGCAGAGCGGCCGCGGCGATCTCCCACCCGGCCCGTACGACGGGATGCCGCAGCGCGACCGGTGCGTTGTCCAGGACGACCGGCAGCCCCGCGCCGACGGTCGGACGCCACAGCTCGATCGGCGGCGTCTCTGCGGGCTCGGTCAACGGCGTGATCACCGGGTCGACGATCTCCGCGCCACCGGGAGCCTGCGCGTTCGCGGCGACCGTACCGGTCACCTCGACAACAGTTTCCTCGGTCAACGAGTCCAGCTGTTCGGGAGCACCCTTCACGACGATCTGGGCCAGGCCGGACCGGTCGCGCAGGATCAGGAAGCTGACGGCGGCGAGCCGTCGTCTTCGGTGCACCCAGCCGGCCACCGTGACGGTCTGGCCCACTGCTGAGGGGATCTCATGGCTGAGAATGCGCATTGCTGTTTCACCTCCAGGTCATTTCTCGAACCCCGGAGGTGTGGGCGAAGGGGAATCTCGCGGTGCCACCACACCTTCACCGGACCTGACAGGCCCGGCCTCTTGCATAGCAGTCGCTCGGGAGTGTCTTCGCCACCGCCGCACGCATCGCCTTCCCAGCTACCGGCGACTCTCTCGGACGTGCGGTACGGCGCTACTCGGTTCCGTCAGCGCGAACAGCAACCAGCATAAGGGACCGCGGCAACCCGAATTTCACCGGCGCGACTGCGTCGGCGGGATCTGCACGCTGTCGGTGTCCTCCCGGCCGCCGACCCGCGCGTGCACGGTGATCGCGTTGTCCGAGCCGTTGCCCGGGAAGAACGCGTTCCACTCCGAGTTCAGCGGCTTCTTGTAGTTGTCCGTCCAGCAGGTCGCGCGCCGGATGTCGCTGGTCCGGTCACAGGTCCAGCCGAGGTCGAACGACGGCAGGAACACCAGGTTGCGTCCCCACGAGATGTCGAGCTCGACCCGCTGCCCCTGCGCACCGTTGACCTTCAGGAACCTGTTGTAGACAAAGGGATTCGGGTCCTGGCCGGGCGTCGGCGTGATGATCTGCAGCAGCGACTCGTCCTGCCGGATGGCGGGCAGCACCTCGGAGTCGGTGTCGCTGACCAGGTCCGCCTGCGCGGCCACCGTGAACGTCCGCTCGGCCGCCGACGACTTGTCCGGTACGTCGAAGTCCGCTGCCAGCGGAGCCGGCTTGTCCGGGTTGGACGCCGTACACGTCGAGGTCGCCTGCGAGCACGTCCAGCCGGCCGGGTTCGCCGCGATCGGCCACTCCAGTGCCTTGCCGTAGGTGATCTTCAGCGTCACCTTGGTCCGGTTGGCGCGCGGGGCGACGGTGAGGATCCGGTGGTGCACGTCCGGGTCGGCCTTGCCGTCGAGGATCTTCAGCAGGTTCTCGTCGGTGCTCGCCTTCGGCTCCACGGTCGCCGCGTCGGAGTCGTACAGCCGGCCGGTCTTGGCGCTGACCGTGAACGTGCGGTCCGCGGCCGAGCCGCCGGTCGGGGCGTCGAACGTCACCGACATCGGCTGCGGGTTCGCGGAGTTGGCCGCCGTACAGCTGCCGGTCGACTTCACACACGTCCAGCCCGGCGGGTTCGTGCCCAGCGGCCACTCGAGCTCCGCGCCGTACGTGAGCTGAATCACCACTGGATTCGGGTTCTTCGCCGGCGGCTTGATCGTAATCACAAACCGCACCCCAGACCCCGCCGCCTTCGCGGCGCCGGCCCGCGGCGTGCCATCGGCCGGCTGCAACGCAGGCGCCCCTCCGCCCTGTCCCGCCGCGGGCGCACCGCCCTGCTGCGCCGCGGGCGCCCCTCCGCCCTGTCCGGCGGCAGGCACGCCCGCACCCTGCCGCGCCGCCGGCATACCTCCGCCCTGCCGCGTCGTCGGCGCGCCGCCGCTGCGCGGGATGCTGATGGTCACCATGCCGGGGTAGTGGATCGGCGTGGTGGGCGTCGGCTTCGGGGGTGTCGGCTTGGTTGGTGGTGGGGTCGGGGCCGTGGTGGTCTGCGTCGGTGTCGGGGTGGGCGTCGGTGTGCTCGGCGCAGTGGTGGGCGCCGAGGTCGGAGCGGTTGTCGGGTTGGACGCCGGCGGCTGCGTGGGCTGTGTGGCCGGCGGCTTCGCGGTCGGTTTGACCGGTGGTTTGACCGGCGGCTGCGTCGGATTGTTCGTCGGGTTCGCCGGCGGGACCGTCGGCTGGGACGGCTGCGAGGGCTGGTCGATCGCGGCCGGTGGCGTGTGGTTGCCGGTCAGCGCCATCGCCGCGAGCGCCGCGGCGACCGCGACCACCACGACCGCACCGCCGGCGACGGCGGTCCGGGTGCTGTTCTCGGTGACCTTCTTCCAGCCGGTGACGACGAAGCCGACCAGCCCGATCTTCGCGCCGGAGGCGGCGGCCAGGTAGCCGAGGCCCGCGGTGCCCAGCAGGGCCGGGGCGAGCAGCGCCGGCAGCGCGCTGTTGACCTCGACGAGCTCGAGGTACACCGCGGTGCACTTCGCGCACTCGTCCAGGTGCTCGCGGACGTTCTTGTTCTCGCGCTTGGTCAGGCCGCCGCGGACGTACGCCCCGAGGCGCTCGGTCGTCCAGCGGCAACGGTCCCCGGCGACGTCGGCCAGGTGCTGCTGCAGGTACGCCTGCCGCAGGCCCTCGCGGGCGCGGTACGCCAGCGCGGACACGCCGTTCGCGGTCAGGCCGAGCAGCGGCGCGATCGCGGCCGGCTTCTCGCCCTCGACCTCGGTGTGCCAGAGCACCGCCTGCCAGCGCTCCGGCAGACTCGCGAACGCCTTCGCCGCCGCGCCGCTCTCGAACCCGGTCACGGTCGGGTCGTCGAACGTCTCCGGCTCCCGCTCGTACGACGCGATGTCGTCGGTGGACTGCACCTTCTTACCGGAGCGGATCCGGTCGACGTGCACCCGCCGTACGGTCGTCAGCAGATAGGCGCGGAAGGAGACGTCCGGGCCGCCGCCCGCGCGCAGCGCGTCCAGCACCTTCGCGAACGCGTCACTGGCCAGGTCGTCGGCGTCGTTGGCCGGCACCAGCTGGCGAGCCATCCGCTCGGCCGCGTGGTGGTGCCGCGCGTACAGCTCGCCGTACGCCTCCAGGTCGCCGTTGCGGACGCGCGCGATGAACTCGGCGTCACTCGGACCCTCTGGCGTCTCCATCCATCTCCCCGCTAACTCTGTGTACGACGACGTGACGGATCGTCACGTACCGCCGGAGACAAGGCTCCCACGTAGGACGGCTCTGTGCATCATCCATGACGCGGAAACTGTGCCTCTTTCCTTACGACACCGCCAGTGCAGAAGTTACGCCAAAAAAATTTCTGGAAATCCGCGTCATGAACTCATCCGGCCGCTGTCTCTTCGGCGTACGACGCTTCCGGCCGACCGGTCGGGAGACTGACGGGGCTAGTTGAGGAGGACCATGTCGCTGTTCGCGGACATCCGTCGACGGTTCGACCTGCGTCCGGCCAAGTCCCTGAACCTGGCGGGGTCGCCCGCCCGGATCGCGCCGGAGGCGTCGTCCACCGCACCACCGAGCGGGCGGAGGGAACCGCTCGGCACAGCTGGTACCGACCACAGCGCCTATCTCGCGATCGCGGAGGCGCTCCGTGACGGTGCCGATGTCGTGCCTGCGTCGGACGAGACCGGACGCCGCCTCGCGGCCGACGGAGTCTCGCTGGTGGAGGCACTTGATGGGCTGAGTGCGCTGTACCGCTCGATCGCGGGGGGCGAGCCCGCTTTCGCCGCGGTACGCGCACTCAGTTCCAGCTGGGCCGAGGCATCTCTTGTCTACCTGCACTCGCTGTCCTGCGAGGACCCGCTGACCGGGCTGTCCAGCCTGGCGCACCTGCGGTCCCGGCTCGGAGAGCTCTACCGAGAGGCGGAATTCCGTGGAACTTCCGTACCGCAAACCCACGCACTGGTGGTTGTCGAACCGCTCACTGCGGAAGGCACATCGCCGTTCGACCGCGAGCTCCGGCTCGTCGACGTCGCGGAATGCCTGCGGATCGTCTTCTGCGGCGGTGACGTACTGGGCCGCGTCGGCTCACGCCGCGCGGCGGCGCTCGTCGGCCGCGAGCCGAACCTGCCGGAGCAGGTCGCGACGGTACGAGCCCTGATCACCCAGTGGCGGCTGGACGCCGACGTACCGCAGCTGGCCCGGATCTGGATCGAGGGCCTGCCCGGTAGCGACGCGATGGCCGGGAGGCTCCTCGACGAGCTGGCCAGAACCTGAGACCTGCGTCCGGCCGCCAACAGGGGGGCGGCCGGGCGCACTTTGACCGGCGGCGGATCGCCTAACACGGGGTGGGCGATCCGCCGCCGCTTGCCGTCAGCAACCGTTCGACGAGCTCGGCGTACCCGATCCCGGCGCCCTTCGCGGCGACCGGGACGAGGCTGCCCGGTGTGAGACCGGGGAGTGCGTTGACCTCCAGGCAGTACGGCGTACCGGACGCGTCGCAGCGGAAGTCGGCCCGGGAGTACGTCGTACCGAACCCGAGTGCCCGGTGTGCGCGGAGCGCGAGCTCCTGCAACTGCTCCGCGAAGTGCGTGGGGATGTCGGCGGGGCAGACCTCGCGGACCGCGCCAGGCTGGTACTTCGCCTCGTAGTCGAACACCGGCGTGGTCAGTTCGATCTCGACCACGGGCAGGGTCGTCGCACCGATCACCGCGACGGTGAACTCGCGACCGCTCAGGAACGGCTCGACCAGCACCTCGCCGTCGGCGCGCAACTCCTCCAGCGCATCGACCTTGCGTACGGCGACACTCGACCCGTCGGCGACCGGCTTCACCACCACCGGTCCGCGGGCGAGCAGATCCTTGACCGCGACCGGCGGCTCGGGCTGCTCCGCCGCGTTGTAGAGCACGCGCGGCGGCACCGGAATCCCGGCCGCCTCGAGTACCGCCTGGCTCCGGCCCTTGTGCCAGGCAACCGCACAGACGTCGTGGCCCGCTCCGGTGAACGGAACTCCGGCCAGCTCGAGCAGCGCCTGGACGTGACCATCCTCACCCCAGCCACCGTGCAGCGCGACGAACACCCGATCGGCCCGCCGAAGCTCCTCCAGGACACGCCCACCGGTCAAAGCGGCGTACATCCGCTCCCTGAGGGCGGCCCGCTCCGCCGCCGACGGTGGCACGGACGGTACGGGTACGGCGGCATCGTCGACGGACACGCGCTCCGCCAGCACCGGCTCCGGCGCCGCCGGGTCGATCAGCATCGCCTGGTGGCCGCGCTCGGTCAGCGCCTTCGCGACCGCCCAGCCGGACGACCGGGACACGTCCCGCTCGGAGCTCTCCCCGCCGCAGAGGACCACGACTCGCATGACGTCTCCTTACTGCTCGTAGCTGTCGAGGAACCGGCCGATCCGGCGGATCGCCACCTCCAGGTCACCAGCTTCGGGCAGCGTCACGATCCGGACGTGATCGGGGTCCGGCCAGTTGAAGCCGGTGCCCTGGACGATGTGGATCTTCTCCCGGAGCAGCAGGTCGAGCACGAACCGCTCGTCGTCCTTGATCCGGTGCACCTCCGGATCGATCCGCGGGAACGCGTACAACCCGCCCAGCGGTTTGACGCAGGACACGCCGGGAAGTTCGTTCAGCGTCTGCCAGGCGGTCGTCCGCTGCACCTCGAGCCGGCCGCCGGGGCGGACCAGTTCGTCGATCGTGTTGTCGCTCAAAGCGGCCTCGATCACGTGCTGGGCGAGCGCGTTCGGGCAGAGCCGCATTCCGGCCAGCATGGTGAGGCCTTCGAGGTAGCTGGCCGCGGCCGCGCGGGGACCGGAGACGATCAGCCAGCCGGCCCGGAAGCCCGCGATCCGGTGGCTCTTCGACAGCCCGCCGAACGTCAGGCAGACCAGGTCGGGAGCCAGCGCGGCGAAGTGGTGGTGCGTCGCGCCGTCGTACACGATCCGCTCGTAGATCTCGTCGCTGAAGACCATCAGTTCGTGCTTGCGGGCCAGCTCGGCGATCTGCCGCAGGACGTCGGGGGAGTAGACCGCGCCGGTCGGGTTGTTCGGGTTGATCACCACAATCGCCTTCGTCCGCGGGGTGATCTTCGCCTCGAGGTCGGCGAGGTCGGGCTGCCAGCCGGAGTCCTCGTCGCAGCGGTAGTGCACCGGGACGCCGCCGGCGAAGCGGGTGACCGCGGTCCAGAGCGGGTAGTCGGGGCTCGGGATCAGTACCTCGTCGCCGGTGTCGACCAGCGCCTGGATCGCCATCCCGGCCAGCTCGGACACCCCGTTGCCGAGATACACCGAGCGCTCGTCGATGCCCTGGAAGCCGCGGTCGGCGTAGTACGCCGCCACCGCCTGCCGGGCCGAGCTGATGCCGCGGGCGTCGGTGTAGCCGTGGGCCTGCGGGAGCCGGGCGATCAGGTCCGCGAGGACCGCGTCCGGAGCGGCGAACCCGAACGGTGCCGGGTTGCCGATGTTCAGCCGGAGGATGCTGTGGCCGGCGGCCTCGAGTGCGTTGGCCTGCTCGACCACCGGGCCGCGGATCTCGTAGCACACGCCGGTCAGCTTGGTGGACTGCCTGAACTCCATGGACCGCATCGTACTTGGTTATTCCAAGTACGTGCTTGGGAGGTCCAAGCTATGGTGGACGGCATGCCTCGCCGGAGCTATGCGCAGTACGACGCCGTCGCCCGTGGTCTCGACGTGATCGGCGAACGTTGGACGCTGCTGATCGTCCGGGAGTTGGCCTTCGGCCCGCGGCGGTACACGGATCTGCACGCCGACCTGCCCGGGATCAGTACCGACGTACTCGCGGCCCGCCTGAAGGAGCTGGAGGCCGACGGGGTCGTCGAGCGGCGGAACTTCGCGCCGGCCGCACCCGTCCGGGTCTACGACCTGACCGATCGCGGGCGCGAACTGGTGCCGGTGGTGACGGCGCTGGCCGCGTGGGGGAGTCCGCTGCTGGCGGCGCACCAGGAGACGGACGCGGTCCGGCACCACTGGTACCTGCTTCCGCTGGCCGCGCTGGTGCGGGACCTGGGCGGGGTGGTCGAGCTGCGGGTCGAGGGGAGCAGTTGCCGGATCGACCTGGCGTCGATGACCGTCGTACCGGAGGCTGTGCCGGATGCCGTGGTGACGATCCCGGCGAAGGCCGCCGACGAACTGCTGGCCGGCCGGACAACGCTGGCCGCCGCGATCGACGACGGCCAGGTGACCGTTCAGGACTCCTGAACCGCCGGCACCGCTTCCGCCTGCGGCTCCAGGTGGACGCGAACAGGCTGCCGACCGGCGGCTGGTTTCCGATGCCCGCGGCAACGGCCTGCGGTACGCCGTGCGCGTGCAGGCCGTCGGTCAGCGTCCGCGACGGTTACGGCACGACTACGACGACCGGGGCGTCCTTGCGGCAGGTGAGCCGGTGACCGAGGGAGCCGGTCAGCCGGTGCCAGCGCTTCGCCGACCGGCCGACCACGACCAGCCGCGCGTCAACCTCCCGGGCGACGTCGGACAGGGTTCCGAGCGCGTCGCCGAACTCACTCACGAAGCTCAGCTGTACGCCGACTTCCTGCGCGCGGCGTTCCGCCTCCGCCTCGATCTCGGCGGCCAGTTGCCGGCGGTTCTCCTGTGCGGCGCCGTAGTCGTACGGAACGCCGAGGGCGGCGGTGGGATCGGCGTACGGCATCACGTAGACCGCGACCAGGCGGCCGTTGGTGCGCAGCGCCTCGCCGGCCGCCCAGGCGAAGGCGTCCCAGCTGGTGCCGGAACCGTCCAGGCCGACGACGATCGCCGGTTCTCCTAGATGACGGTTTTGCGGGAGGGGAGTGCGCCGGGCTTCGGCGTCGTAGTTCATGTGGTCACCTCTTCGGCAACGGGGTACGGCTGTCCTGGTCCTCGCCGGCCAGCTGGATCAGGCGGAGGAGTGCGGGGGTGGCGTCGTGCAGGGCGGCGGCGTCCTGGTCGTCGAGCTTGTCGATCAGGTCGGCGATCGTGACCGCGCCCTCGGCCCGCATGTCGCGGAGTCGGCGACTGCCGGCGGCGGTGATCGCGACGAGCACGACCCGCGCGTCGGCGGCGTCCCGGCGGCGCTCGGCCAGGCCCTGGTCGGCGAGCTGGGTCACCAGCGCGGTCATCGACGGCTGGGTCACCTCTTCGCTGACGGCCAGGTCGGTCAGCCGCCGCGGGCCGGTGCGCTCCAGTGTTGACAGCACCGACGCCGCGGTCAGGCTCAGCGTCCGCGGCCGGCGCCGGATCGCGACCGTGGCCAGCCCGAACAGCGCCTCGCCGATCGTGGCGGTCCGAGTACTCATACGATAAGTATAGGCACAGTTATATAGATCGGACTATGTGATCTGGCCCGGTCTAGGCTGGGCGTCATGTGCGGTAGGTATGCCTCCAGCCGGTCTCCGTCCGACCTCGTCGCCGAGTTCGAGATCGAGGCCGGCAACGTGCGCGAGTCGGTCGAGGAGCTCGGCGAGAACTACAACGTCGCCCCGACCAACCAGGTGATCGCCGTGGTCGAGCGCAAGGACCGCGAGCAGCCGGACACCACGGTCCGGAAGCTGACCACGGTCAAGTGGGGGCTGGTGCCGTCCTGGGCCAAGGACACCTCGATCGGGAGCCGGCTGATCAACGCGCGGATGGAGACCGTCGCGGAGAAGCCCGCGTTCAAGAAGGCGTTCGCCACCCGGCGCTGCATCCTTCCCGCGGACGGGTACTACGAGTGGTACACCGCCGAGGAGAAGGTGAACGGCAAGCCCGTCAAGCAGCCGTACTTCATCCATCCGCCGGACGGCAGCGTGCTCGCGATGGCCGGGCTGTACGAGATCTGGCGGGACAAGTCGGTCGCCGACCCGGAGCAGGACGCGGCGTGGCTGTGGACGTGCACGGTGCTGACCACGTCGTCCACCGACGACCTGGGCCGGATCCACGACCGGATGCCGTTGCTGGTCGAGCGCGAGCGGTACGACGCTTGGCTCGACCCGCTGTCGTCGGATCCCGACGACCTGCTCGAGCTGCTCGTCCCGGCGGCGCCCGGCCGCCTCGAGGCGTACGCCGTCTCGAAGGCGGTCAGCTCGGTGAAGAACAACGGCCCGCACCTGCTCGACCCGCTGCCACCCGACGGCGAGGACCCACAGGACACCCCGACCACACTGTTCTGAGTTTTCATGCGGTCCTGATGACAGGATGGGGCGGGTGACCGACGAACGGATTGTGGGGACGCCGCACGGTGAGGCCCGGATCGTGGCGCACCGCGCCCGCCGCCCGGTGGCGACGCTGGCCCTCGGTCACGGTGCCGGGGCCGGGATCGAATCGGGCGACCTGGCCGCGCTGGCCGCACGGCTGCCGAAGCAGGACATCAACGTGTTCCTGATCGAGCAGCCCTGGCGGCGCGCCGGCCGCAAGCTCGCGCCGGCGCCGAAGGTGCTCGACGAGGCGTGGATCGCGATCATCGGGCAGCTCCGGGTCCGGACGCCGCTGGTGATCGGCGGCCGCAGCGCCGGCGCTCGGGTCGCGTGCCGGACCGCGAGCGGCCTCGGCGCTTCCGCCGTACTGGCGCTGGCCTTTCCGCTGCATGCCCCCGGGAGGCCGGAGAAGTCGCGCGTCGACGAACTGCGCGGCGCCGGCCTGCCCACCCTCGTCGTGCAGGGGGAGCGGGACCCGTTCGGTACGCCGGAGGAGTTCCCGCCGCTGACCGAGATGGCCGTCGTACCGGACGCCGACCACTCCTTCAAGGTGCCGAAGCGCGCCGAGCTGGACCAGCAGGAGACGTACGACCTGCTGGTCGAAGCTGTGTTCGAGTGGGTCGGCCGCGAGGTGTCCGGGTAGCACCCGGGAATGCCCCCGTGGCCGGGCGTGTTGTGACGAACATGATGGCGACGAGAGAGGCTCCGGCGAGGACTTCTGGGAAGACCCCGGTATTCTCGATCACGATGCCGACTCCCACCACGACCGAGACACCCGAGCAGCGGACCGCGCGGTTCGAGCGCGAGGCGCTGCCTTTCCTGGACCAGATGTACGCCGCGGCGATGCGGATGACCCGTAATCCGTCGGACGCCGAGGACCTGGTGCAGGACACCTTCGCGAAGGCGTACAGCTCGTTCCATCAGTTCACGCCGGGCACCAACCTGAAGGCGTGGCTCTACCGGATCCTGACGAACACCTTCATCAACGGATACCGGAAGCGTCAGCGGCAGCCGACGCAGTCGCCGACCGAGGAGATCGAGGACTGGCAGCTGACCGCTGCCGAGTCGCACACTCCCGGCGGCCTGAAGTCTGCCGAGGCGGTCGCCCTCGAGCACCTGCCAGACTCCGACGTCAAGTCCGCCCTGCAGGCCATCCCGGAGGACTTCCGGCTGGCCGTGTACCTGGCCGACGTCGAAGGCTTTGCCTACAAGGAGATCGCCGAGATCATGGGCACCCCGGTCGGCACCGTCATGTCGCGGCTGCACCGCGGCCGGCGCCAGCTGCGCGACCTGCTCGGCGACTACGCCCGGGATCGCGGCCTGATCCCGCCGGACGACAGCACGGACGCAGGCCCGTCGGCCCCCGACGCGACCGCGGAGAAGGAGGAGTCGTGAGCTGCGGCGAGCCCCACGACGTCGACTGCGGAGAGATCCTGCAGCGGGTCTACGTGTTCATCGACAACGAACTCGAGGACGCGAGTTCCGACGAGATCCGCCAGCACCTCGAAGAGTGCGCCCCCTGCCTCGACGAGTACGACCTGGAACGCTGCGTCAAAAAACTGGTCCACCGCTCCTGCGGCTCCGACCACGCCCCCGACGCCCTCCGCCAAAGAATCCTCCTCCGCCTCACCCAAATCCAAATAGAAACCACCACCATCACCACCACCGACTGATTTGACAATCGGGTCAGATCGCGAAGGTCGTGATCTCGTAGTCCGCGTTTTCTCCACGGTGGAGTTTTTCCAGTAGCCCGCGTGCGTCCGTCAGGTAAACCTTGGGCGAGTTCTGCAGCAGCGTGGCGGCCTTGTTCAGGTGCTCGATTGCGGACCCGGCGTTGTTGCGTGCGGCCTCGATTCTCGCCAGCTCGACGTACAGGCGCCCTTCTCGCTCAAGATCGTGAGTGATCAGCGTGGTCCGCAGGCCGGCCTGGACGTGGTTGACGGCGTTGCCGAAGTCTCCCTGGCCGGCGTGTGCGATCGCGAGAATATGGTGCGCCTCGGCCTGGAAGGTCGCGTCGCCCGCCTGCTCGACAAGAGCCAGGCCGGCGAGACCCATCTGGACTGCCTCCTCGTGCCGCCCGACCTGCACGTGCGCGAAGGCTGCATTGGCGTACCGTTTGAAGGCTGCTCGGGTATCACCGGCGCGCTCGGCCAAGGCGATGCCCTGGGCGAAGGCCTCGTCCGCCCGGTCGAAGTCTCCGGTGCGGTCGTAGAGGCTGCCGACGGCGATCAGAGCTACTCCCTCCAGAGTCGAGTCATGAATCGTTCGGCTCAGGGAGAGGGCGATCCTCCCGTACGCCAGCGCGTCGTCGATCTGCCCCTCCATGCCGAGCAGATAGGCGAGGGACGAGCAGCACCGAGCCTGACCGAAGAGATCGTCGATCCCGGCGAACATCTGCAGAGCGACCTGGATGGTTGCGATCGCCGCGCCGACAGCACCGTTCTCGGCGTCCGGGATGGCGCTGTCGTGCTGCAGCCAGGCAGCCACGGCGGACCGGCCGTGCCGGCGGGCGAGTTCCACGGCGCCGGCGCTCAGCTCGCGCATCTCCTGCCAACGTCTTCGGGACTCGAGATAGCCGAAGAGCGCAAGCGGCAGCTCGGCGAGCAATGCACTGTCCCTGCTGGCAGACTGACGGATCTGCCGGTAGCGGTCCATCACATTGCGCTGCTCCGCGTCCAACCAGCGCATGGCAAGTTCCCGGCGGCTGAAGCTCGGAAGCAGCCCACTGACTCCAACAGTCGCCAACGGCAGCCGTGGGCTGGTCGGATGCGTGAAGGCTTGTGCTGCCCAGCCTGCCTCGACGTAGTACCGCAGAACTCGGTCAAGCGCGTCGTCACGCTCGGCCGGTGTCCCACTGCGCTCGGCGATCTCCCGACCGTAGGCGCGAATGAGGTCATGGAAGCGGTAGCGCGCGGGGGTCAGAGACTCCACCAGATTCAGGTCGACCAGGCGTTCGACGATGGCCCCCGCCCGGCCGAGAGGAACCTTGAGGAGTGCGGCCGCAACTCCGGTGGTGATGTCTGAGCCGTCCGGAATCGCCAGCCAGGGCAGGGCGGCGGCGGCCTGGCGGTCGAGGTCTCGGTCGCTGATTTCGAGGAAGTGCACGGAGCTGGCGATGCTGGCGCGTACGCCGGTCTCGTCGGAGCCGAGGCTGTCGAGGCGGCGTTCCTCGTCCTTCAGGAGGTCGACGAAGTGCTGGATCGGCCAGGTCGGCCGGGTTGCGAGGCGGCCGCCGACCAGGCGGATCGCCAGCGGCAGCCGGCCGGCGTACCGGGCGAGGACCTGCGTGGCGTCGGGCTCGGCGACGACTCTGGTCTGACCGATCACACCGGCCAGCAGGTCGACCGACTCCGATTCCGACAAGGCGTCGAGGAGGATCTGCCGGGCGGCCGGGAGATTCGCGAACGAACCCCGGCTGGTGATGATCGCCGATGATCCCGCATGTCCTGGCAGCAACGGCAGCACCTGTGTGACGTCCGCCGCGTTGTCGAGCAGCATGAGCACGCGCCGGCCGGCCAGCTGGCTGCGCAGCAAGGCCGTTGCCTCGTCGACGTTGTCGGGGATCGAGGCCACATCGGAACCGAGCGAGCGCAGCAGGTGACGCTGGGCGTCCGTCGGAGTCATCGGCTCGCCGGGGCCGTAGCCGCGGAGGTTCAGATAGAGGTGGCCGTCGGGGTAGCTGTCGGCCAGTTTGTGCGCGGCGTGGACGGCCAACGTCGTCTTGCCGATGCCGCCCATCCCGGTGATCGTGACGAGCCCGACGGACGACGGATCCCGAAGTACAGAAAGGATTGCGCTGATCTGCGCGGTGCGGCCGGTGAAGTCCGGGGCGGCGGGCGGCAGTTGCCAGGGCGTCGGCGCCTGGTCGGTCGCCGGATCCTTGGGCGGCGTCCGTGGCGTGCCGAGCTTGCCGCGGGCAACGGTGCGGAACTGGTCGGCTTCGATGGGTGTCAGGGCGAGTGCCTGGACGAGGGCGCGGACGGTGTCGGCGCGTGGGCGGCTGCGGGTGCCGCGTTCAAGGACGCTGATCGCCTGCTCGCTCAGGCCGGCGCTTTCGGCGAGGGCGGCCTGGGTGAGGCCGGCGCGGGTACGGAAGGTACGGAGCAGCTCGCTCAGGGTCGGCGTAGCCGGCTCGTTCACTCCCACCCTCCTCGATATCGGTCAGTACCGGAAACTTCCGGAGCTAACTCTAGGGGGGATCCGCCACCGCGTGCTGGCGGTTGTCCACAGGGAGCTACCGAAGGCCCAACGATCGTTTGAAAGATCGCATTCAGTATGCGGCCGAAGACTCTCCGAATACAGGACCTCTGATTAGCTGGTCTGGTGTAAACCTGTGACCAAATCGCAAAGACCCCGGATTTCTCCGAGGTCCTCGCTGTCTGTAGCCGCCTTGCGTTCAGGCGTTCGGGCGCTTGCCGTGGTTAGCGCCCTTCTTCTTGCGTGCACGGCGCTTCCGGCCGGTCTTTCCCATTCCTAAGCCTCCTTGAAACAACTCCAAAGAGTCACAGTCTCTCATACCTGCTCCGTCTCTGCCTGTCGGCGGCGGCGAACCGTCTGCCTTACAGTGTTTCGGCGTAGCCATGCTGAGCAGAATTCAAGTCGAGTCAGCGATGTGCTGTCTGCCCCCTGCGTTCCCACATTCGGGAGCGTATGACTCCTGCACGCTGATCGGAGGTGACATAGCATGTTCGGCGATGAATGGGACTGGTGACCGACCGCGAAGGCACCTGACGCCGGCCTCTCGCCGCGTGGGGTTGCGCCTGTTCGTCTGGGTCGTAGCCACTGTCGCGCTGGGCGTCTGCGTTGTGGTCGCTTTCACCCTGTCCGACTACCTCACGGTGGTCGGCCTCTGCTTCTTGGTTCTGTTCGGGAGCGCGTTGCGCTCATCGCACGGCCCGGCACAAGGCGCCTCGCTGGGATCGATCGTGCTGATGGCGGTTTACATCATCGCCGGGCCTGCGGCCGCCGTGGTTGTGGCGGGTGTGGGCTCGCTCGCACAGGCCAAACGAGTTCCGCCGATGAAACGTGTCTTCAACAGCGGGCAACGTATCCTCTCCGCGGCCGGCGGCGCAGTTGCCTTCGTCGCCGTTCACGGCCCAGTCGGTGAGTCGGCCCTGCGCGACGTACCGCGAGCCGTCCTCGCGGTGACATTGACCGGAATCGCGTACCACGTCGTCAATGCTGTGCTGCTGTCGGGTGTCCTGTGGCTCGAGCGCGGCGCCACGGTTGTGCGCGCGTTCCTTCGGGAGGCCGTCCTGGCAACGGCGCTGCCGATGCTGGGCTACGGCTATCTGGGCTTGATCATGGCATTCATGTGGCTTGGTGGCCTGGGGCTGGTTGCCGGCATCCTCACCCTGGTGCCCCTGGCCGTCGCTCGCTGGGCGCTCTCGCAGGATGCTGCTGAGCGCGCCGCTCAGGCAGCGACGATGCGGGCGTTCATTCAGGTGATCGAGACGAAGGACCTCTACACCCGGGGGCATTCCGAGCGGGTCAGCGAAGGCGTCGGGATGCTGGGGCGGCACTTGGGGTTGCCGGCCCCGCGGCAGCAGGCGCTCGAGCACGCCGGCTTGCTGCACGATGTCGGGAAGGTCGGCGTACCAACGAGCATCATCCGAAAACCTGGCCGGCTGGACGACTCCGAGATGGACGCGATCCGGCTGCATCCGGCCCGCGGGGTCGAGCTGATCGGCAACATCCCGTTCCTGGAGGAAGTGAAGTCCGCGGTTCTCCATCACCACGAGAAGTACGACGGAACCGGCTACCCGGCCGGACTGAGCGGGACCAACATTCCGTACTTCGCCCGGATGATCGGGATTGTCGACGCGTTCGACTCGCTGACTTCGACCCGTTCGTACCGGCCCGCGCGCAGTGTCGAGGAAACGGTGGCGATTCTGCTGCAGGACCGCTACACACACTTCGATCCCGACCTCGTGGACGCCTTCGTCGAAGTCGTCCGGCGGGACGGATGGCAGCCCGCGGCGGTCGAGCAGCCGGCGCCGAATGCGCAGCTCGAGGCGCCGATCGACCATGACGATCTCAGCCTCGGCAGTGGTGGCGGTGCTACCGGTTCTGCTGCTGGACCGACATGAGCATTCCCCGCGAGGCGGAAGGGGCCCAACCGCGTAGCTCGGGCAGCGGCGTGGTGATCCAGATCGCAGGCGCTGTCCTCGGTGTCACGGCACTCATCCTGACAGTGAGGCGCGGGGTCACGGGGTGGCCGTTCGTGCTCACGTTCGGGGTCTTGATCGCGGTCGGAGAGATGGTTCAGTTCCGGGTCGATCGCTCGCGTAACCGGGCTCCGATCGCCACGAGTGCCGCCTTGGGCTACTGCCTGCTGCGCGGACCGCACGTCGCGATACCCCCGGATGTCGCCCAGGTAGTTGCCGTTACGGCGGCGGCGACCGCCATCGGCGTACTGCCGCGGATCCTGGCGGGGCTGTGGTGGGACGCAGTGGTCTCGTGCCGGCGGCTGTTGTCGGTGGGGGCGGCCGCTGTGGTCTTCGCCGCGATAGCGCCGAACCACCTGTACTGGAACGGTACGGCATCGCATGCGGTGCCGTTGGGCGGCGCGATGTTGCTCGCGGTTTCCACTGCCGCGGCGCTGGATGCGATCGTCGGTGCCGGCCAAGCGACGGAACAGTACAGCAGGCCGTTCCCCGCGGCTGTGCGGGACGAGTTGGGGGTCACGGCGCGGATCGGGATGGCGATGGCGATCAGCGGCATGCTGCTTGCCGCCGGGACGTCGATCGCCGGGCTCTGGGGGCCACCGCTCGTCCTTGTGCCGTTGTTGTTCACGCAGTTCGCGTTCAGGAGGTACTCGTCGGCGCAGCGGACTTATCGGACTACGGTGCGGTCGATGGCTCGGAGTACGGAGATTGCGGGGTTCAGTAGTCCGGGGCAGAACGCGCGGACGGCGGCGCTGGCGGTGGCGATCGGGAACGATCTGGGGTTGACGCCGGCGCGGATGGAAGCGTTGGAGTATGCGGCGCTGCTGTCGGGGGTGGGGCAGTTGGCGTTGGCGGATCCCAGTCCTGGTGGGGCTTCGTTGTTGCGGACGCGGGCGGAGCGGCAGCGGGCGGCGGAGATCGGGGCGGCGGTGATCGAGCGGTCGGGGGTGCTGGATCATGTGGCCGAGATCGTGCGGCACTCCAACGATCCGTACCGGCACGGGCGGGCGAACGACTCGTCGATTCCGGTGGAGAGCGGGATCGTCAACGTTGCGCTGGCGTACGAGCAGCTGGTGGGGGAAGGGTCGGGGCAGTCGCCGGACAAGGCGATGGAATCGATCGGGCTGGGGATCGGGGCGGAGTACGACCCGGTCGTCGTGGAGTCACTCCGGCGGGTGATCGGGCGCGGCTTCCGCTTCTGACGGTTGGCGGCCGGCTTCTGCGGAGGAGAGTTCGCGGCCGGCCTTGGGGGAGAGCTGGAGCAGGGCCGGCGTACCGGCGCAGGGTTCCAGGTCGTCCCAGACCGGGGCGGTCGAGGCGGGGACGCGGCCGTTGGCGCCCATGCCGGCGTACAGCAGGAGGCCGGCGCCGGCGGCGATCAGTACGTCGCCCGGGCTGATCGCCTGACCAAGACCGGGCAGGGCCACGGGTACGACGTCTCCCAGCCAGGGCAGGCGGGTCGACGTACCCGCGATCTCGTGGCGGGCGTCGGTGATGGCCGCGTTGCCGACCCCGGCGCGTTCCAACGCGCGCAGGGAGACGGGCATCGCGCCGTTCAGGGCAACGACGACCGCGTTGCTGAAGAAGCCCAGTGCCAGCAGGCCGACGCCGGGGTGCCGCAGGTTCAGGCGGAGGAAGACCGCGATGCAGACCGCGGATCCGATCAGCCCGACCGGGTACGCCGTACCGCCGAAGAGGGCGCCGAGGAGTTGGCCGATCGCCGCCGCGGCGAGCCAATGGATGCCGGTCACCGTGTTGCCGGCCAGGTTGCCGAAGCGGCCGCCGGTCGCGAGTGCTGCCCCGCACGCGAGCATCATGACGAGGAGGACCAGCAGCACGGGGGTGATTCTGCCGAATCAGCGGCCCGAAACCGGGCAAGCTGACCCCGCAGCGTGTCGATTTAACCGCAAATGGTGACGGCAGCCGAAGCTGCCGTCACCATCGCTCACGACTTGGCGGGTTCGATCACCTCGGCGACACCGGGGTCGCCCCGGTCCGCGGTGTAGTCCGACGGGTGCGTGGTGTCCTGCCCGTCCGCGACCTTCAGGGCGCGCAGTACGAACGTCAGCACCACGACCACGATCACGTTGATCACGAACGCGGTCAGCGCGATGTACGCCGGCGTGTTGGTGAACGGGATGTTCGCCAGCGATCCGCCGAAGTGCTTCTTCGTCGCTGGGTTCACCACGTTGTACGCCGAGATCGTGCCGAACACCATCG
The DNA here is from genome assembly GCF_042730855.1 of Kribbella sp. NPDC059898. Classification (NCBI taxonomy): domain Bacteria; kingdom Bacillati; phylum Actinomycetota; class Actinomycetes; order Propionibacteriales; family Kribbellaceae; genus Kribbella; species Kribbella sp. NPDC059898. The sequence goes on from NZ_JBHWKR010000004.1 coordinate 577,199, forward strand.
CCACCGCCCAGCCGGCCAGCAGCGCCCACTTGTGGAACCAGCGGGTGTAGAGCCCGACCACGATCGCCGGGAACGTCTGCAGGATCCAGATCCCGCCGAGCAGTTGCAGGTTCAGCGCGATCGTCTTGTCCATCCCGAGCACGAACGCCAGCGCGCCGACCTTCACCAGGAGGGACGCGAGCTTGGACACCTTGGCTTCCTGCGCCGGGGTGGCCTCGGGCTTGATGAACGCGCGGTAGATGTTGCGGGTGAACAGGTTGGCCGCCGCGATCGACATGATGGCCGCCGGCACCAGCGCGCCGACCGCGATCGCCGCGAACGCGATGCCCGCGAACCAGGACGGGAACTCCTGGTCGAACAGCCGCGGGATCGCCAACTGCGGGTTCGCCAGGCCGTCGAGGCCCTTCACGTTCACGTTCGCCTTGATCGCCATGAAGCCGAGCAGAGCCAGCAGCCCGAGGAGCAACGAGTACGCCGGGAGGATGGCGGCGTTGCGCCGTACGACGTTGCGCGTCTTGGTGGACAGCACCGCGGTCACCGAGTGCGGGTACATGAACAGCGCCATCGCGGAACCGAGGCCGAGCGTCCAGTAAGACACGTAGCCCGCGTCGCCCGGGATGAACGACCCGGTCGGCTTGCCGGTGACCGGGTTCGGTTTCGCCATCTTGTCCTGCGCCGCCTTGAAGATCCCGTCCCAGCCGCCCAGCACGTGCGGCAAGTAGAAGATCGCGACCAGGATCACGACGTAGATCAGGAAGTCCTTGACGAACGCGATCATCGCCGGCGCCCGCAGACCCGACGAGTACGTGTACGCCGCGAGAACGGCGAACGCGATCAGCAGCGGGAGGTCCTTGGCCAGCGTGTTGTTGCCGCCGAGGCCCATCGTCTCGAACACGGCCTGCATACCGACCAGCTGCAAGGCGATGTACGGCATCAGCGCGAGGATGCCGGTGACGGCGACCGCCAGCGAGAGCAGCTTGCTCCCGTAGCGCCCCTGCACGAAGTCCGCCGGTGTCACGTACCCGTGCCGGTGGGACACCGACCACAACCGGGCCATGAAGATGAACACGATCGGATACGCGACGATCGTGTACGGCACCGCGAAGAACCCGCTGATCGCACCGGTGGCGTACATCGCGGCCGGTACGGCGATGAACGTGTACGCCGTGTACAGGTCACCGCCGAGCAGGAACCAGGTGATGAACGTACCGAACCCGCGGCCGCCCAGACCCCACTCGTCGAGGTTGTCGAGCTGGCCGGTACGGCGCCAGCGGGCCGCCATGAAGCCCATCACGGTGACGCCGGCGAAGATCACGACGACGATGGTCAGCTGCACCCAGTCGACCTTGGTGTTCACTGGTCACCGTCCTTGTCCGGGTCGCCCAGGCCCTGCTCGGCCCGGCGCCGGCGCTCCTCGGCGCGGAGCAGGCGGTAACTGATGCTGACCAGGATCGCGGACAGGAAGACCCAGAGCAGTTGGTACCAGTAGAAGAACGGGAAACCCCACAGGTGCGGGTCCTTCTTGGCGTACGTCGGCACCAGGAGCGGTACGACGACAGCCACCACCAGGAGCACACCGGAGATCCAGTACGCGGGTCTGATCGCGGACAATCGGGACACTGCAAACCTCCTCGGAGGGACATACAGGCGCAACGGAGCACGCTACCGTTCGTCCGGACAAGCGACCAGACCATCGGGTGTGTGCATGCGTAACACTGCGGTACCTATTGTTCGTTCGCTGCGCTCACGAAGGGCATGGTTCGTACGGCGGCTCGTGCTGTCCGTGCTGTTCCTCGTCGTCGTTGCCGTGCCGCTGTTCCCGGAACTGTTCGGGCTCGACGAGCTGACCCCGTTCACGCAGGTCGCGGCGTTCCGCCCGCAGGCCCTGGTGGTCGTTCTGGTGCTGGCCCTGGTGATGCTGGTACGCCGCGGTTGGCGGATCGCGTCGGCGTTGATCGGCGTACTGGCGTTGATCGGTGCGGCCCTGTCCGCGCCGCGGCAGTTCTCGTCCGCGCGGCCGGCGCCGGCCGGGGCGCGGGTGCTGACGATCATGGTCGCGAACGTCTTCGGCGGTGGCGCCCGGGTCGCGGACGTGGCGCAGCTGATCCGCGACCGGAAGCCCGACCTGGTGTCGTTGCCCGAGGCACAGGCCGACGTCCGCGAGCGAATCCGCGCGTTGCTGCCGGACCAGCAGTACAAGGGATACACGGACCAGACGAGCAGTGCCGCACCGAGCGCGACGAGTGTGCTGGTGTCGCCGGCGCTCGGCGACGTGACGTTCGCGTCCGAGACCGGTACGACGTTCGGGAACATCGTCGTGACGGGTGGGAACCTCGGGGACATCCGGCTGATCGCGTACCACGGCTACCCGCCGCTACCGGACGCCGTGGCGACCTGGGCGCACGACCTGCTGAAGGTCCGCGAGTGGTGCTCGCAGGACCCGCCGACGGTGATCGCGGGCGACTACAACGCCACCGTCGACCACGCGGACTTCCGGGCCGCGCTCGGCGGTTACTGCCGCAGCGTCGGCCCGTCGGTCGGCGGCGGGCTGCAGGGCACCTGGCCCGCGGATCAGCCTGCCGTACTGCGGACGCAGATCGACCACGTGGTGGTGACGCGACAGTTCGAGCCCGGGGACTTCGCGACGTACCCGATCCGCGGCACTGACCACCGCGCCGTGGTCGCGACGGTCACGCTGCGGCCCTAGGCCCTAGGAGGTCGTCGCGGGCCGATAGATGTACGGCTGCGAGGCCTGCACCGCTTCGGTCAGCATCAGCAGGAGGTCCGCGCGGGCTTCGATCGGGCGGCCGAACAGTTCGTCGTCGCCCGGGATCGGGAAGCCCTTCACGCCGATCGCGAGCTGGCTGAGCAGCACGTGCAGGACGCCGCGGGCGTTGAACACATTCGGCGACGGCCACTCCGGCAGCGTCTCGTGCATCAACGGCTGCTGGCCCGCTGTCGCGGCGATCGGCTTCAGCCAGCGCTCGAGCTCGTCGCTGGTCAGCATGTTCCGGTGCAGGACCGTCATCACCGCGTGCGCGACCCGGTCGTGCTCCTCGTGCACCCAGCGGTACGGCGTGTCCTTGACGATCCGGTCCGCGAGCACGTCGAGCAGCGCCCGCAGCACGCCCGCGTCGCAGTGCCGGGACCGCGCCAGCGCACCGATCGCGTCGGCGCCGTGGGCAACGGCATGCGCCCACCCGCAGTCCTGCACGTAGCCGCGGAGGTCGCGCTCGCGCAGCAGCCAGGTCGCCAGCCGGTCGCCCCAGCGCATCACCACCTCGTCGTGCACCAGGAACTCGGCGTTGTCGCGGTGGATCACCTCCGCCAGCGTCAGCGCGGTGAACGAGCGGCGGAAGACCGTGTCGGTACCGTCCTCACCGAGCCCGTAGTTCAGGCCGGCGCACAGGCCGTCCCCGAAGCCGGGCAGCAGATCGTCGTACACCCCACGCTCGAGCCAGGTGGCGAGCGTCGGGTAGGCGAGGGCGTCCCGGACCTGCGGATTGGTGCTGGCCAGGCCGCGGACGAGCTCCTCGGTGAGATCGGTCAGCGTACGGTCGTGCGGTACCGCGTAGTCCGCGGCCATCACGTCCTGCCAGTACGTCGACTCCACCCGAGCATCCTTTCATCTGTCGCCGTTCAATCAACACCCACACACGCCAACTTGTCGAGCGGACCACCGATCGCCCTGGTATAAGCCGATCGATACCATCGGGGCGTGCCGTCTTTGACCGATGTGGCGCGCAACCACACCACGCTCGACCAGGCCGACCTGGACCGCCTGCAACTGCTCGTCTCGGACTGGCAGATGCTCGCCGACCTGTCGTTCGCCGACCTGGTGCTCTGGCTCCCGGACACCGAGGGGCTGGGCTTCTGGGCCGGCGCGCAGATGCGCCCGACCACCGGGCCGACGGCGTACCTCGACGACATCGTCGGCAGCTTCATCCCGCGCGGCCGCCGGCACCTGCTGGACCAGGCGTACGACGGCGGCCGGATCTGCCGCGAGGGCGACCCGGAGTGGCGCGACGACGTACCGGTCCGGGTCGAGACGATCCCGGTCCGCCGGGGCTCCCGGGTGATCGCGGTGATCGCCCGGAACACCAACCTGCTCGGCGTCCGGACCCCGTCCCGGCTGGAGATCGCGTACCTGCAGAGCGCGACGGACCTGGCCCGGATGATCACCGACGGCATCTTCCCGTACGGCGGCGAACGGCTGCTGTCCACCACCCCACGGGTCGGTGACGGCTGTATCCGGGTCGATCGGCACGGGATGGTGACGTTCGCCAGCCCGAACGCGTTGTCGGCGTACCGGCGGATGGGGCTGGTGACCGATCTGGTCGGCTCCCGGCTGAAGGACGTCACCGCGGAGTTGCTGCATTCCGGACGCAAGGTCGACGACGTGCTCGCGTCGGTGGTCACCGGGCGGGCCGCCAAGGAGATCGAGATCGAGAACGCCGACGCGACGCTGTTCCTGCGCGCGATCCCGTTGCGCTCGGACGGTCAGCACGTGGGGGCGCTGATCCTGCTCCGGGACGTGACGGAGCTGCGCAGCCGGGAACGGGAGCTGGTCACCAAGGAGGCGACCATCCGGGAGATTCATCATCGCGTCAAGAACAACTTGCAGACGGTCGCCGCGTTACTCCGGATGCAGGCCCGGAGGATCACGGTGCCGGAAGGACAGGACGCGCTGGCCGAGGCGGTCCGCCGGGTCGGGTCGATCGCGATCGTGCACGAGACGCTGTCGGAGTCGTTCGACGAGCACGTGGACTTCGACGACGTCGCGGACCGGGTCGGGGCGATGGTCGCGGACGTGTCGACCGTCGCGACCACGGTGGAGACCCGGCGTACCGGGTCGTTCGGCGTGCTGGACTCCGAGGTCGCGACGCCGTTGGCGATGGTGCTGACCGAGCTGATGCAGAACTCGGTGGAGCACGCGTTCGGGGCCCGGGACTCCGGCGCGGCGAGCGGGACGATCGAGCTGGTCGCCGAGCGGGCGCTCGGCCGGCTGCACATCGACGTACTCGACGACGGCAAGGGTTTGCCGACGAACTTCGACACCGAACTGTCCGGCAATCTCGGCCTGTCCATCGTCCGCACCCTGGTGATCGGTGAGCTCGACGGGACCCTGGAGTTCGGCCCGCGGCACGACGGCAAGGCGGGCACCCAGGTCACCCTGGACATCCCGGTCGGGGACTAGAAACACAAAGGCCCCGCGGTGCGTTCCGCGGGGCCCCGAAGAGGACTTGCTCAGGCGGTGCGGATGCGTTGCCGGGCGTTGCGGCGCTTCAGCGCACGACGCTCGTCCTCGCTCAGGCCGCCCCACACACCGTGGTCCTGGCCGGCTTCCAGCGCCCATGCCAGGCACTGCTCACGCACGTCGCAGCGTCGGCACACCTGCTTGGCCTCCTCGATCTGCATGATCGCGGGCCCGGTGTTGCCGATGGGGAAGAACAGTTCCGGGTCCTCGTCGAGGCATACGGCCCGGTGGCGCCAATCCATGGCGGATCCCATCTCTCTCAGTAGTTGACGTATGCTGCCGGGTAGGTCTGTGCCCGATCAGCGGTGCTGTACTCGTCGGTTCGTGAGGCACGGGGGTTTGGTGCCGCGTCTGTTGTGAACGCTTTCACGAACGAGACCATGTTCCCAATCTTGGCGGATCGAAACAAGGGTTATTGAGTTGTCGATCCGATCACAACGCTTCCTTAACACTCCGAACCGGCACACAGCGGCTCTCTCCATCCGGTTATCGGACGAAGCGGCCCATCTGCAAGTACCCGTTCACTGCAGGTAACCGTTCCAACCATCTTTTGGTTACGCAGAACCTCAAATCCCTGTGGGGCCGGGGTTTCGCGTGCCGCCCGGGACGACGGCACTAAGCTGATGAAGTGCCGACCGACTCCCCAGTTGCCGCAGTCCCGAGACCGCTCAAATTAGCGGCGGCAGTGGTCGCTGTGGAAGGGGTTGTGCTCATCGTTCTCGGAATTGCCCAAGCCTTGACGGTCGACAGCTCCCGCCTGGTGCTCGGGCTCACCACCACCGGCTTCTTCCTGGTGTACGGCGTGGGCCTCGTCTTCGTCGCCGTCCGTGGTCTCTGGAAGGCCGCGCGCTGGAGCCGCGGGCCGACAGTGTTCACGCAACTGATCCAGCTGCTGATCGCGTACAGCCTGTGGGACGGCGGTTCCAAGGGCGTCGCCGCCGGCCTCGCTGTCCTCGCCGTCGCGATCCTGGTGTGCGTTTTCCAGAAGGCGTCCACCGAGGCCCTGACCGCTGGTGACTCCAACGATCACGTGCTCTAGCCCTTACTCCTTGAGCAGGCCGCTGCGGAGCTCGGTGAGGGTGCGGGCGAGCAGCCGGGAGACGTGCATCTGCGAGATCCCGATCTCCTCGGCGATCTGCGACTGCGTCATCCCGCGGAAGAACCGCAGCGTCAGGATCCGCTTCTCCCGGGTGTCCAGCTGGGCCAGCAACGGCTTCAGCGACTCCCGGTACTCGACGCTCTCCAGCGCCTCGTCCTCGCCGCCGAGCCCGTCCAGCACCGTGGTCGCGTCGGTCTCGTTCTGATCGGGAGCGTCCAGCGACAAGGTGTTGTACGCGTTCGCGGACTCCAGGCCCTCGATCACCAGGTCCGGCGACAGTCCGAGCCGGTCGGACAGCTCCGCCACCGTCGGCGCCCGGCCGAGCTCCTGGGTCAGCTCCGCGGTCGCGGCGGTCAGCGACAGCCGCAGCTCCTGCAGCCGCCGCGGCACCCGGATCGCCCAGCCCTTGTCCCGGAAGTACCGCTTGATCTCGCCGAGGATCGTCGGCGTCGCGTACGTCGAGAACTCCACCCCACGGTCGGAGTCGAACCGGTCGATCGCCTTGATCAGCCCGATCGTCGCCACCTGGACCAGGTCGTCGTACGGCTCGCCGCGGTTGCGGAACCGGCGGGCCAGGTGCTCCACCAGCGGCATGTGCAGCGCCACCAGCCCGTCGCGCGCCGCCGGATACCCCGGATCCTGCGAACCGGCCGCCATCTGCTGGAAGAAACCGGCGGTGCGGGTCCGAAGATCAGGCGATTCCTGGGCCTGTTCCTCTGTCACAGGCTCTCCGTGGCGGAGGCGGTGGCCGTCACGGTGATCGTCAGCCGGCCGTCGATGGTCTCCGCGGCGGCGGACTCGACCAGCGCGGTCAGCACGGTCCAGCCGAACGACGTGGTGTCGGGGCGCCAGCCGTTCGGTACGACGGCGCTCGTCCGCACCGTCAGCTGCGGCGGGGCGATCTGGAACACGCACTCCAGCACCCCGTCCGCGGACTGCGGCAGCAGCAGCGCGCACGCCTCGTCGACCGCGATCCGCAGGTCGTCGATCGCGTCCAGCGTGAAGTCGTTGCGGGCCGCGAGGTTACCCACCACCGACCGCGGTACGGCGATGTACGCACTGTCCGCCGGGATGCTCAGGCGAACCTCGGCGGCTCCTCCGGTGCTACTCACATCGTCTCCCTCGATCGACCCCACTCGCGGTACATCATCCAACCTCAACGGGTTTGATGCACGGCGAACGGGGGTCGATCGAGACGAGACGGCGTCCTACGGGTGTTCGTGCTCCGAGCGCAGCCGGGCCAGGAACGTCTGGGTGCGGGAGTGCTGCGGGTTGCCGAGCACGTCCTTGGGCGGGCCGGCCTCGACCACCACGCCGCCGTCCATGAACACGACGGTGTCCGCGACGTCGCGGGCGAACGCCATCTCGTGGGTGACGACGATCATCGTCATCCCGTCCAGCGCGAGCTCGCGCATCACCGCGAGCACCTCGCCGACGAGTTCCGGGTCGAGCGCCGACGTCGGCTCGTCGAACAGCATCAGCTTCGGCTGCATCGCCAGCGCCCGCGCGATCGCGACCCGCTGCTGCTGACCGCCCGACAGTTGCGCCGGGTACGCGTTGCAGCGGTCGGCGAGGCCGACCCGGTCGAGCAGCTTCATCGCCCGCTCCTTGGCGCCCTTCTTGGATTCCCGCCGGACCTGGGTGGGCGCCTCGATGATGTTCTCCAGCGCGGTCTTGTGCGGGAACAGGTTGAACCGCTGGAACACCATCCCGATCTCGCGCCGCTGCGCCGCGATCTCCTTGTTCTTCAGGCGGTACAGCTTGCCGTCGCGGTCGGCGTACCCCATCAGCTCGTCGTCGACCCAGATCCGGCCACCGTCGATCGTCTCGAGCTGGTTGATGCAGCGCAGGAAGGTGGTCTTGCCCGACCCGGACGGGCCGAGCAGACAGACCACCTGGCCGCGTTCGACGTCCAGGTCGATGCCCTTCAGCACCTCGTTGTGGTGGAAGGACTTGGTCACGTTGACCGCGTGTACGAGCGGCATCAGGCCCCTCCCGCCCCGGCCGGGCGCGCGGCCCGCGGCGCCTTGGTGGTGCCGAACCCGCGGCCGAAGTGCCGCTCCAGGAAGTACTGCCCGACCATCAGCACACTCGTCGCGGCCAGGTAGTACAGCGTGGCCGCGACCGCGATCGGGAACGTCTTGTAGTAGTTGCTGCCGATCGACTGCAGCTGGTAGAACAGCTCGCCGATCACCGGTACCGCGACCAGCAGCGAGGTGTCCTTCAGCATCGCGATCGTCTCGTTGCCGGTCGGCGGCACGATCACCCGCATCGCCTGCGGCAGCACGACCCGGCGCATCACCTTGCCGCTGTTCATCCCGAGCGCCTGCGCGGCCTCGGCCTGGCCCCGGTCCACGCTCATGATCCCGGCCCGGGCGATCTCGGCCATGTACGCCGCCTCGGACAGCCCGAGCCCGATCACACCGGCGACCAGCCCGGTGAACACCTGGTTCGCGTCCAGGTTCAGGAACCGCCAGTCACCGGACAGCCCGAACCAGCCGATCAGCTTCCAGTCGAACGGGAACCCGAACGAGATGCCCTGCGGGAACAGGATCCCGAGCGTGCCCATCGTGAACAGCAGGATGTACCGCGGGATGCTGCGGAAGAACCAGGTGAACACCCAGGAGACGCCCGACAGGATCGGGTTGTCCGACAGCCGCATCACCGCCAGCAGGACGCCGCCGCCCACGCCGACGACCATCGACAGCGCGGTGACCAGCAGGGTGCCCTTCAGGAACCCGTTGATCACCGGCTGCTGGTTCATCGCCTGGAAGACGAACTTCCAGTCGAAGGCGCTGTTGGTCACCAGCAGGTGCAGCAGCATGGCCGTCAGGACCGCGATCGCCGCGATCGCGACCCAGCGGCCCGGATGCCGCACCGGTACGGCGACGATCGCACCCGGCCGCTCCGGAGCGGCGTCCTGCGGCCGGGTTTCGGTCTCAGTGCTCATGAGCGATCACGGGTTGACGGCGAAGTCGGTGATGGCGCCGGAGTCGTTGTTCCACTTCTGCAGGATCGACTTGTAGGTACCTTCGGTGTTCAGCGCCTGCAGCGCCTGGACGATGGCCTGCGCGAACGCGGTCTCCGACTTCGGGACCACATAGCCGTACGGCGCCGCGCCGTAGATCTGGCCGAGCTGCTCGAGCTGGCCGTTGGTCTGCTTGATCGCGTCCAGGACGACGGGGGAGTCGGCCAGCATCGCGTCCGACTTGCCCGACACGAGGTCGGCCGTGGCCTGGTCCTGCTTGTCGCGCGGCAGTTCCTTGAAGGCCGGCTTGCCCGCCGAGGTGCACTTCTTCAGGCGGACCGGCAGGTCGTCCTGCTGCTGGGTCGTACCGGTCTGGACGCCGATGGTCTTGCCGCACGGGTCGTCGGCGTTGACACCCTTCGGGTTGCCCTTCTTCACCGCCCAGAGCGTGCCGGCGCTGAAGTAGCTGACCATGTTGACCTGCTTCTTGCGCTCGGCGTTGATGGTGAACGACGAGATGCCCATGTCGTACTTGCCGCCCTGGACACCGGTGATGATCGTGCTGAACGTGGCCGGCTGCCATTCGACCGTGACGCCGAACTTCTGCGCCACCGCGTCGAACAGGTCGACGTCCATGCCGACGACGTTCGTACCGCCCTGCAGGAACTCGTTCGGCCGGTAGGTCGCGTCGACGCCGACGACGATCTTCTTCGCGGCCTTGATCTTCGCCGGCAGCGAGCCGCTCAGGTCCGGCCCATTGCTCGACGGTGCGCTGGAGGGGGCGCTCGACGGAGCAGTCGACGGGGACGAGCCCCCGTTCTCGAGGGAGTTCGAACCGCAGCCGGCGGCCGCGAGAACCAGGACGCCGGACAGCACCAGCGCCCTACGCAGGACAGACATCTAGGTCCTCCAAAACCGGGCACCGTTCGGCACGGTGCCGTGTGTCCGCATCTTGACACAGCGGCCTGCGGACAGCGCACGGACCAACCCGGAACAGAGACCTATTCGTAGTCTGACCGCCGGGCCTGCCGCGTGTCCGGCGTACGACCGGACACGCAGCGTCACTGAGAGTGCTCTCAGTCGACCGGTTCCACGTGCGTCGGATCCAGCACCCGGCGCAGGAAGGTCCGGGTGCGCTCCTCCCTCGGGGCGCCGATCACGTCCGCGGGCGGGCCCTGCTCGACGATCACGCCGCCGTCCATGAACACCACCCGGTCCGCGACCTCGCGGGCGAACGCCATCTCGTGCGTGACGACCAGCATCGTCATACCGTCCAGCGCGAGCTTGCGCATCACGGTCAGCACGTCGCCGACCAGCTCCGGGTCGAGCGCGGACGTCGGCTCGTCGAACAGCATCAGCGCCGGGTCCATCGACAGCGCCCGGGCGATCGCCACCCGCTGCTGCTGACCGCCGGACAGTTGCGCCGGGTACGCGTCGATCTTGTCGCTCAGCCCGACCCGCTCCAGGTTCGCGCGGGCGACCCGGTCGGCGTCCGCCTCGGTCCGCTTCAGAACGGTGCGCTGGGCAACGGTGCAGTTCCCCAGCACGGACAGGTGCGGGAACAGGTTGAACTGCTGGAACACCATCCCGATCTGCTGCCGGGCGGCGTCCAGGTGGCAGTCCGGGTCGGTGATGTCCTCGCCGCGGACGATCACCTGACCCTCCTGGGGCGTCTCCAGCAGGTTGACGCAGCGCAGCAGCGTGGACTTGCCGGACCCGGACGGGCCGATCACGCACACCACCTCGCCCTGCTCGACGGTGAAGTCGATCCCGCGCAGGACGTGGTTGCTGCCGAACGACTTGTGCAGATTCTTGATCTCTACCAGTGCCATCAGCGCGTCCTCGCCGTACGGGCTTCGAGCCGGCGGGCGAGGATGCCCAGCGGCAGGGTGATCACCAGGTAGCAGAAGCCGCAGACCACGATCGGCGTCAGGTTCGAGTCGGTGTTCGCCAGGTCCCGGCCGAAGCCGGTGAGCTCGTACCCGTCCGCGGCGACGCCGATCATGAACACCAGCGAGGAGTCCTTCACCAGCAGGATCAGGTCGTTGGTCAGCGGCGGCAGCACGATCCGGAACGCCTGCGGCAGCACGATCTTCCGCATCGCCAGCCCGGCCGGCATACCCAGCGACCGGGCCGCCTCGACCTGCCCCTTCGGGACCGCCTGGATGCCGGCCCGGATGACCTCGGCCATGTACGCCGACGCGACGATGCCGAGCGCCAGCCACACCACGCCGTACGGGTCCCAGGGGATCGTCAGCCCCGGGAACGCCAGCGGCAGCAGGCTGAACGCGATGAACACCACGATCGCCGGCAGCCCGCGGAAGAACTCGATGTACGCCGTCGCGATCCAGCGGTACGGCGCCACCTGGCTGAGCTTCATCAACGCCAGCAGGGTGCCGCCGGTCAGGCCGATCACGAACGCGCCGGCGGTGTACTCGAGCGTCTTCACCAGCGCCAGCAGCACGCCGTTCTCGAACGTCGACCTGATGAACGCCGGCCGGAAGAACACGCTGGCGATCTGGTGCCAGTTCGCGGCGAACACGGCGGCGACGATCAGCGCGACGAGGATCGCGTACTGGATCCAGCGGGAGCGCTGGGCCCGCTGCCGCGGGCTCAGTCCCTTGCGTTCAACGGTTTGGGTACTCACTTCTTCGGCTCAACCCCGAACCACTTCTTGTAGATCTCGGTGTACTTGCCGTCGGTCTTGGCCTTCTTCAGCAGCTCGTTGAACTTGGCCACCAGCTTCGGGCCGCTGCCGTCCTTCAGCGCGCCGAACCCGTACTGCTCGCCGGTGTTGAACTCGGCGACCACGGCCATGTCCTGGTTGTCCTTGACGTAGTCGTACAGCACGCCGTTGTCGTTGATCGCGGCATCGACCCGGCCGGACTTCACGTTGTTCTCCTGCAGCGCGAGGTCGTTGAACGGGATGACGGTGTAGCCGTTCGCCTGGGCGTTCTTGTCGGCGTACGTCTTGCCGGTGGTGTCGGCCTGCGCGCCGAGCTTCTTGCCGCGCAGGTCGGCCAGCGACTTGATGCCGGAGTCCTTCTTCGCCAGCAGCACCTGGGTGGCGTCCATGTACGGGTCGGTGATGCTGATCGCGGCCTGCCGGGCCGGCGTGATCGTCATCGCGCCCATGCCCATGTCGCACTTCTTCGCCTGGAACGCGGCGCCCGAGGTGACCTGCGCCCACTCGATGTTCACCACGTCGTACTGCACGCCGAGGTCCTGGGCGACCAGGTCGAGCAGGTCCACGTCGAAGCCGACGACCTTGGTGCCGTCCTTGTACTGGAAGGGCTTGTACGGCAGGTGTGTGCAGATCGTGAGCTTGCCCGGCTTCACCAACGTAATGCCGGCAGCCTTCGCCTTGTCGTCGGATCCGCTGCTGCCGGAGCCGCCGCAGGCGGTCAGCGCGAGCGCGAGTACGGCGACCGAGGCGACGGCCTGCGCCCGGCGCTTGCGGAGAGTGGGGACGATGTTCATCGCGGATTCTCCTCGACAGGGGTTGTGAATCCCCGCATCCTGGCACACGCCGGGACGATGTGGGGCCCCTCACAGCAGACCAGTTGGCGCTGTGGTTTACTCGTGGCAGACGGGTGACCCCCTGGCAACGGCGCCGTTCGACGCACCCTCATCGAACGCCCACACTTCACGTTCCGCTCGCTCTTTCCCGAAGGGTCCCCGCATGGTCGCCCAAGCTGTTGAGCCCGTTGTCCCCTCTGATCCGTACGCCGGTGACGCCGTCTTCGAACTGCACCGCGGCGGCAAGATCGAGGTCACGTCATCGATCCACGTCCGCGACGCCGACGACCTCTCCAAGGCGTACACGCCCGGCGTCGCGCGGGTCTGCACCGCGATCGCCGAAGACCCGTCGCTGGTCCGCCGGTACACCTGGAAGTCCAACGTGGTCGCGGTCGTCACCGACGGCACCGCCGTCCTCGGGCTCGGCGACATCGGGCCGGCCGCGTCGCTGCCGGTGATGGAGGGCAAGGCCCTGCTGTTCAAGGAGTTCGGCGGCGTCGACTCGGTGCCGATCGCGCTGGACTGCACCGATGTGGACGAGTTCGTCGAGACGGTCGCGCGGATGGCGCCGACGTTCGGCGGGATCAACCTGGAGGACATCTCCGCGCCGCGCTGCTTCGAGATCGAGCGCCGGCTGAAGGAACGGCTCGACATCCCGGTCTTCCACGACGACCAGCACGGTACGGCGGTCGTCGTACTCGCGGCGCTCCGGAACGCGCTCCGGGTGACCGGCAAGGCCATCTCGGATATCCGGGTGGTGATCTCGGGGGCCGGTGCCGCCGGCGTCGCGTGTGCGCGGATCCTGCTGCAGGCGGGTGTCGGCGATCTCGCGGTGGTCGACAGCAAGGGCGTCCTGCACGAGGACCGGTCCGACCTCAACCCGGTGAAGTTGTCGTTGGCCCGTGACACCAACACCGGCGGGCTGTCCGGCCGGTTGGTGGACGCCCTCGTCGGTGCCGACCTGTTCCTCGGGGTGTCCGGCGGCACGGTCCCCGAGGAGGCCGTCGCGCAGATGGCTCCCGACGCGATGATCTTCGCCCTCGCCAACCCGAACCCCGAGGTCCACCCCGACATCGCCCACCGGCACGCCGCGGTGGTCGCCACCGGCCGCTCGGACTTCCCGAACCAGATCAACAACGTCCTGGCCTTCCCCGGCATCTTCCGCGGCGCCTTCGACGCCAACGCCAGCCGCATCACCGAAGGCATGAAACTCGCCGCCGCCAACGCCCTCGCCGACCTGATCTCCCCCGAGGACCTTCGCCCGGACTACATCATCCCGTCCCCCTTCGACCCCCGAGTAGCCCCCGCCGTCTCCACCGCGGTGGCCCAAGCCGCAGCCGCGGACGGCGTAGCCCGCCCCGCCTGACCCACCCACCCCACGCGACCGACCCACCCACTCCCGCGGCCCCACCTACCCCGCGCGACCCACCCACCTTCGCTGGCGGCTTGCACCTCAAGGTGGTGGGTTGCCCCCTGATATTTCGAGTGGGCAACCCTCCACTTCAGGGGATGCCCCTTGGAGTGGAGGGTTCGCTCTTGGTTGGGTGGCGGGTGGGCTGGCGGGGTGGGTTGGTGGGTGAGGTCGGTAACTGACGTGGGGTGGACCAGCGCCTAGGGTGGTTCGCATGCTTGCTGCTTATGCTGCGAAGTTCGACGCCGAGGATCCGATCGCCGCGCTGGAGGTGGGGGAGCGGCCCGAGCCGACCGTGCCTGACGGGTGGGTGACGATCGACGTACGGGCGACTGCGCTCAACCACCACGATCTGTGGTCGTTGAAGGGTGTCGGGCTGGCCGAGCAGAACCTGCCGATGATCCTCGGCTGTGACGCGGCCGGCGTGGACCCGGACGGGAACGAGGTCGTCGTCCACGCGGTCGTCTCGGACCCGGCGTGGAAGGGTGACGAGACGCTCGACCCGAAGCGGTCGCTCCTCAGCGAGCGGTACCAGGGCACCCTCGCGCAGAAGGTCGCCGTACCGGCCCGGAACGTCGTACCGAAGCCCGCCGGTCTGTCCTTCGAGCAGGCGGCGTGCCTCCCGACCGCGTGGTTGACGGCGTACCGCATGCTCTTCACGCAGTCCGGCCTCAAGCCGGGCGACACCGTGCTCGTGCAGGGCGCCGGTGGTGGTGTCGCGACCGCGCTGATCACGTTGGCGCGTGCCGCCGGGATCCGGGTGTGGGCGACCAGCCGGGACGAGGGCAAGCGGGCCAAGGCGCTCGAGATCGGCGCGCACGACGCGTTCGAGTCCGGCGCGCGGCTGCCGGAGCGAGTCGACGCGGTGATGGAGACCGTCGGCCAGGCGACCTGGTCGCATTCGCTGAAGTCGCTCAAGCAGGGCGGCACGCTGGTGATCTCCGGCGCGACCAGCGGCCAGGCGCCGAAGTCCGCCGAGCTGAACCGGATCTTCTTCCTGCAGCTCCGCGTCCAGGGCTCCACGATGGGCACCCGCACCGAGCTCGCCGAGCTCGTCCAGTTCATGGCGAACGCCGGCATCGCCCCGCACATCGACACCGTGCTCCCGCTCGCCGACGCCCGCACCGGCTTCGAGAAAATGAACAAGGGCGACGTCTTCGGCAAGATCGTCTTTACTGTCTGAGTGCAACCCGAGATCCGGCCCGCCACGGTCGACGACGCCGAGGCGGGGGCGTGGTGTCATCTGCTGTGCTGGCGGGAGGCGTACGCCGGTCTCGTGCCGGCCGGCCTACTACTTGAGCGAACGTCTGACATCGACCGGCGCATCTCCCGGTGGCGTGCACACCTGAGTGAGGGCCGGACACGGTGGATCGCGGTGAATCCGGCAGTGCCTGTCGAGGATCGCGTCGCCGGCTTCGTCGGCACCGGTCCGGGGCGGGACGACGACGCGCCGGTCCCGTTCGAGCTCGAGGCGATCTACACTCGCCGGGCGTTCTGGAAGACCGGTCTCGGCACCCGCCTGCTGGACGTTGCTGTCGGCAAGCAGCCCGCGTTCCTCTGGGTCTTCGAGGGCAACGCCCAGGCGCGCGCCTTCTACCAGCGCCACGGCTTCACACCCGACGGCACCGCGAAGTACGACCCGTACTTCGGCCTCCAGGAGATCCGCATGGTCCGTCACTAAGTTTCATGCCTGAAACATTGGCGTCGCACCGAGGCAACGAGCTGGGGTGAGGCTGTTCCTACCGCCTGAGCGACGAGGAGCAGCTGATGAGGCCTACTTTGACGGTGATCGTTGACCCGGCCGACAACTGGATGGCCAAAGCCGCGTGCGTCGGGCAAGCGCCGTCGTACGACGAGACGGCCAGCCAGTGGGAGCAGCGGAAGGCGCAGGCGATCTGCCTGACGTCCTGCCCGGTGATCGACCAGTGCCGCGAGTGGGCCCGCCGTACCAAGTTCACCGGCACCGCGGCCGGCGAGAAGTTCCTCGCGGGTCGCCGTCGCGGTCGCCCCGGCCCGCAGGAACGCCGTACCCGCCCGCCGGTTCTGACCCCCGACATCCTCGGCGACCAGCAGGCGAGCTAGACCTCGACGAGCTCGCGGTCCTCGGCGACCTCGGGGGTACGGCGGAACGGGGCCGTCACGGTGGGGATGAGCTGCTTGCGGTTGTGGACGGCCGCGCCGATTGCGAGCAGCAGGTAGATCGCGCTGATCACGTAGCGGCCCGTCTGACCGGGTACGGCGAACTGGACGGCGAACAGGCCCAGCAGCGTGAAGGCCGCCCAGCGGGGGAAGCGCAGGTTGAGCAGGATCGCGATGCCGAGCAGGGTCTGCGTCGCGGTCAGCAGGAACTCCTCGATCTGCCGTCCGTCCAGGTGCAGCGCGGCGCCACCGCCGCCGATGCCGTACGCGATCGGCAGGCTGCCGATCAGCAGGGTCCACTGATTGACCTTCGCGGAGATCAGTAGGCCGAGCGCGGCCGCGCCCTTGCCGCGCCAGGCGAACAGGATCGCGACGATGAACTCCGGCGCCTCGGACGCCAGCGGCGCCAGCCACTGCACGAGCAGGAACTGGTCGATCCCGAGCGTCTGACCGCCCGCGACCAGCGAGTCCGCGAACGGCTCCGCGGCCGCCAGGATCACGCCGGCGGAGACCAGGAACATCGCGGTCACCAGGATCCGGCGCTGCAGCTGCGGCAGCGCGCCGATCGTCGCGGCCGGCCCGATCAGGTCCGGCTCGTCGTCGTGATCGGCGGTCGCCGCGCGGTACAGGTAGAACGCGAAGAACGCGAGCAGCAGTACGCCGAGCACCAGGTGGATCTGCCCGGTCAGCGGGATCACGAACGCGACCACGCCGGCGACCGCGAGGAAGCCCAGCTCGCGCCGGTACCCGGACTCGAGGACCAGGGCCTTCACGGTGCGCCCGCTGCGCCGCGAGGCGACGTACAGGCTGATCAGTACGACGACGGACCAGCCGAGGCCGAGGAGCAACCGGTTCGAGCCGGTCATGTTGGCGGCGGCGTACTGCACGTAGTCCGGGTTCGAGCCGGCGGTGTGCGCGAAGTACAGGTCCACGGCGTACTCGGGGAGGACCGCGATCACCGCGAGCAGGGCGATCGCCAGCCCGCCCGAGATGTCCATCTCCGCCGCTTCGGCGGCCCAGGCGAGCACGAACGACGCGGCGACCACGGCGAGGCCGAAGATCGCGATCGAGGCAGCTGCCGGGGGATGGGTGCCGGTGAGGCGCAGGACGACCGCGGGGATCGCCACCAGGAGCAGCAACAGCACGGGGCGGATCGCTCGGAACATGGTTCCATCCTGCCTCGGTTTTGATACTTTCGCAATTGCGAAAGTGTGAGACCGTCCTCACCTCGGCCCGGCGCGCTGTCCGGACAGCGGTCCAGCGGTCACAATGACTGCGCGATGACGAACCCTGAACCGACGAAGGCGCAGCTCGAATCCGCCGCGGGCACCTTCGCCATGCTCTCCGCCCCGGTCCGGCTGCACCTGGTGTCGCTGGCCGCGCAGGGGGAGTACGACGTCGGAACCCTGGCGGACCGGGTCGGCGTGAGCATCGCCACCGCGAGCCAGCACCTCGGCAAACTCCGCCTGGCCGGCATCATCACCGCCCGCCGCGAGGGCCGCCGGCACATCTACACGGTCGACGACCCGCACGTCCTCAACATGGTCGACCAGATCTTCGAACACATCGCCCCCGACGGCTCCCTGGCGCCGGACCCGCCGCGCCGGGTCCCGCCACCACACACCGACTAAAGCACGTGCCGCAGGTACCTTTCGGGGGCCTGCAGGTACGCCTTCCAGTTCTGGACGAGTCTGAGGTCTTCCCAGATGGTGCGGCGGATGCCCCAGTCGCCTACCTCGAGGATGGTGGCGTTGGGGAGAGCGGCGATGACGGGGGAGTGGGTGGCGCACAACACCTGCGAGCCGGATTCGGCGAGGCGGTTGAGGACGCCGACGACCGCGAGGCTGCTGGAGAAGGAGAGGGCGGACTCGGGTTCGTCGAGGCAGTAGAAGCCCTGGCGGGTGAATCGGTCGCTGATGAGGGTCAGGAAGCTCTCGCCGTGGCTGAGCTCGTGGAACGCCGCGTCAGGTGGGCCGGAGGTCCGAGGGTTCTGCTCGAGGTAGGTGTAGAAGCCGTGCATCGTCTCCGCGCGGAGGAAGAACCCGGCGCGTTTGGCGCCGACGCCGCGGGTCAGTTGGAGGTCGGCGGCGAGGGGAGACTCCGTGGCGCGCGTGGTCAGGCGCGCGCCGGTCGAGCCGCCCTCCGGTGACAGGCCGAAGGCCATCGCGACCGCCTCCACGATGGTGGACTTGCCCGCGCCGTTCTCCCCGACGAGGAACGTCACGCCCGGCTCCAGGTCCAGCCCGTCGGTCAGCAGTTGGTGTACGGCGGGAATCGTGTGCGGCCAGGCCCCGGAAACGCGAACGCCCTCCGCCGCGGCGACCCGTCGTACGGGCTGCGTGGCGAAGGGCATTCGCTCAGGATAGCTACTCGTCCTCGTCGTCCAGCCGAGCCAGCCAGGTGGCGAAGCGCTCGACGGGCGTCTCGAACTCGGGGTTCAGGTCGACGAACTCACGGAGCCGCTCGGCGACCCACGCCAGCGTGACGTCCTCCTCGCCACGCCGCTTCTCGAGCTCCTCGATCCCGCGGTCGGTGAAGTACATGTCAGCTGAAGGCCTGCTTCAGCAGCGTCGCCTGCTCGGTGCCGTGCACACCGTGCGAGCCGACCGCCGGAGCGGACATCGCCGGCCGGGACACCCGGTAGAACGGCTTGCCGCCCAGGTGTTCGGTCAGGTTCAGCGCCATGAACGGCCACGGACCCTGGTTCGCCGGCTCGTCCTGCACCCAGCGGATCTCGGTGGCGTTCGGGTACTTCGCCAGCTCGGCGACAACCTCGTCGGCAGGCAGCGGGTACAGCTGCTCGACCCGGAGGATCGCGGTGCTGATCTTGTCCGGCTCGACCTTCTTCCGCTCGGCGAGCAGGTCGTACACGATCCGGCCCGAGGCCAGGATGACCCGCTCGACGGCGGCCGGGTTGGCCTCCGCCTCGGAGTCGCTCAGCACCGGCCGGAACGTGCCGTGGGTCAGCTCCTCCGGCTGCGACACGGCCTCCTTGCGCCGCAGCAGCTGCTTCGGCGTGAAGACGACCATCGGGACGTGCTCCTCGCCGAGCGTGTGCCGGCGGAGCAGGTGGAAGTACGACGCCGGAGTCGACGGCTGCGCCACCGTCATCGCGTCCTCCGCGCACAGCGCCAGGAACCGCTCGATCCGGGCCGAGGTGTGGTCCGGGCCCTGGCCCTCGTAGCCGTGCGGGAGCAGCAGCACGACACCGGACTTCTGGCCCCACTTCGCCTCACCGGACGAGATGTACTCGTCGATGACCGACTGCGCGCCGTTCACGAAGTCGCCGAACTGCGCCTCCCAGAGCACCAGCGCCTCCGGCCGCGCCACCGAGTACCCGTACTCGAATCCGAGCGCGGCGTACTCGCTGAGCAGCGAGTCGTAGACGAAGAAGCTCGCCTGGTCGGCGTCCAGGTGCTGCAGCGGGACGTGGTCCTGGCCGTTCACCCGGTCGATGATCGCGGCGAACCGCTGGACGAACGTACCGCGGCGGCTGTCCTGGCCGGCCAGCCGGACCGGACGCCCGTCCAGCAGCAGCGAACCGAACGCGGTGATCTCCGCGCTGGCCCAGTCCAGCGGGCCCTCGGTGATCGCGTGCGCCCGGCGCTGCAGCTGCGGCTGCACCTTCGGGTGCACGGTGAAGCCTTCCGGCAGCGTGGTGTACGCGTCGGCGATCTTCTTCAGCACCTCCGGCGTGATCGCGGTCGCGTCCGGACCCTCGGGCTTGTCCGGGTACTCCGGCGCCGTCACGTACGGCGGCGGGGTGTCCGGCTCGTTCTTCGCGTCCCGGACCTCGGCGAACACCCGCTCGAGGCGCTGCTGGAAGTCCTGCATCGCCTGCTCGGCCTCTTCGATCGTGATGTCGCCACGACCGATCAGGGCCTCGGTGTACAGCTTCCGGACCGAGCGCTTCTGCTCGATCAGGTCGTACATCAGCGGCTGCGTGAAGCTCGGGTCGTCGCCCTCGTTGTGACCACGGCGGCGGTAGCAGACCAGGTCGATGACGACGTCCTTGTTGAACGCCTGGCGGTACTCGAACGCGAGGTCCGCGACCCGGATGCAGGCCTCGGGGTCGTCGCCGTTCACGTGGAAGATCGGCGCCTGCACCATCCGCGCGACGTCGGTGGAGTACATCGACGAGCGGGACGAGGCCGGCGAGGTGGTGAAGCCGACCTGGTTGTTCACGATCACGTGGATCGTGCCGCCGGTGCGGTAGCCGCGCAGCTGGGACAGGTTCAGCGTCTCCGCCACCACGCCCTGGCCGGCGAACGCCGCGTCACCGTGCACCAGCACCGGCAGCACCGGGAACGCCGCGCCGCGGTCCAGCAGGTCCTGCTTGGCCCGGACGATGCCCTCGAGCACCGGGTCGACGGTCTCCAGGTGCGACGGGTTCGCCGCCACCGAGACCTTGATCTTGTCGCCGAACTCGGAGACGAACTCGCCCTCCGCGCCCAGGTGGTACTTGACGTCGCCGGAGCCCTGCACGGTCCGCGGGTCGATGTTGCCCTCGAACTCGCGGAAGATCTGGCCGTACGACTTGCCGACGATGTTCGCCAGCACGTTCAGCCGGCCGCGGTGCGCCATCCCGATCGCGACCTCGTCCAGCCCGGCGCCGGCGGCCTCCTCGCAGAGCTCGTCGAGCAGCGGGATGGTGGTCTCCGCGCCCTCCAGCGAGAACCGGCGCTGACCGACGTACTTGGTCTGCAGGAAGGTCTCGAAGGCCTCGGCCTCGTTCAGCTTGGCCAGGATCCGCAGCTGCTCCTCGCGGGGCGGCTTGGTGTGCGGGCGCTCGACCCGCTCCTGGATCCACTTGCGCTGCTCCGGGTCCTGGATGTGCATGTACTCGATACCGGTGGTCCGGCAGTACGAGTCGCGCAGGATGCCGAGGATCTCGCGGAGCTTCATGAACCGCCGGTCGCCGCCGCCGAACGAGCCGGTGGCGAACTCGCGGTCCAGGTCCCACAGCGTCAGGCCGTGGGTGGCGACGTCCAGGTCCGGGTGGCTGCGCTGCTTGTACTCCAGCGGGTCGGTGTCGGCCATGATGTGGCCGCGCACCCGGAACGCGTGGATCAGCTCCAGGATCCGGGCCTGCTTGCTGATGTCCTCCTCGTGGCTGTGCGGGAGGTCGGCGGCCCAGCGGATCGGCTCGTACGGGATCCGCAAGCTCTGGAAGATCTCGTCGTAGAAGCCCTCGCCGCCGAGCAGCAACTGGTGGATCCGGCGCAGGAACTCACCCGACTGGGCGCCCTGGATGATCCGGTGGTCGTACGTCGAGGTCAGCGTCATCACCTTGCTGACCGCGAGCTTGGCCATCGTCTCCTCGGCCGCGCCCTGGTACTCCGGCGGGTACTCCATCGCGCCGACGCCGATGATGCAGCCCTGGCCGGTCATCAGCCGCGGCACCGAGTGCTGGGTGCCGATGGTGCCCGGGTTGGTCAGGCTGATCGTGGTGCCCTGGAAGTCCGGCAGCGCGAGCTTGTTGTCCCGGGCCCGGCGGACGATGTCCTCGTAGGCCATCCAGAAGTCGGCGAAGTTCATCGACTCGGCGGCCTTGATCGACGGCACCAGCAGCTGCCGGGTGCCGTCCGGCTTCTGCATGTCGATGGCCAGGCCCAGGTTGATGTGGGCCGGCTGCACGTGCGTCGGCTTGCCGTCGGTCTCGTCGTACGACGCGTTCATCTCCGGCAGCGTCTTCAGCGCCTTGACCAGCGCCCAGCCGATCAGGTGCGTGAACGAGATCTTGCCGCCGCGGGCGCGCTTCAGGTGGTTGTTGATCACGATCCGGTTGTCGATCAGCAGCTTGACCGGCACCTGCCGGACGCTGGTCGCGGTCGGGACCGTGAGGCTGGTCTCCATGTTCTGCGCGGTGCGCGCCGGGGCGCCGCGGAGGATCTGCCGCTCGGCGTCCGCGCTGGTCGCGGGGGCCGGCTTGGGCTGGGCGCTGGGCGGCTGGTTCACCGTGCCTCCGGTCGGAGCGGCGGCCTTCGCGGCCGGGGCCTGAGCTGCTGGAGCGGCCTGCGCGGGGGCCGGTGCCGCGGGCGTTGCCGGTACCGCGGGGGCCGGGGCGGGCGCGGGGGTGGTTCCGCGGCTCGGCGCCTCCGGGGTCTTGTTGTCGGACACCGCGTCCGGTCGGGGAGCGTCGGCCGGGGTGGTCGTCACCGGCTTCGCTGCACCGTCGGGGTTGTACGTCTTGAAGAAGTCGTGCCACGCCGGATCCACCGAATTCGGGTCCTGCTGGTACTTCTCGTACAGCTCGTCGACCAGCCATTCGTTCGCACCGAAGGCTGCTAGGGGATTGGTGTCTGATGGCTCGGTGGCCACTTGGCAGTTCGCCTCTTCCGATTTCGGGTCCGGTACCACTGGTGGTTAATGCTGATGTTATGGGTGGTGTCCCAAGCAAAGGCTAATAGCACGCGGAGTACTTCCACAGCCGGGGACCACCGGACCAGTGTGTCGAGTGGTCGGGCCTCGGTGGCACGATCCATCGGCGCCTGAAACACTGCCCACAAAGGTGTTTCAGGCCACACGCCCTCCGCTCACCCCGCCCGGATGCGGAGAGCGACGGTCATAGCTCCGGGACGCCTTGCAGTGGTGGCTTTCCGGCGCCCGGTCCGGGATCGCCGCGGCGGCCCGCTGAGCGCGGTTGCCCACTGTATGCAGCTGTGCACTCGCCGCCCGTGATGATCGGAGGTGTGGTCAATGTCACGCTCCGAATCAGTCCACCTGGGCATGATTGGCCTTCATCGGTTGCTGAGCCGGCGGACCAGCTTGAGGCCCGACCAGGTCGCGTCGATCGCGCAGACCTTCACGTCGACGACTCCCAGCGGCAGGGCCAGCTCGCGGATGCCGTTCTCGTCCAGGTCGGTCGGCACGCCGGAGGACCGCTTCGGCCAGGCGGCCCAGATCATCCCGGCGGTGACGGTCTTCGGGAGCAGTACCGGCAGCCGCCTTGCCAGCCGGGTCCGGTCGGGGCAGAACATCAGGACCACGTCGTACGGCGCCCGCCCCGGCCGGCGCGCCACCGTCGTACCGTCCGGCAGGCCCTCGACGACGAAGCCGGCCGGGGCGTTGTCGAGCAGGACCAGGTGAGCAGCCGTGATTCCGAGCTTGGCGGCCAGCGGCTTCCCCGAGTAACCCGGCGTCGAGGTCATCCTCGGATGCTAGCTGGCGGCATACTTGGGAAATGGCGCTGACGGATGAGGCGATCGTCAAGATCAAGGGGATGATCACCTCGGGGGAGCTCGGACCGGGGGATCGGCTGCCGAAGGAGGCGGACCTGGCCGCCCGGCTGGGGCTGTCCCGGAACTCGCTGCGGGAGGCCGTCAAGGCGCTCACGCTGGTCAACGTGCTGGACGTCCGGCACGGCGACGGGACGTACGTGACCAGCCTCGACTCGGCGCACCTGCTGGACGCGCTGAGCTTCATGGTCGACCTGCACCGCGACGACTCGGTGCTGCAGTTCTTCGAGGTACGCCGGTTGCTCGAACCGGGCGTCGCCGCCCTGGCCGCGACCCGGATCAGCCCCGAGCAGGTGACCGAGCTGCGGCTGCTGTGCAGCGACCTCGCGCCGGACGCCGGGGTCGAGGAACTGGTCGCGAACGACCTGCGGTTCCACCGCGGGATCGCCGAGGCGACCGGGAACCAGGTCGTCTGCTCGCTGCTCGACGGCGTCTCCGGCGCCACCCAGCGGGCCCGGATCTGGCGCGGCGTCACCCAGGCCGGCGCGGTCGAGCGGACGCTGTCCGAGCACGCCGCGATCCTGGACGCGATCGAGAGCGGCGACGCCGAGGCGGCCCGGGCCTGGATGACCGCCCACATCGCCGGTGTCGAAACCTGGCTCCGCAAGGCCCCCTAGGGCTAAACCGGAGGTATGGCAGTACTGATGCCACGCCTCCGGCGCGGCGGGTCATGGGGCTGTAACTCCCGTCCTTCCCTCGTCGCTCCGGTCGCTGCGCTCCCTCCGCTCCTCAGTCCAGGACGGGAGGCCCCATGACCGGGCCACCTCCACCCCGCAGTGCGCTGACGTTGCGGATCGTGCTGTCGGTGTTCGGGGTGGCGGTGTTCGCGGCGGCGACCGTGCTGGCGGTCGGGTTCGGGCTGCCGTTCGGGTGGGTGGTCGTGTTCGGGCTGCTCACCGGGGTCGCACTGGTCGATCTCGTGGTCGTTGCCTGGCGCAAGCACTCCGAAAACGGTTGAACGGTCCGGCCGGAATCCGTAAGCTTTCGGTGTCACATTCCCGACGACAGGGGTTCGAGTTGTCGAACTGAGGTCCTCTCCGTAGCCGATCGATCGCCGCCGTTCTGGCGTGCGGTCTCGTCCGAGACCTCAGTAGGAGTCGACACCTCATGAGTTTTTCCCTGTCCTGTACCGACCTGTCCTTCGCCTGGCCCGACGGCGAGGTGCTGTTCGACGGCCTGACGTTCGTGGCCGGCCCGGTCCGCTCCGGACTGGTCGGCCGCAACGGCGCCGGCAAGTCGACGCTGCTCCGGCTGATCGCCGGGCGGCTCACCCCGCAACGCGGGGCGATCCGGGTCGCCGGCGAGCTCGGGTACCTGCCGCAGGACCTGACCCTGGACACCTCGCTGCGGGTCGACCAGGCGCTCGGCATCGACGCCGTACGGCGGGCCGTGACCGCGATCGAGTCCGGTGACGCGTCCGAGCAGAACTTCGCGATCGTCGGCGACGACTGGGACGTCGACGAACGCGCCGAGGCGCTGCTCGGCAAGCTCGGCCTGGGCGCGATCGGCCTGGACCGCAGCGTCGGCGAGCTGTCCGGCGGCGAGACGATCCTGCTCGGGCTCGCGGCCGAGCTGCTCGGGCGTCCCGACGTACTGCTGCTCGACGAGCCGACGAACAACCTCGACCTGCGGGCGCGGCGGCACCTGTACGACGCCGTCGACCAGTTCCGCGGTGCGCTGCTGATCGTGTCGCACGACCGGGAGTTGCTCGACCGGGTCGACCAGATCGGCGACCTGCGCAAGGGCGAGGTCACCTGGTACGGCGGCAACCTGAGCGCCTACGAGGAGGCGGTCGCGATCGAGCAGGAGGCCGCCGAGCGGATGCTCCGGGCGGCGGAGGCCGACGTACGCAAGCAGAAGAAGGACCTCGTCGAGGCGCGGATGAAGATGGATCAGCGCCGGGCCCGGGGGCAGCGGGCCTTCGAGCAGGGCGGCATCCCGAAGATCATCGCGGGCGGACTGAAGCGGTCGGCGCAGGTGTCGGCCGGCAAGCACCTCGGGATGCAGTCCGAGCGGCTCGAGTCTGCGCAGGAGGCGCTCGCGGACGCGGAGGACAAGGTCCACGACGACGACGCGATCCGCGTCGACCTGCCGAAGACCGCCGTACCCGCGGGCCGGATCGTGCTCCGGCTGGAGGATCACGGACTGCGGACCGGGGCGCACGTCGACCTGGAGATCCGCGGGCCGGAGCGGATCGCGCTGACCGGGCCGAACGGTGCCGGCAAGACCACGCTGCTGCAGTCGATCGTGGCGGGGGAGCTGCCGGTGGTGCCGTTCCGGTACCTGCCGCAGCGGCTGGACCTGCTCCGGGAGGACCTGTCGATCGTCGACAACCTGGCGCTGCTTGCGCCGGCGACGGAGAACCAGGAGCGGCGGGCGCGGCTGGCGCGGTTCCTGTTCCGCGGGCGGTCGGCGGATCAGCTGGTCAGTACGTTGTCGGGCGGGGAGCGGTTCCGGGCGACGCTGGCGGCGTTGCTGCTGGCGGAGCCTCCGCCGCAGCTGCTGATGCTGGACGAGCCGACCAACAACCTCGACCTCGCGAGCGTGGGGCAGCTGAAGGACGCGCTCGCGTCGTACAGCGGGGCGCTGGTGATCGCGAGCCACGACGTACCGTTCCTGCGCGAGATGGGGATCACGCGCTGGGTCGAGCTGACACGGGAGGGGCCTGCCGACATCGATCCGCTCTAGCGGCCGTGCTCGTCCGCGCTCTTGAATCTGATACCCCCTAGGGGTATGATTCACGGCATGGACGAGCACGAGCAGCATCAGCACGGTGGTCACGAGGACCACCTGAGTCATGGCGGGCACGAGGCGCACGGTGGTCACGGCGGGCACGGGGATCATGCGGCGCAGTTCAAGGACCGGTTCTGGATCAGCCTGGTGCTGGCAGTGCCGGTGGTGTTCTTCAGTCCGATGTTCTCCGACCTGCTCGGGTACATGCCGCCGGAGTTCCCCGGGTCGGCGCTGATCGCGCCGGTGCTCGGCACGGTGATCTTCCTGTACGGCGGGCAGCCGTTCCTGACCGGCGGCTGGAGCGAACTGAGGACGCGCCGCCCCGGGATGATGCTGCTGATCTCGATGGCGATCACGGTGGCGTTCGTCGCCTCCTGGGTGACGACGCTGAAGCTCGGCGGGTTCGACCTGGACTTCTGGTGGGAGCTCGCGCTGCTGATCGTGATCATGCTGCTCGGGCACTGGCTGGAGATGCGGGCACTGGGTGCCGCGTCCGGTGCGCTGGACGCGCTCGCCGCGTTGCTGCCGGACTCGGCCGAGAAGGTGACCGACGACGGCGTGGTCGAGGTGTCGCTGCACGAGTTGCAGGCGGGCGACGTCGTACTCGTACGGTCCGGCGGACGGGTGCCGGCCGACGGTACGGTGGTCGACGGGCAGGCCGAGGTCGACGAGTCGATGATCACCGGCGAGTCGCGGCCGGTGTCGCGTGCCGTCGGCGACCCGGTCGTCGCCGGGACCGTTGCCACCGACAACGCGCTGCGCGTCGAGATCACCGCGGTCGGCGACGACACCGCGCTCGCCGGCATCCAGCGGCTGGTCGCCGAGGCGCAGGCCTCGTCGTCGCGGGCGCAGGCGCTGGCCGACCGGGCGGCGGCGTTCCTCTTCTACTTCGCGTCGATCGCGGGACTGATCACGTTCGTGGTGTGGACGCTGCTGGGCAAGCTGGACGAGGCCGTCACGCGGACCGTGACCGTGCTGGTGATCGCCTGCCCGCACGCCCTCGGGCTGGCCATCCCGCTGGTGATCGCGATCTCCACGGAGCGGGCCGCGCGGGCCGGCGTACTGGTGAAGAACCGCTTGGCGCTGGAGCGCATGCGGACCATCGATGCGGTCCTGTTCGACAAGACCGGCACCCTGACCAAGGGCGAGGCGGCCGTCACCGGAGTCGCCGCTGTCGGTGCAGTCTCTCAGGACGAGTTGCTGGAACTGGCCGCGGCGGTCGAGGCGGACAGTGAGCACCCGTTGGCGAAGGCAATCGTTCGGGCGCATGCCGAGCGTGTGCCGGTCGGTGCTGGACGTGTGGTGGCCACCGAGTTTCGGTCGTTGACTGGGCGGGGGGTGCAGGCGGTGGTGAACGGGGCTGAGGTTGCGGTTGGTGGGCCGGCGTACCTGCGGGAGAACGGGCTGACCGAGCCGGCCGTGCTGGAAGCCTCCGTAGCGGAGTGGAAAGAGCGGGGTGCCGCGGTGCTGCATGTGGTGCGGGACGGGGAGGTACTCGGGGCGGTCGCGCTCGAGGACGAGGTCCGCGAGGAGTCCCGGCAGGCGGTCGCGGCGCTGCACAAGCGCGGCGTGAAGGTCGCGATGATCACCGGTGACGCGCACCAGGTGGCCGACGCGGTGGCGCGGGAGCTCGGGATCGACGAGGTGTTCGCGGAGGTGCTGCCGCAGGACAAGGACGCGAAGGTCGCCGAGCTGCAGGCCCGCGGGCTGAAGGTCGCGATGGTCGGCGACGGCGTGAACGACGCGCCCGCACTGGCCCGGGCCGAGGTCGGGATCGCGATCGGCGCCGGTACGGACGTCGCGATCGAGTCCGCCGGAGTGGTGCTGGCCGCGGACGACCCGCGGGCGGTGCTGTCGGTGATCGACCTGTCCAAGGCGAGCTACCGCAAGATGTGGCAGAACCTTGTCTGGGCGACCGGCTACAACGTCATCACGGTCCCGCTGGCCGCCGGCGTACTCGCCTTCGCCGGGGTGGTCGTCTCACCGGCCGTCGGTGCACTGCTGATGTCGATCTCGACGATCGTCGTCGCAC
Organism: Kribbella sp. NPDC059898; assembly: GCF_042730855.1. Taxonomy (NCBI): domain Bacteria; kingdom Bacillati; phylum Actinomycetota; class Actinomycetes; order Propionibacteriales; family Kribbellaceae; genus Kribbella; species Kribbella sp. NPDC059898. The sequence goes on from NZ_JBHWKR010000004.1 coordinate 605,595, forward strand.
TCAACGCCCAGCTCCTCCGCCGCCTCGACCTCTCACCGCGCCGACTCGTCCCGTAGCCCACTCAGCGTCACCGCCACCAGGCGCCGTACCGCCGCTTTCGACGGTACGGCGCCTGCGGCGTCGAGGGCATGTACGGCGTACGCGGCGAGCTCCTTCTTCGGTACGTCGCTCCGCACGTCCCCGAGGCGCTCCGCGACGAAGTCGATCAGGTGGTCGCGGGCGTGGTCGACGTGCTGCTCCCGGTGCAGGGACGGGGCTGCCGTCGGCGGGTGCTCGTGACGGATGAAGGCGTACGTCTCCAGGACGTCGTCGATCCGGTGCGTGCGCTCCCACACGTCTTCGAGCTGCTGCAGATGCGCGGTCACCTGTCGCCGATGCCAGGCGGACAACACCGCGTCGACGTCGCCGTAGTACTTGTACAACGTCGCCCGGCCGACTCCTGCCCGCTGTGCCAGCTCGGCCATGCTCACCCCGGTCAGTCCGCGCTCGCCGACCAGCGCGGCGGCCGCGTCGAGGATCGCTTCGTGGACCGCGGACCGGTGCGCGGCGATCGTGTGCTCCCACAACTTAGGCATAGCTGGATTGTATGCCTATGATCGAGACACAGTGTCTCGAAAAAGGAGTCCGTCGTGTCAGCTCTCGAAGCCCACGTGGAAACCCCACGCGCCGACCGTTACCGCACCCAACTCACCAGCCACCTCTCTTACGGCCCTGGCGGACTCCAGGTGCTGTCCGAGTCCGCGGACGAGCTCGTCGTCGACCTCGGCACCGCGACCTGGACCATCCGCTCCACTCCCGAGCAGCTGATCCTGCGTCTGGACGCGAGCGACCCGGGCGCCCTCGAACAGCAGAGCACCCGGGTCGCGCAGCGGATCGAACAGCTAGGTCACCGCGACGGACTAACCGTTCGCTGGGAGTCTGCCGAGTAGCTGCTGCATGCTGGTGATCTCGGTCGTCTGAGCCGCCTCGATCTGCTTCGCGAGGGCTACGGCCGCCGTGTCCTTGCCTGTTGTTTCCTCGGTCTTGGCCATCGTGACCGCGCCCTGGTGGTGCTTGATCATCATCGTCACCCACATGCGGTCGTACATGCTGCCGGTCGCCTTCGTCAGGTCGTCCATCTCCTGCGGGCTCATCATGCCGGTCATCGTGTGACCGGCATGTTCGCCGGGTGTCGGGACGGGCTTGCCCCAAGCGGTCAGCCAGCCCGACATCAGCTTGATCTCCGGGTCCTGGGCCGCCTTGATCGCGGTCGCCAGCTTCTTGACCTCCGCATTGGTTGCCTTCCGCAACGCCCCGTCGGCCATCTCGACGGCCTGCTGGTGGTGCGGGATCATCTGCGACGCGAACATCACGTCCGCGTCGTTGTGACTCGCCTCAGGCGCTGCGGACTTTCCACAACCGACGGCGGTCAGCAAAAGAAGTAGTACAACGGTCGTTCGATAGACGTGCGTCATCACATTCCTTGGTTTGTGGTGTAGGTACGGCGGAACAAGGCGCACGTCGGCCTATATCCGCAGTACTCCCAAGGAAGACAGCACCACCCGCGGCGGCGACCGCTCGCCCAGCACCCGCGTCAGCCGGCAGGCCGGCAGGCCGACCGCGCGCCAGACCAGCAGACTCCGCAGCCCGAGCAGGAGCGACAGCAAGAGGACCAACCCGGTCAGCACGGCCAGGCACGCGCCGCCCATGTCCGGCATCTCGTCGCCGGGCAGCACCTGCACCTCGGCCGGATGCTCCATCGCGACCATCGACGGACCGGGCATCGCCATCGCGGCGTCGTGGTGGGAGGTCAGGCCGTGCATCGCGAACACCCCGGCGACCACGGTGAGTACGCCGAGTATCCGGAGCAGTCGCGCTCCGCGGTCGTGTATGCGTCCGGCCATCGCGACAAGAGTACCGACCTGGGCGAGATGCACAGTCAGCACGCGCCGGGTGTGCACACTGGACGGTGAGGCGGGCCGCCGGCAGTCGTACGTTCGGTGAAATCCCAGAGCTGGAGGTCCACGATGGCCGGTTCTTCTGTTGGTGCTGACGACTACGCGCTCGCCCGGGTGCCCGAGCATGCGCGCTACTCCTGGTGGTCCGTGGCGACACAGCGGTTCGGGCAGATCTCGGCGCTCAGCCAGTTCCTGCTCGGCGCGACGCTCGGGTTCGGGATGAGCTTCTGGCACGCGTTCTGGGCGCTCACGCTCGGCGCGGTGATCCTGGAGCTGGTCGCGATCCTGATCGGCGTGATCGGTGCGCGGGAGGGGCTGCAGACGTCGGTGATCGCGCGCTGGACCGGGTTCGGTCAGGCGGGGTCGTCGCTGATCGGGCTGGCGATCGGGATCAGCCTGATCGGGTGGTTCGGGATCCAGTCCGCGGTGTCCGCGGCCGGGCTCAGCCAGCTGATCGGCGTACTCCCGACCTGGGGCTGGTCGCTCGTCTTCGGTCTCGCGGTGACGCTCGTCGTACTGCGCGGCTTCCATTCGATGGCGTGGGTCGCGTACTTCACCGTCCCGGCGTTCCTGCTGCTCGTCGGCTGGTCGATCATCAGCGAGCTGTCCAACCACAGCCTCGGGTCGCTGGTGAACGCGGCCCCGCCGGGTCCGCACCTGAGCCTGCTGGCAGGTACGACGCTGGTCGCGGGCGGCTTCATCGTCGGCGCGGTGATCACGCCGGACATGACCCGGTACAACCGCACGGTCGGCGACGTGGTCAAGCAGACGATCCTGGGCGTGACGCTGGGGGAGTACGTGATCGGGCTGGTCGGCGTACTGCTCGCGCATGCCGTTGGTTCGGCCAACGTGATCACGATCGTCACGTCGTCGGTCGGCTGGGTCGGCACGCTGGTGATCATCCTCGGCACGCTGAAGATCAACGACTGGAACCTCTACAGCTCCGGTCTCGGCGTGGTGAACTTCATCGGCACGGTGTTCGGCCGGCGGGTCAACCGGGCGGCCGTCACGCTGGTGGTCGGCGTCCTCGGCAGTGTGCTCGCGGCCGGCGGGATCCTGGACAAGTTCACCGAGTTCCTGACCGTGCTCGGGGTCGCGTTCCCGCCGATCGCCGGGATCATGGTCGCGGAGTACTTCGTGGTCAAGCGCTGGCGGCCCGACCTGGACGCCTCGCGCGCCGGCGGCACGCTGCCCGCGACCGCGCCCACGTGGGTGCCTGCCACGATCGTGATCTGGGTCGGCGCCGCACTCATCGGCAAGTACGTCGCCTGGGGCCTGCCGAGCATCAACTCGCTTCTCGTCGGCTTCCTCGCGTACGTCGTCGCCGGCAAACTCGGCCTGATCCGCGGCATCGGCACCAGCCGCACGATGGAACCCGAACCCACCACCGACCCCACCGCCCTGCCTGCAACCAACTGATCTGCCCCAACGGGAGGAACCGGAATGCGTATCGGTATCGATGTCGGTGGGACCAACACCGACGCCGTGCTGCTCGACGGCACCAGCGTGCTGGCGGCGAACAAGTCCGCGACCAGTGCGGACGTGACGGCCGGCATCATCGACACCCTGGACCGGCTGCAGGCGGAGCGATCCTTCGACCCGGCGCAGGTGCAGGCCGTGATGATCGGCACCACGCACTTCATCAACGCGCTGATCGAGGCCCGCCGGCTCGCCCCGACCGCGGCGCTGCGCCTCGGTCTCCCGGCGACCGCGTCCCTGCCCCCGCTGGTCGACTGGCCCGAGCGGCTGGTCGGGGCGATCAGCGGGCGGAGCTACCTGGCGCACGGCGGGCACGAGTTCGACGGCCGGCACATCGCGGAGCTGGACGAGGACGAGCTGCGCCGGCACGCCGACGACATGCGGCAGCACGGCGTACGGTCGGTGGCGGTCTCGTCGGTGTTCTCGCCGGTGAGCAACGAGTTCGAGCTGCGCGCCGCCGAGATCCTGCGCGCCGAGCTCGGCGACGACGTGGCGATCTCGCTGTCCCACGAGATCGGCCGGATCGGTCTGCTGGAACGCGAGAACGCGACCATCATCAACGCCGCCCTCCGCGAGCTCGCCGCGTCGATCGTCGACGGCTTGGCCGGCGCCGTCAAGGGTCACGGCATCTCCGCTCCGCTGTACCTCAGCCAGAACGACGGCACGCTGATGGACGTCGACTTCGCCCGCCGGTACCCGGTCGCCACGTTCGCGTCCGGCCCGACGAACTCGATGCGCGGCGCGGCGCTGCTGTCCGGGCTGGACACGTGTGCGGTGGTCGACGTCGGCGGGACGACGAGCGACGTCGGCGTACTCACCCACGGGTTTCCGCGGGAGGCGACCACCGAGGTCGACGTGGCCGGCGTCCGGACGAACTTCCGGATGCCCGACGTACTCAGCATCGGCATCGGCGGTGGAAGTTTGGTGGCCGACGGCAACGGTCAGGTGACGGTCGGGCCGCGGTCGGTGGGGTACCGCCTGACCGAGGAGGCGCTGGTGTTCGGCGGGAAGACGCTGACCGCGACGGACATCGCGGTCGCGGCCGGGCGGGCCGAGGTCGGTTCCCCGGGCGCGGTCGCGGACCTCGACCCGACGCTGGTGAAGGCCGCCCTCGCCCGGGTGGCCGCGGACATCGCGGACGCGGTGGAACGGATGCGTACCTCGCCGGACCCGCTGCCGGTGGTGGCGGTCGGCGGCGGGTCGATCCTGCTCCCGGACGACCTGCCCGGCAGTCTCGCCGTCCACCGGCCGGAGAACTTCGCGGTCGCGAACGCGATCGGCGCCGCGATCGCGCAGGTCGGCGGCGAGGTCGACCGGGTGTACGCGATCGACCCGGGCCGCCGCGACGCGGTCGTCGACGAGGCCCGCCAGGAAGCCGTCGACCGCGCGATCGCGGCCGGCGCCGACCCCGCGGCCGTCCGCATCGTCGACTTCGACGAGGTCCCGATCCCGTACCTCCCCGGGAACGCCACCCGCATCCGCTGCAAGGCCGTCGGCGATCTGCGCCTGGGAGAAACCCGATGACCGCGAATCTGCAGCCCATCACAATCGCCACCCAACCGCCCGCCCCCACGGGAGGCGCGGCCGACTCGACGATTGTGATGGCCCTGGGATCCGGAGTGGAGTGGTTGGGATGAAGTTGCGGGCTGAGGATTTGGGCGCGCTTGCGCGCGGGGCTGCTGTGTTGGGGACCGGGGGTGGTGGGGATCCGCATATCGGGCGGTTGCTGGCGCAGCAGGCGTTGAAGGAGCATGGGCCGGTGGAGGTTGTTGCTCTCGGCGACCTTCCGGACGACGCGTGTGTGTTGCCGGTCGCGATGATGGGTGCGCCGACGGTGATGGTGGAGAAGCTGCCCTCGGCCGACCAGATCTCGGTCGCCGTGCAGACTCTCGCGAAGTACGTCGGGAAGACGCCGACCCACCTCGCCTGTATCGAGGCCGGCGGCGTGAACTCGACCGTACCCGTCATCGCCGCCGCCCAACTCGGCCTGCCGCTGGTGGACGGCGACGGGATGGGCCGCGCGTTCCCCGAACTGCAGATGGTGCTGCCGACGCTGGCCGGGATCGAGGCGACGCCGATGGCGATCGTCGACGAGAAGGGCAACCGCGGAGTCTTCGACACGGTCACCAACGAATGGGCCGAACGCCTCGCCCGTTCCGCGACCGTCGACATGGGCTGCTCGGCGATCGTCTCGCTCTACGCGATGACCGGCGCCGAGGTCCGCGACTCGTTCGTCGCCGGCACGCTCAGCAAATGCGTCACGATCGGCCACGCGATCGAGAAGGCACAACGCGCACACACCGACCCGGTCGCGGCGGTCGTGGACGAGCTCGGCGGCCGCCTCCTGCACGTCGGCAAGGTCGTCGACGTGCAACGCCGTACGACGACCGGCTTCGCCCGCGGCGACGCGGCCGTCGACGGGCTCGACGCCTCCCACGGGCGGTTGCTGACGCTGCGCTTCCAGAACGAGCACCTGGTCGCGGAGCTCGACGGTACGGCGGTGGCGACCACGCCGGACCTGATCATCGTGCTCGACACCGAGTCCGGCGAACCGATCACCACCGAGGCGCTCCGCTACGGCCATCGCGTCAGCGTGCTCGCCGCGCCGTCCGACGAACGCTGGCACTCGCCGGCAGGCATCGAGCTGGTCGGCCCCCGGTACTTCGGCTACGACCTCGACCCCATCCGTGCCCTGGAGACCGTATGAGCTGGCAACTGGGCATCGACCACCTGCGCGACCTCGCCCGCGGCGCGGCGATCCTCGGCACCGGTGGTGGCGGCGACCCGCTGATCGGCCGGCTGCTCGTCGAGCAGGCGATCCGCGAACACGGGCCGGTCACCGTCCTCGACCCGGACGAGCTCGACGACGACGCGTTCGTGATCCCGACCGCGCAGATGGGCGCGCCGACCGTGATCGTGGAGAAGATCCCGCGCGGCAGCGAACCCGTCGGCGCGCTGCGGGCGCTGGAGAAACACCTCGGCCGCCGCGCCGACGCCACGATGCCGATCGAGTGCGGCGGCATCAACTCGATGATCCCGCTGCTGGTCGCGGCCCGCACCGGTCTCCCGGTCGTCGACGCGGACGGGATGGGGCGGGCGTTCCCGGAGCTGCAGATGGAGACGTTCTCGGTGTACGGCGTACCGGGGTCGCCGATGGCGATCGCGGGCGAGCACGACGAGACCGTGGTGATCGACACCGCGACCGACAACCGGCAGATGGAGTGGCTGGCGCGCGGGATCACGATCCGGTTGGGCGGGGTCGCGCACATCGCGGAGTACTCGATGACGGGCGCCGAGGTGAAGCGGACCGCCGTACCGCGGACGTTGTCGCTCGGGCTGTCGATCGGCCGCGCGGTGCGGGAGGCGCGGGCGGCGCACGCGGACCCGGTCGAGGCGATCCGGGAGGCGTTGGCGCCGACGCTGTACAGCCACCTGCGGGTGCTGTTCCGCGGCAAGGTCGTCGACGTGGAACGCCGTACGGTCGAGGGCTTCGCGCGCGGACGGGCGCGGTTCACGTCGTACGACGGGACCTCGCAGCTGGAGCTCCGGTTCCAGAACGAGAACCTGGTCGCGGAGGTCGACGGCGAGGTGGTGTGCACGGTGCCGGACCTGATCTGCGTACTGGAGGGCGACACCGCGGAGCCGATCACCACCGAGGGCCTCCGGTACGGGCAGCGCGTGACGGTGGTGGGCATCTCGACGCCGGACCTGATGCGCACCCCGGAGGCGCTGGCGGTCTTCGGCCCGGCCTGCTTCGGGCTGGACGTCGAGTTCGAACCCGTCGAGCGCCGCGCGGACGTACTCGTCCCCTGACGGTGCCTTCGGCGCGGCCGCCGGCCGCCCCGAGGTGCTCGTCCCCGACCCCCGGCCCGCCGTGCTGACCCCTCCGCGGCGGGCCGGGGTTCCACCCGGACCTGCAGCACTCATCAAGTGCTGCGCCCTGGCGGACCGCCCGCTCAAGCGGGGCCGGTTAGGCGCGTTTGATGAGTGGCGGCGGTCCGCGGTGGCAGGATCGGTCCATGACCACAGTGGTCCGCGCGCAGGATCTCGAGGCGCTGGTCGTCGGGGTCACGCTGCTGGGCTCCGGCGGCGGGGGCGACACGGGCGCGTTCGGCCGGATGCTGCGGCGGCGGCTCGGGGCGGGGGAGCTGGTACTGCGGGACGCGGCGGACCTGCCCGGGGTGTCGGTGAGTCCGATCGGGGTGGTCGGGGCGACCAGTGTGCTGATGGAGAAGCTGCCCAGCGGTGGGGAGTTCGAGACGGCGGTACGGGCGGTCAGCCGGTGGACCGGGGCGGACGTGACCGCGCTGATGTCGCTGGAGGCCGGCGGGCTGAACGGTCTGACAGCACTCATCGCCGCGCTGGACCTGGGGCTGCCGGTGGTGGACGCGGATCTGATGGGGCGGGCGCTGCCGCGGTTGGACCAGTTCTCGTGGGCGGTGGCCGGGCGGTCGTTGACGCCTTGTGCGTTGAGTGAGCCGAGCGGGCAGGTGATCGTGGTCGACAACGTCGACGCTGCCGGACTGGAGCGGGCTGTACGGAGTTTTGTTGCGCAGACGGGTGGATGGGCGGTGCTGGCGCTGGCACCGACGCCGATCGAGGCTGCGGCTGTTGATGCGGTCGAGGGGAGCCTGACACGGGCGCTGGCGCTTGGGCAGGCGCATGCCGCCCTTGAGCCGGGTACGGCGCCGGCTGCTGTTGCTGATGGGTTGGGCGGGCGGTTGCTGGGGAGCGGGCGGGTGGAGGAGGTCGCTCGGCATGTGATCGCTGACGGTGGCGCGGCGTTCGGCCGGGGGAGTTTGTGCGTGGTGGACTCCGCCAGCCGGGCCGTGATCCGCATCGAGACGGAGAACGAGTATTTGCTGGCGTTGGTGGACGGTACGCCGGTTGTCACCACGCCGGATCTCCTGTGCGTGTTGGACCACCGCACGCTCCAGCCGATCGCCGTGGACGGCGTACGCGCCGGGGACGAGGTCGTCGTACTGGCCCTTCCCGGTCCTACGTGGTGGCGTCGTCCTGACCGGCTTCTGCACGTGGCCCCGGAAGCGTTCGGTCTCGCCTGCCCACCCCAGCTCCTGGAAGCCTCGTGACAACCCTCCTGACTGCCATGCTCACGTCCCCCGGCTGGCGAGACGTGGTCGTCCTAGCCGGACCCACACTCAAGGAAAGCACCCGGCTTACTGGGTCCACCGTGGTGTTAGAGGTGGGGGCTCAGCCCGCTCGGCTTGAGGGGCGGGTGTTGGTGGTTTTGGTGGTTGAGGATCACCGGGACTGGCGGGTGGATGCTCTGATCAGTCGGGCTTCGGCTGCGGGGGCTGGCGCGCTGTTGCTGGCAGGGACCGAGCCTTTGGGGCGTGGAGCGCAACTGCTGGCGGAGCGGTTGCGGCTGCCGGTGTTGGGCTGCCCGGACCCGCTGGCAGCACATGAGTATCTGCGGCGCGTGACGGCCGAGCCTGAGGTTCTGCGGTCCGACCTGGTGCTGCGGGCAGTGGGTGCACTCCGGCGGGCCAGCGGTGATCTTGCGTCGGTACTGCGAACTACGTCCGGAGTACTGGACCGTCCGGTAACGCTGGCCGGTGCCGATGGCGGCACGCTTGCGGGTGAACCGCTGCAGCCAGAGGAGCGGGCCGCGCTGGTGGACGTGCTTCCGCAGGTACCAGTCGCCTGGGCCGCGCCGTACCGCGTCGACCTGCCGAACGGCGCCGTACTGCTCGCCGTTGCCGTCCTCAGCGCGGGCCCCGTCTGCTGGTTGGTCGCAAGGCTGCCCGGTGTGGTCCCGGCTGAGGTTGCCGCCGTACCCGAGGTGCTCACGGTGGTCGCACCCGCGGTAGGGGAGCGGCTGGCGCTCAGGCGGCTCGAGCTGGAGCGCGATGCACGTCAACGTACGTCGTTGCTCGGCGAGTTGCTGCACGGTGAGCCGTCGGAGGCGACCCGGCGGCGGGCGGTCGACCTGGGCTGGCAGCTCGACGGGTGGCATACCGGGATCCGGATCGGCGCGGACGGGCAGGTGGACCTGGCGGGTCGACGTACGGAGGTGGTGGAGGCGTTCGACGCGGAAGGGCTGCGGGCGGTGGTGGTGGAGCAGGGCGACGGGTGGTCCGCGTGGATCACCGCCGCACGGGAGCCGACGGCCACCGAGGTACAGCAGCAGGCTGCCGCCATCCGTCGTGTCCAACGCCGGCTGATGCAGACGGTCGACACGTACGTCGGGGTCGGTCGCGTCCAGCCGGGTCCGAGCGGGATCGCGACCACGCTGGCGGAGGCAGGGGACGCGGCAGGGCTGGCGCGGGGGCGTGCGGAGACCGGCCGCTTCCTGCACGTGGACCGCCTAGGCCTCGCACAGCTCCTCCTGGCCTGGACCCGCACCGACACGTTCCAGCCGGCGGCACAGGCGCTGCTCGCCCCCATCAAGGACCAGCCCGGCGACCTGGTCACGACGTTGGCCGTTTACCTCGACACGGAGTCGTCGCTTGCGGAAACGGCAGCAGTACTAGGCATCCACCGCAACACTGCGTCGGCCCGCATCGCCAAGATCCAGCACTTACTAGGTGTAGACCTCACCAACCCAGACGAACGCCTAGCCCTCCACCTAGCCTCACGCACGACACTTACGGAGTAGGTGCGTCCTCCCGCAGCAGGCCAGCGGATTTCAGGTCTGACCACAGAGCTGATGGGACCTCGGCCCGTGCCAGGGCTGCGTTCGTGTGGACCTCGTCCGCGTTGCGGCAACCTACTGCGATGCCCGCGACCGCCGGGTGTGCCAACGGGAACGCCAGCGCCGCCGCAGGGAGCGTGGTGTTGTGGGACTCGCAGATGTCCGCCAGCTTGTTGGCCTTGTCCACCAACGCCTGCGCGGCCGGCTCGTAGTTGAACGTCGCGCCGGCAGCGGGCCGCGGCTGCGACAGGAGGCCCGAGTTGAAGATGCCGACGGCAACCACCTGTACGTCGTTCTCGACACAGGCCGGCAGTACGTCGTCCAAACCGTCCGGGTCGATCAGCGAGTACCGCCCGGCCAGCATGATCACGTCGATGTCGAGCTCGCGGACGAACCGGGTCAGCATCGCGGCCTGGTTCATCCCGGAGCCGATCGCGCCGATCACGCCCTGCTCGCGGAGCTCGATCAGGGTCGGGAACGCGGTCGCGACCGCCTCGTCGTAGTGGTCGTCCGGGTCGTGCACGTACACCACGTCCAGCCGGTCGGTCCCGATCCGCCGCAGCGAGTCCTCGATGCTCCGCAGTACGCCGTCCCGCGAGAAGTCCCAGCGCCGCCGCCGCGTCGTACTGACGTCGAACCCCTCGTCGTCGGGGGCCGCGCTGTCGGCCGAGTAGATGATCCGCCCGACCTTGCTCGACAGTACGTACTCGTCCCGCGGCTTGCCCTGCAGGCCCAACCCGAGCCGCTCCTCGGCGAGACCGAGCCCGTAGTGCGGTGCGGTGTCGAAGTACCGCCAGCCCTCGTCCCAGGCGGCGTTGACCGCGGCGACGGCGTCGGCCTCGTGGACCTCGCCGAGCAGATTGCCCAGCGGCGCACCGCCGAGCCCGACGCGCTGACCCTCCGGGAAGAGCTTCATGACTTGACCGCCGGGAGCCTCAGGTTCTGCATGCCGCCGTCGACCGCCAGCGCCGTACCGGTCGTCGACCCCGACAGCGGACTGGCGAGATACGCGATTGCCTGGGCGACTTCGTCCGCCGACACCAGCCGGCCCATCGGCTGCCGGGCCTCCAGCGCGGCCCGTTCCGCGGCCGGGTCGGACGCCACGTCGAGCAGCCGCCCGACCCACGGCGTGTCCGCCGTACCGGGGTTCACGCAGTTGATCCGGATGCCTTCGCGGACGTGGTCCGCGGCCATCGCCATCGTCAACGCCAGTACGGCGCCCTTGCTGGCCGAGTAGAGCGCCCGGTTCGGCAGGCCGGCGGTCGCGGCGATCGAGCAGGTGTTGACGATCGCGGCCGCGGACGACTTCCGCAGGTGCGGCAGCGCAGCGCGGGTGACGCGGGCGATGCCGACCACGTTCACATCCAGCACCCGGTGCCATTCGGCGTCGTCGTTCGCGCTCACGTCGCCCTGCGCGCCGATGCCGGCGTTGTTCACCAGGACGTCGATCCCGCCGAGTTGCAGCGCCGCGGCGGCGATCGCGTCCCGGATCGAGTCGTCGTCGGTGACGTCCGCCGCGATCGGAGTCAGCGGCGCGTCGACGTCCGGCTTCAGGTCGAACACGACCACCTGCGCCCCACGGTTCGCCAGCAGCCGTGCGGCCGCCAGCCCGATCCCCGACGCACCACCGGTCACCACGGCCCGCAGGCCGGCGAAGTCCGTCACTTGCCCTCCTCAGCTAGGTCGGTCCAGATCTTGCCACCCGGGTACCGGAAGTCCGCCAGCGTCTCGGCATCCATCTCCGCGCCGAACCCGGGCCGCACCGGTGCCACGTAGTGCCCGTCCCGGATCACCACCGGGTCCAGGAAGTGCTCGTGCAGGTGGTCGACGTACTCGATCACCCGGTCGTCCAGCGATCCGCTCACCGCGACGAAGTCGAACATCGACAGGTGCTGGACCAGTTCACACAGTCCTACCCCGCCCGCGTGCGGACACACCGGTACGCCGAACTTGGCCGCCAGCAGCAGGTTCGCGATGTTCTCGTTGACGCCCGCGACCCGGGCCGAGTCGATCTGCAGGAACGACAGCGCCTCCGCCTGCAGCAGCTGCTTGAACACCACCCGGTTCTGCACGTGCTCGCCGGTGGCGACCCGGATCGGCGCGATCGCGCGGGCGATCGCCGCGTGCCCGAGGACGTCGTCCGGGCTGGTCGGCTCCTCGACCCACCAGACGTCGTACGGCGCCAGCGCCTCGATCCAGCGGATCGCGTCCGGGACGTCCCAGCGCTGGTTGGCGTCGATCGCGATCCGGATGTCCGGGCCGACCGCCTCGCGGGCCAGCCGCAGCCGGCGGATGTCGTCGTCGAGGTTCGCGCCGACCTTCAGCTTGAGCTGCGTGAACCCGTCGGCGACCGCCTCGTGGCAGAGCCGGACGAGCTTCGCGTCGTCGTACCCGAGCCAGCCGGGGGTCGTCGTGTACGCCGGGTAGCCGCGCTCCCGCAGTACCGCCTCCCGCTCGGCCCGTCCGGGCGCGGCCGCGCGCAGGATCTCCAGCGCCTCCTCCGGGGTCAGCGCGTCGGTCAGGTACCGGAAGTCGACCAGGCCGACGATCTGCTCCGGGGTGAGGTCCGCGAGCAGCTTCCACAGCGGTACGCCGGCACGCTTGGCGGCCAGGTCCCACACCGCGTTCACGACCGCGCCGATCGCCATGTGCATGACGCCCTTCTCCGGGCCCAGCCAGCGCAGCTGCGAGTCGTGCACGAGCGACTTCCAGAACCCGCCGAGGTCGGCCAGCGTCGCGTCCAGGTCGAGCCCGAGCACGTGGTCCCGGAGCGCCTCGACGGCCGTGGTCTGGATGTCGTTGCCACGCCCGATCGTGAACGCGAACCCGTGCCCTTCCAGCCCGTCCCCGGCGTCGGTCCGGAGGATGACGTACGCCGCGGAGTAGTCCGGGTCGGTGTTCATCGCGTCGGACCCGTCCAGGTCCAGGGACGTGGGGAAGCGGACGTCGTACGTCTCGAACTCGGTGAATCGTGCCATGCGGGAGCCGTTCTACGCGGGCGGGTGTCGACAAGATCCTATAGGATATGTGGCCAGCCCGCACCCGAGATCGTCGACGCCGTGCCCTACAGTCGGGACGTGGATCCGGAACCCAGTGGTGTGCTGCGGCTCGGCCGGCGGGCGTTCGGGCCGGGGGAGTTCGCGGTGATGGCGATCGTGAACCGGACCCCGGACTCGTTCTTCGACGGCGGCGCGACGTTCGCGACCCAGGCCGCGCTGACCGCGATCGACCAGGCGGTCGCCGACGGAGCCGACCTGGTCGACATCGGCGGCGTCAAGGCCGGGTACGGCGAACCCGTCGACGAGGCCGAGGAACTGCGCCGGACCGTCGACTTCGTCGCCACGGTCCGCGACCGGCACCCGGAGCTGCTGATCAGCGTCGACACCTACCGCAGCGGCGTCGCCCGCCGGGTCGGCGCCGCCGGGGCGAACCTGATCAACGACACCTGGTCCGGCCACGACTCCGAGCTCGCCGGTGCCGCCGCCGAGGTCGGCGCGGGCCTGGTCTGCAGCCACGTCGGCGGCCTGAAGCCGCGCACCGACCCGCACCGGATGGCGTACGACGACGTGGTCGCGGACGTGATCCGGACGACCACCGCACTGGCCCGGAAGGCGATCGCGGCCGGGGTGCACCCGGACGGGATCGTCATCGACCCGACGCACGACTTCGGCAAGAACACCCTGCACTCGCTCGAGGTGACGCGCCGGGTCGACGAGCTGGCGGCGACCGGCTGGCCGGTGCTGGTGGCGATGTCGAACAAGGACTTCCTCGGCGAGACCCTCGATCTGCCGTCCGGCCGGCGCGGGCCGGCGACCCTTGCCGCGGTCAGCGTCGCGGCGTGGCTCGGTGCGCGGGTGTTCCGGGTGCACGACGTCGCCGGTTCCCGGCAGGCGCTCGACCTGATCGCCGTACTGCGGAAGACCGCGACCCCGGCGTACACCCGAAGGAGCCTGGTGTGATTCGAGATCGTGCGGCCGGCCGTGAGCTGACCGAGGACGAGCTGATCGCCGCGTACGCGGTGGAGGATCGGTCGGTGCCGCGGCTCCGGGCGAACTTCGTCACCAGCCTGGACGGGGCGGTGACGGTGAAGGGCCTGTCCGGGGGCTTGTCCAGCAAGGATGACCAGAACATGCTCGGGCGGCTGCGGATGCTTGCGGACGTGGTGCTGGTCGGTGCGGGGACGCTGCGCGCTGAGGGGTACGGCGGGTTGCGGCTCGGGTCGAAGCGGCGGGCGTGGCGGGTCGAGCACGGACTGCCGGAGAACCCGACGCTGGCCGCGGTGTCGGCGCGGCTCGACTTGCCGGCCGACAGTCCGGTGTTCGCGGAGGCGCCGACGCGGGCGATCGTCATCACGTGTGCGGCGTCGCCGGCTGATCAACGGGCGGCGCTGGCGGAGGTTGCCGACGTACTCGTGTGCGGCGAGGACGCGGTGGATCTGACGGCGGCTGTCGGCGCCTTGGTGGAGCGGGGGCTGACGCAGATCCTGTGTGAGGGCGGGCCGCACCTGCTCGGTTCACTCACCGACGCCGACCTGGTCGACGAGCTCTGCCTCACCGTCTCCCCCCTCCTCGCCGGCCCCGGCGCCCGCCGCATCACCGACGGCCTCGCCTCCACCGAAGCCCGCCCCCTCCCACTCCTCCACATCCTCTCCACCGACGAAGGCTTCCTCTTCCTCCGCCACGGCCGCCCCTCTCACGGCACCACGCCCCCCGCTCCCGCGAGGGAGGCGGGTCGAGCGGCGCCCCTCGATCCTGCGGGGGAGGAGGGCGCCGACGTGTCTGCCGCTGCTGCGGGGGAGGTGGGCGGAGCGGCGTTCCCCGCTCCTGTGGGGGAGGTGGGCGCCGACGTGTCTGCCGCTGCTGCGGGGGAGGTGGGTGGAGCGGCGTTCCCCGCTCCTGTGGGGGAGGTGGGTGGAGCGGCGTTCCCCGCTCCTGCGGGCGAGGTGGGTGGAGCGGCGTTCCCCGCTCCTGCGGGCGAGGTGGGTGGAGCGGCGTTCCCCGCTCCTGCGGGGGAGGCGGGTGGAGCGGCGTCCGCCGCTCCTGCGGGGGAGGTGGGCGGAGGCGTGTCTCGTGCTCCTGAGGGAGGGGTGGACTGATGGGGGTTGTTGCGGCGGCGGTTTGTCCGCATCCGCCGATTGTCGTGCCTGAGTTGGCCTCGGGGGCCGCGGCGGAGCTGGAGCCGTTGCGGGTTGCCTGCCGGGCGGCGCTCGACGCGTTGTCGTCCGCGACCAGCGTCCTCGTCGTCGGCTCCGGCCCGGTGGCGGGGACGTACGCCGCGGATGCGGGCGGCTCGTTCGGCCCGTACGGCGCTCCCGACGTACGGATCGGATCCGGACCGCGCGTCCTGCCCCTGTCGTTGACCGTAGGCGGCTGGCTCCTCGAGCGTTCGAAGGCCGCCGGCCTGCCCCGCACCTACCTCGCGGTCCCGGCAGACGAGACCCCCGAACGCTGCCTGGAAATCGGCCACGAGCTTGCCGCAGGCAACGACCGGATCGGCCTGCTGGTCATGGGCGACGGCTCGGCCCGCCGCAGCGACCACGCCCCGGTCCACCTGCATCCCCGCGCCGAGATCTTCGACACCACCGTCGCAAAAGCCTTCCAGAACAGGGATCTCGACGTACTGGCAGCCCTCGACCCAGACCTCGCCACGGTCCTTCAAGCAGCCGGCCGAGCCCCCTGGCAGGTCCTCGCCGGCGCACTCGCCGGTACGACGCTGAACGCCGACCTCCTGTACGACGCAGCGCCGTACGGCGTCGGCTACTTCGTCGCGTCCTTCACCTGAGCATCCAGTTGCTCCAGGCCCCATGTCGCCCAGTCCCGCAGGGCCGGGAGCATCCACAGCCCACGTTCCGCCGCGAGCCGCCCGAACGCCAGCGGGTCCGACTGCCACTCCGGCCCCGCCTCCTCGATCTGCGCCTCCAGCACGGCCAGCCGGCGTTCCGTCTGATCGACGGTCTGCGCCTCATCGGGCGCGAGTGACCCGACCAGGAACAGCCGCAGCGCCGCCGCGCTCCGCACCACCTCGTCGGCCGGCTCGAGCATCCACCGCCGCAGCTGCGCGCGGCCGGCGGTCGTGATCCCGTACGTCTTCCGGTTCCGCGATCTGGAGGCGAACGAGGGGAGACGAGAGATGGTGGACGTACTGGTGGTGGGTGCCGGTCCGACCGAACTGACGCTGGCGACCGAACTGACGCGCTGGGGTCACGCGGTCCGGATCGTCGACGAGGCGCCCGGGCCGCAGCCGGGGTCGCGCGGTTTCGGGATCAAACCCCGCACCCTGGAGATCTTCGACAGCTTCGGCGTCGCGGAGGAGTTCGTCGCGGCGACCGGGACGAACACCCGGACCCACGTCCAGCTCGGTGGCGCACTCCTCGCCGACTTCACGACCGAGCCCGATCCGCCGACGCCGGCCCGGTCGTTCCCGAACTACGTGTCGCTGCCGCAGTACCGGACCGAGCAGATCCTCCGCGACGAGCTCGCGCGACGCGGCGTCGAGGTCGAGTTCGGGACCACGACGACCGGGTTCGCCGACCAGGGCGACTCGGTGCTCGCGACGTTCGAGGACGGCTAGCAGGAGCGCGTGCGGTACCTGGTCGGCTGCGACGGCGGCCGGAGCTCGGTCCGGAAGGCGCTGGGGATCACCTTCGAGGGCCGGACGGACGACGTACGGGCGTTGCTCCCGGACGCTGACGTCTCCGGGCCCGCGCAGCATGCCGTCCACATCTGGGGCGGGGACGATCACCTGCCGGCGTTGCGCCCGTACCGCGAACGAGAGCCGTGGCAGTCGATCGGCGCGGACGAGGAGCCGACGCTGGAGTGGTTGCAGCGCGCGGCCGTCGAGCGCAGCGGCGTACCGGAGCTGCGGGTGAGCAACCCGCGGCGGCTGTCGGTGTGGCGATACAGCCTGCGGATCGCGGAGCGGCCCCGGGTCGGGCGGGTGTTCCTGGCGGGGGGACGCGGTTCCTGGCCCGGCAGGACAGACGCGGGCGCGACGATCACCCGCGGTACTACGAACCGTTCCCGGTAAGCGTCGGCTGCGGGCCGGTGACACCGCGCCGGGCGGGACGGGGTGGACCGCGGACGGGTCGGTGCGGCTGTTCGAGCTGTTCCGGGAGCGGCGGTTCACGGTGCTGGCGATCGGTGTGCCGGCGGTGCACGGCGCGATCGCGATCGATGTCGAGGGCAACGGTTATCCGCGCTCCGGCTACGTGGTGGTGCGGCCGGACGGGTACGTCGCTCCGGTGACCGGCGGCGCCGCCGAGGTGACGGCGTACCTGCGGCGGTGGACGGAGTCGCTGATACTGGCGGGGTGACTGAGGAACGGACGGGGTATCGGCGGTCGGCGAAGTCGCCGCGGGGTGAGGCGCGGCGGCGGGAGCTGCTCGACAAGGTCGCGGACGACCTCGGGACGAACGGGCTCGTCGACTTCTCGCTGCGGCGCGCGGCGCGGGCGGCCGGTACGACGCACAAGGTGCTGCTGTACCACTTCGAGGGCGCGGAAGACCTGCTGACGCAGGCGGTTCTGCAGTTGCGCGAACGCCGGATCACCCGCGCGGTGTCGGCGGCGGCCGAGCAGGGCGGGTCGCTCGCCGACCGGGTGCGGTCGATGTGGCCGACGCTGATCGGGGAGGAGTCGTGGGTGCTCGACCAGGCGATCGGGCTGGCGATGTACGACGCGGCGCGGTACGCCGATCTGGCGCGGTCGGCGTCGCGGCAGTACCTGCCGACGTTGCTGGCGTTGTGCCCGGAGTCGTGGGCGTCGGAACGGCGTACGGAGGTGGCGGAGCTGATCCTCGGGACGTTGCGCGGGTTCTTGATCGAGTGGCGGACGAGTGGGGACGCGGCGGGGATCGAGGCCGGGTTCGCGGCGTTGACTCGGGCGCTGGAGCGGGAGGAAAGGGCGTAGACAAGTTTGCGAACCACGTGGTTCACTTCTGGTATGCGCGAGAAGGTGAGCTTCACGAGTGCCGGCGTTGCGTGCGCGGCCTGGCACTACCCGGGGACCAACGGCGGGTGCGTGGTGATGACCGGCGGCTTCGGAGTGACGAAGGAGCCGGGGACGGATCGGTTCGCGGAGCGGTTCGCCGCGGCCGGATTCAGTGTGCTGGCGTTCGACCACCGCAACCTCGGCGAGAGCGCCGGGGAGCCGCGGCAGGTGGCGCGGGTACGGGACCAGCTGGAGGACTGGCGGGCGGCGATCGCGTACGCGAAGACGCTGCCCGGGGTGGAGCGGGTGGGGATCTGGGCGTTCTCGCTGCCGGGCGGGTACATCGTGCAGCTGGCCGCGGAGGACCTGGGTCTCTCGGCCGCGATCGCCCAGTCGGCCAACGTCGACGGGCCTACTGTCACGCGCCACGCGTCCCGCTACCAGTCGACGGGCGCCGCGCTCCGGCTGATCGGGCGGGCGTTGCTGGATGTCGTCGGCAGCTGGCTCAAACGCCCACCGCGCCTGGTCGACCTGGCCGGCCCGACCGGCACTGTCGCCCTCCTCAACACCCCTGACGCACTACTCGGCAGCGACATCCTCAGCCCCGACAACCGCTACCCCGAGTGGCAACAGGCGATCGCCGCCCGCTCGGTGCTGCCGGCCGTGTTCTACCGCCCGGCGAAGTACGCCCCGGACGCCCGCTGCCCGATCCTGTACGTCGTCTGCAAAGACGACAAGTCAGCCCTAGCAGCCCCCACCCTCAAAGCTGCCGCCACCACCCCCAAGGCCGAGGTCCTCCAGGTCCCCGGCAACCACTACGCCCCCTTCACCACCGCCCACGAACAGGTAGTCGAGAAGGAACTGACATTCCTGCAACAACACCTGACCACAGCCCCAGCCCCACCACAAGCCGCAGCCCCAGCCTCACCACAAGCCCCAGCCCCAGCCCCGGCCCCGCCGCAGACCGCAGCCCCGGCTGCTGGTCGCTCCAACTGAACCCCCGCCGCCCGCGCGGAGCGCGGGCTG